>JAAFKB010000020.1 GCA_013299055.1 Sphaerotilus sp.
ACCGAACATTTGCGAGAGTCAACGCACCATGGGTAAGGTCACTGGTTTCATGGAGTTCGAGCGCCTCGAAGAGGGCTACGAACCGGTCGAAAAGCGCCTGAAGAACTACAAGGAATTCGTCATCGGCCTGAAGGTCGACGAATCCAAGGTCCAGGCCGCACGCTGCATGGACTGCGGCACGCCGTTCTGCAACAACGGCTGCCCGGTCAACAACATCATCCCGGACTTCAACGACCTGGTCTTCCAGGGCGACTGGCAGAACGCGATCACGGTCCTGCACTCGACCAACAACTTCCCCGAGTTCACCGGCCGGATCTGCCCGGCGCCGTGCGAGGCCGCCTGCGTGGTCAACGTCAACGGCGACGCGGTGGGCATCAAGTCGATCGAGCACGCGATCATCGACCGCGCCTGGGCCGAGGGCTGGGTCGTGCCGCAGCCACCGAAGGCCAAGACCGGCAAGAAGGTCGCGGTCGTCGGCTCCGGCCCGGCCGGCATGGCGGCGGCGCAGCAGCTGGCCCGCGCCGGCCACGACGTGACGCTGTTCGAGAAGAACGACCGCATCGGCGGGCTGCTGCGCTACGGCATCCCCGACTTCAAGATGGAGAAGTCGCACATCGACCGCCGCGTGCAGCAGATGGCCGCCGAGGGCGTCGTCTTCTGCACCAACACGCTGGTCGGGGCGTGGCCCGAAGGTTCCAAGATCACGAACTGGGCCAAGGAAACGGTCAGCGCCGAGCAACTGAAGGCCGAGTTCGACGCCGTGCTGCTGACGGGTGGCTCGGAGCAGTCGCGTGACTTGCCGGTGCCAGGGCGCGAGCTGGCGGGCATCCATTTCGCGATGGAACTCCTGCCGCAGCAGAACAAGGTCAACCATGGTGGCGAGGTGAAGCAGCCGATCCGCGCCGATGGCAAGCACGTCATCGTCATCGGCGGCGGCGACACCGGCAGCGACTGCGTGGGCACTAGCACCCGCCACGGCGCCGTGAGCGTGACCCAGTTCGAGGTCATGCCGCAGCCGCCCGAGCAGGAAAACAAGCCGCTGGTGTGGCCCTACTGGCCGCTGAAGCTGCGCACCTCGTCCAGCCACGACGAGAGCGCCGAGAAGGGCATCCTGGCCCGCGAGTTCGCGATCTCGACCAAGGAATTCCTCGGCAAGGACGGCAAGGTCGTCGGACTGAAGACCGTCCACATCGAGTTCAAGGACGGCAAGCTGGTCGAGATTGCCGGCACGGAGAAGGAATACAAGGCCGACCTCGTGCTGCTGGCAATGGGCTTCGTGAACCCGGTGGCGACGGTGCTGGAGGCGTTCGGCGTGGCCAAGGATGTCCGTGGCAACGCCAAGGCCACGACCGACCAGGACGGCGGCTACAGGACCAACGTGGCGAAGGTGTTCGCGGCCGGGGACATGCGGCGCGGGCAGTCGCTCGTGGTCTGGGCCATCCGCGAAGGGCGGCAGGCTGCGCGGGAAGTGGACCAGTTCCTGATGGGGGCGACGACGCTGCCGCGTTGAGCACGACGATCGCTGCCACGAGAACAAGAAAACCGCCGAAAGGCGGTTTTCTTGTTTGGCACCATTTTTTCTCGGTGGAGTCCAGCCTGAAACGCTGCGTTCGCATCCTCAAGGTTCCGGCTTGAATATTCTTGTCCCATCGGATCAACCGCTTGATTCCATGGCCGTGCTGCACTTTGGTCTGCAGAGTGCCATCAGCCGGGATGCGGAAAATAACACGATTCAGTCGTCCGTGGTTGAGGGCCAAATGATGGTCCCCTGAACTTCAGGTGTGAATTTACAAGGAATTCTGCTACCCTCATGCGGCATCTTTTAATTGCAGGCGAGAATAAGAAATGTCGGTAACTATTGGTCACGATCGGCATCAGCCAACGACAGCCAGCGGATCCCAGTCCTTCGGACATATTTCTGGTATTGATGGCCTTCGTGCCATAGCCGTTTTGATGGTCATCATCTTCCATTTTGCGGCCCCCCTGCTGCCGGGGGGCTTCGTCGGCGTGGATGTATTTTTCGTCATATCGGGCCATGTTGTCACGGCAAGTCTCCTGCGGACACGCATTCAAGGGCGCAAGAGTTTCTTCGTCGGCTTCTATGCAC
Source organism: Sphaerotilus sp. (assembly GCA_013299055.1). Classification (GTDB taxonomy): domain Bacteria; phylum Pseudomonadota; class Gammaproteobacteria; order Burkholderiales; family Burkholderiaceae_C; genus Sphaerotilus. The sequence continues at coordinate 2,108 of JAAFKB010000020.1, forward strand.
GTCGGTTGCTGCGCATCTACCCTGCCTTGATCGCCTGCGCGTTGACTACAGCACTCGCATACACCTTGCTGGTGCCGCAGGCCCATATCAGCCAGACAAATGCCAAGACTGGTCTGGCGGCTTTCTTCGGCTTGTCGAACTTCGCACTCATCATGTTCGATGATGGCTACTTCTCTCCGAGAGTGGATTACAACGCGTTCACGCACACGTGGTCTCTTGCAGTGGAAGAGCAGTTCTACCTCGTGTTCCCTGTTCTCCTGTGGATGTATTTGGTCAGTCAAGCGCGTGGGTCTCGTGCAAGCATCTGGAGCGGTATTTCTATCTTGGCGGTCACCGCTCTTTCGTTCGCCTGCGCCGCGTGGGACTCCAGCACCTCGCCAACAAGAGCGTATTATCTTCTGCCCAGTCGCTTTTGGGAGCTGGGCGTGGGAGCGATCCTCGCGATGGCGCAAGGCCACGGAATGTGGTCGGATTTCAGGAGAACCAGCGCAAATATCATGACATCCGCTGGTCTGATCGGTATCCTGATCTCGGCCTGTGTCACGGAGAAGTCGGGCTTCCCTTACCCGGGCGCAATTTTTCCAGTCTTGGCGTCTGCCCTGGTCATCGTTGGGGTGACATCTGGAAGATCAGATATTTCAAGATATCTTCTGGAAAACTCTGCAGTCACTTATGTCGGGCGCCTCTCGTATTCTCTGTACCTTTGGCACTGGCCCGTGATCGTCTTGCTGCGCTGGACGGTTGGTGCTGATCTGATGAGTTCTCTGGTGGCGGCCGCGGGTGTGACCATGATTCTTGCCATGGCTTCGCACCACCTCGTCGAGAATCCTGTGCGCAACAGCAAGGTGCTATTGGCCTTGCCCCGATCCACTATCCTGGCAGGTGGTGTGGCAGTCGTCGTCCTTTCGGCCGTCCTTGCGGCCGGGGTCTTCGCGGCGAGATCGACCATTGCTTTGACCATCACCAAGCGCGCTGATATCTGGCAATCCGATACGCGCTGGAACGCGATGCCGCCCTCACGACTCCCCGGCCGTTCGACGCTCTATCTGCTTGGCGACTCACACGCCTGGACTTATTCTGATCTCGCCGCGATGCTGCACCACGATGGCTTGGCAAACGTTAGCCGGCATGTCGTGCTGGGTTGTTCCAGCGCGACACTGAGAAAGCCAGCCACGCCGGATTGCGCGCGCAAGACTGAATCAGCGGTCAAGTCGATCATCGCGCAAGCCAAGCCGGGAGATGTCGTGCTGCTGGGTGCATTGCGTACGCCTCGCATTGGGGATCAATGGATTTCATTCGACAGAAATGAAGTTCTTGCTGACCAGTCCAGTCCACGAGCCCATGAAGAACGGAAGCTGGCCTTCGTTCAAGCCGAAAAAATCATCAATGATTTCCGTTCTGCGGGCATCGCCGTCATCATGGACGCACCGAAGCCGGTGTTTCCTGCGCCGGCATTCAGGTGCTCAGACTGGTTCAATCGTGGCAACCCAATCTGTGCGCCGGGCCTGACTGTGGAGAAGGAATATCTGATGCAGCTTAGAGAGCCTGTGATGAAATCGCTCGCGGCGATGAAGGAAAAGTACCCTGACGTGATTGTCTGGGATACTTTCGACGTGCTGTGTCCTGGTGACTCTTGCTCGGCAATGGACGGCGCGTATCCACTGTTCTTCGATGGGGATCACCTGAGTGGGTACGGAATACGCAAGATCTATCCCCATTTCATGCAGATGGTGCGGCAACACACACTGTTCGCTGAGCAATGAGATGTAGGGCCATGCCATCATGGCGGCATGAATGCCCCCGCCGAAGCCGCTCCCCATGCCGTGCGCACGGTCCGCGCTGCCTGCCCGCACGACTGCCCCGACACCTGCGCGATGCAGGTCAGCGTGGACCTCGCCACCGAGCGCGTGGTGCGCATCCAGGGCCGCGCCGACCATGTGACGACCCACGGCGCGCTCTGCACCAAGGTCTCGCGCTACGCCGAGCGCACCTACCACTCCGAGCGTGTGCTGACGCCGCTCAAGCGCGTCGGGCCGAAGGGCGCCGGGCAGTTCGTCCCCGTGACCTGGGACGAGGCGCTGGCCGACATCGCCGCCCGGCTGAAGCCGATCGCAGCGCGCAATCCCGAGGCGATCCTGCCCTACAGCTACGCCGGCACGATGGGCCTGCTGCAGGGCGAGAGCATGGCGGCGCGGTTCTTCCACCGCCTCGGCGCGTCGCTGCTGAACCGCACGATCTGCGCCTCGGCGGGTGGCGACGCACTGGCGGCGACCTACGGCGGCAAGGTGGGGATGCACGTCCGCCACTACGCCGAGAGCCGGCTGATCGTCATCTGGGGCAGCCACTCGATCGCGTCGAACCTGCACTTCTGGACTTTCGCGCAGCAGGCCAAGCGGGCGGGCGCGAAGCTGGTCTGCATCGACCCGCGCCGTACCGAAACCGCTGACAAGTGCCACGCACACTTGGCACTGCGACCTGGCACGGACGGTGCGCTGGCGCTGGCGCTGATGCATGAGCTGGTCGTGAACGGCTGGCTGGATCGGGCGTACATCGACGCCCATGTGCAGGCCGAGGGCTGGCCCGCGCTGCGTGAGCGTGCCTTGCAGTGGCCGCCAGAACGCGCCGCCGAGGTCTGCGGCCTGCCGGTCGAGCAGATCCGCGACCTCGCCCGCGACCTGGGCACGACGCAGCCCGCGGCGATCCGGCTGAACTACGGCATGCAGCGCGTGCGCGGCGGCGGCAATGCGGTGCGGCTGATCGCGCTGCTGCCGTGCCTGACGGGCGCGTGGCGGCACCGTGCAGGGGGCTTGCTGCTGTCGAGTTCCGGCTGGTTCGGCATGGTCCGCAACGACGCCGCCCGGCAGCGCCCCGACCTGCTCGCCGGCCGCACGCCGCGCACCCTCAACATGAGCACCATCGGCGACGACCTGCTGCGTGACACCTCGCCCGCGTTCGGCCCGCAGGTCGAGGCGCTCATCGTCTACAACAGCAACCCGGTCGCCGTCGCTCCGGAGTCGGCCAAGGTGGTACAAGGCTTCGCCCGTGAAGACCTGTTCACCGTCGTCCTCGAACATTTCCTGACCGACACCGCCGACCACGCCGACTACGTGCTGCCGGCGACGACGCAACTCGAACACCTCGACCTGCACACCAGCTACGGCCACACCGACGTGCTGCTCAACGAGCCGGCGGTTCCACCGCTCGGCGAGTCGCTGCCGAACACGGAGATCTTCCGCCGGCTCGCGGCGGCGATGGGTTTCGACGAGCCGTGTTTCCGCGACAGTGACGAGGCACTGGCGGAGCAGACCCTGCGCGGCGCCGTGACCTACGCGGCGCTGAACGCCTCGCCGGGCTGGATGGGCCTGCCGATCGCGGATGCGCCGTTCGCCGAGGGCGGGTTTCCCACGCAGGACGGGCGGGTGCAGATCGACGTGCCGGGGCTGGGGCTGCCGGACCATGTGCCGCCCTACGAATCGGTGGTGTCGGCGCCTGCGCTGGCGGCGCGGTATCCGCTGGCGATGATTTCCCCGCCCGCCCGCCACTTCCTCAACTCGACCTTCGTCAACGTGAAGAGCCTGCGCGACATCGAGGCCGAGCCGATCGTCGAGATCCACCCCGACGACGCCGCCGCCCGCGGCCTGGCCGACCACACCCCCGTGCGTGTCTTCAACGACCGTGGCAGCTACCACTGCACCGCCCGCGTCAGCACCCGCGCCCGCCCCGGTGTCGTCAACGGCCTGGGCATCTGGTGGCGCAAGCTCGGCATGCGCGGCACCAACGTCAACGAGGTCACGCACCAGCAGCTCACCGACATCGGCGCGGCGCCGTGTTTCTACGACGTGCTGGTCGAGGTGGAGGCCGCCGGGTGAGGGCGGTTCGCGCCTCGGCGTGGGTGCTGCTGCTGACGGCAGTGCTGTCAGGCTGCGCGACGACGGCGGCCGACGATGTCGATTCGGCGTGGCGGCCGGGCTACCTGTGGCAATCGGTGGCGGGGCATCTGCGGATGCTCAGTGCTGCGAGGCCGGTGGACGCGGTACTGGCCGATCCGGCGACCAACGCCGACGTGCGCGAGCGCCTCGAACTCAGCCGCACGCTGCGCGACTACGCCAGCCGGCACCTCGCGCTGCCGGACAACGCGAGCTACCGCCGCTACGCCGACCTGGGCCGGCCGGCGGCGGTGTGGAACGTGGTGGCCGCGCCCGAGCTGTCGCTGAAGCTCAAGACGTGGTGCTTCCCGGTGCTGGGCTGTGTCGGTTACCGCGGCTACTTCGACAAGACTGAGGCCGAGACGCTGGCCACCGCGCTGCGGGCGCAGGGCTGGGAGGTCAGCGTCTACGGCGTGCCGGCGTATTCGACGCTGGGCAAGCTGCCGGGCAGCGTGTTCGCCGACCCGCTGCTCAACACCTTCCTGCGCGGCGCGGAGGTCGATCTGGCGCGGCTGATCTTCCACGAGCTGTCGCACCAGGTCGCCTACGCCGACGGCGACACGACGTTCAACGAGTCCTATGCGACGGCGGTGGAGCGCATCGGCAGTCGCCAGTGGCTGCAATCGGCTGGCCGCAGTGAGCAGCTCGGTGCCACGGAGTCGCTCGACCGGCGCCGGGCCGAATTCCGCACGCTGACGATGGGCGCCCGCGAGCGGCTGGACACGCTTTACCGCAGCAGCGCCAGCGACGACGACAAGCGCCGCGAGAAGGCGCGGCTGCTGGCCGAGCTGCGCGCCGAGTACGCACGTTGGCGGGATGCATCCTGGGGCGGCGACCGGGCCTTCGATGCCTGGTTCGATGGGGCCAACAACGCAAGGCTCGGGGTGCTGGCGGCCTACAACGCGCAGGTGCCAGCGTTCGAGCGGCTGTTCGAGCGGGTGGGGCGGGACTGGCCGCGCTTTCACGCTGAAGTGCGCCGGCTGGCCGCGCTGCCCAGGCGGGAGCGCGACGCGGCGCTCAGCGCACCGTCACTTCAGTGACTCGATGAGGTCGATGTAGTCCTGGCGGGCGGTGTCGGCGCAGGTGCCGGCCAGCGCGGCCCAGGCGTCGAACTTGGCCCGGGCCACGAAGTCGGTGAAACCCGGGCGCTCGCCACGGACGTCACCCTCGGTGGCCTGCTTGTAGAGCGCGTAGATCTTCAGCAGCGTCAGGTTGTCGGGACGCTCGGGCAGCTGCTTCGAGTCGGCGACGGCGGCGGCAAAGGTGGCTTGGAGTTCGGGTGGTGCGGACATGGCCTGTGTGGGCTGGAGCAGCCTCGGTGAACAAGCGCCGCAGTGTACGCAGCCCCTGTTCAGTCCGCCGCTCAGAACCCCATGCGCGCCAGCAGATCGTCCACTTCGTCCTGGCCGTTCACGACATCGGTGCGGCCTGCCGGATCGACCACGGGGCCGGCGAGAACGCCCGGTGCTGGCCTGGCAGGGGACTGCTCTGGCGCGATCTGCAGCAGCAGCTTGACCAGATTGGCTTCTAGCTCATCGGTCAGCACGACGACCTTGGAGATGATCTGGCCGGTCAGGTCGTGGAAGTCCTGCGCCATCATGATGTTGGTCAGGTGCGCGTCGATGCGGTCCGTCGAAGACCGCACGTGCTCGACCAGGGCCTGCAGCTGGGCGCGGGCCTGCAGCTCCTGGTTGGCGCTGCTGGAGAGGGCTTCGATCAGCCGCAGGGTGTCGGCGCTGATGCGCTGGTGTTCGAGCTTGGCGTCGTCCACCGAGTTCAGCACCCGATGGGCCGAGTCCGAGGTCTTGCGGGCGATGTAATGCAGCCGGCTGCGGGCGTCTGGCAGGGCTTGGGTGGCGGCCTGGAGGCCGGGCATCAGCCCAAGGGCTTCGATGGTGTCGTGGAGCTTGCGTGTCATTTCGCCGAGTTGTCGCAGGACTGCGTCCGGTATGGCCTCTGGCGGGGCAGAGTGGGACATGGCATGCGCTCCCGGCTCAGGCGATGAGCGGCATCTTCTGGATGATCTTGTGGAGCTTCTCTTCCAGCGTCGCCTTGGTGAAGGGCTTGACGATATAGCCCGCTGCACCCGTCTGGGCCGCCCGCACGATGTCTTCCTTGCGCGCCTCGGCCGTCACCATCAGCACCGGGATGTGGCAGAGCGCCGGATCCTGCTTGATCTGCAGGAGCAGCTCGAAGCCATCCATGTTGGGCATGTTGATGTCGCTGACGACGAAGTCGATGCGGCCGGCGTGCAGCGCCTGCAGTGCCATCACGCCGTCTTCGGCCTCTTCGATGTGCTGGCAGCCCATCTCCTTGAGAAGGCCGCGCACGATGCGGCGCATGGTCGAGAAGTCATCGACGACGAGAAAGCGGAGATCTTGGCAGGCGGGCATGGCGGAATCCTTCTGCGGGTAGGGGCCGTGTTCGGGTTTATCGGGCGCTGGACTGCGGACTTGAGGCCATGCCGTCGGGGGGGATCGCGTGGATGTTGAGGGCGTCGCCACTCTCGAAAAACCGCTCTTCGGCTTCGCGGGTCATCACGATGATGCTGATGCGGCGGTTCACCGGACTGCGGGGATCCTGCTTGTCGAAGGGCACGCTGGCGGCCAGACCTTGCACGCGCAGCACCCGGTCCGCCTGCAGTCCTCCCGCGATGAGTTCTCGGCGCGAGGCGTTGGCCCGGTTGCTCGACAGTTCCCAGTTGCTGTAGCCGCCGATGCCCCCGGAGAAGGGCAGGGCGTCGGTGTGGCCTTCGAGGGTCAGCTTGTTGGGCACTTCGGTCAGCACGCCGCCAATGGCCCGCAGGATGTCGCGCATGTAGGGGTTGACCTGGTCCAGGCCACTGTCGAACATCGGCCGGTTCTGTTCGTCGACGATCTGGATGCGCAGTCCCTCGCGGGTCATGTCCAGACGGATCTGCGACTTGAACGCCGACAGTGCCGGCAAGTTGGACACCACTTCCTTGACACGGTCGCGCAGGCTTTCCAGACGCTGCTTTTCGGCGGCGGCCTGGTTGGCCTGGAGCGCCTGGAGCTGGTAGGTCTTGCGCTCGGCCACGACATCACCGCGCTTGACCTGTCCTCCGGTTCGGGTGATGTCCTGGCCACCACCGCGCAGTACTGACGACGAGTCGCCTGACCCGGTGCCACCGCCCATCAGCGACACCCGCAGCGGCGACTGGAAGTAGTCCTGCAGGCCCTTCTTGTCGCCTTCCGAAGTGGAGCCCAGCAGCCACATCAGCAGGAAGAAGGCCATCATGGCGGTCACGAAGTCGGCATAGGCAATCTTCCAGGCACCACCGTGGGCACCGTGGCCGCCCTTCTTGATCTTCTTGACGATGATGGGTTGCAGTTTCTTGGCGTCACCGGCCATGGGGATCTCCTGGGGTCACTTCTTCTTGACGTGCTGTTCCAGCTCGGTGAAGGTCGGGCGCTCGGTCGAATACAGCACCTTGCGGCCGAACTCGATGGCGATCTGTGGCGCGTAGCCCTGCATCGAGGCCAGCAGCACGGTCTTGACGCACTGCAGCTCCTTGCTGTCCTCGTCGTTCTTCTGTTCCATCAAGCCGGCCAGCGGCTCCGCGAACCCATAGGCCAGCAGGATCCCCAGGAAGGTTCCGACCAGCGCCGAGCCGATCATCCCGCCCAGCACCGCCGGCGGCTGACCGACCGAGCCCATGGTGTTCACCACGCCCAGCACCGCGGCCACGATGCCGAAGGCGGGCAGGGCGCCGGCCAGCCGGGCGACGGCAGCAGAAGCGCCATGGGCCTCGTGGTGATGGGTCTCCAGCTCGGTGTCCATCAGGGACTCGATCTCGTGGGCGTTCAGGTTGCCCGAGACCATCATGCGCAGGTAGTCGCAGACGAATTCGGTGACGTGGTGGTCATTGCCAACGATGGGGAACTTCTGGAACAGCGCCGAGGCGTGCGGATCCTCGATGTCCTTCTCGATCGACATCAGACCCTCCTTGCGGGTCTTCTGCAGGATCTCGTAGAGCATCGCCAGCAGCTCCATCGCGCGGGCCTTGGAGTGCTTGGACGCCTTGAAGCAGCCCGACAGCCCCCGGCCCACCGCCTTGAGCACCTTCGTCTGGTTGTTGACCACGAAGGCGCCCAGCGCGCCACCGAAGATGGTGAGCATCTCGAAGGGCAGTGCCTTCATGATGACGCCCATGTTGCCGCCGTGCAGGGCATAGACGCCGAAGATGCAGCCGATGGCAACCGCCCAGCCGATGATGACGAACATGAGAGACCTTTTCCTCAGATGGCGATGGCTTCACGGCCAGCGCCGTGATTTGCATATCGGTCAGACCCGGCAGGCACTTGAGCGGGTGGTGGCTGCACCATGGTCACGGATCGCGTAGATCCACACGGGCCGCTGTCCAGGGTGCTGCAGGCGCGCGTAAGGGTGCTGGCCATGGGCCTCGAACGCCAGGCTGACCAGCCAGCTGCCAGGGCGCATCTCGCGCTGGGCCTTCTCGATGGCGCGCGGCATGCTTTCCGGGCGCTGGAACAGGTAGATGAGGTCGTGGTCCGACCAGGACTGCGCCCACATGTCGCCCTGCCGCACGGTGGCCCAGGGGCAGCGCAAGGCCGCCAGCCAGCGCCAGGGCTGGCTCCACTCGGTACCGTCGAACTGTGCATGGGGCCAGACGCGGCGCAGCGCCTGCAGGCCATGGCCGAGACCGCAGCCGGCGTCCAGGATCCGTGCGCCTTCGGGCAGCGCGATCAGCTCGTCCAGCCCGTCGAGCGCAGCCGCAGAGGTGGGAAACAGCGGTGCGTCCGACCACGCCCGCGCCGGGTAGGCCAGTGCCAGCACCGCCAGCGGCAGCAGCCACCACAGTGCCGAAAGGCCGCTGGCCAGACCGACCAGCGCGAACGACAGCGGAAAACCTGTCGCGACCATCCCTCGCCGCCAGGGCGAGGACAGCATCAGCGCCAGACCGGTGCCGGTGGCCAGCGCACAGCCGAAGGCGATCTGCACCGACACACCCAGCCACACCAGCGCGGCCCACTGTCCCCAGACCAGGCTCCAGGCCGCCAGGGCGGGCAGCGGCCACAGGTCACGCGGCGGGTGTGGCCGCGGCCATCTCGGCCTCCAGCCACTGCGCAGGGGCAGAGGGAGTCGGTGTGTGGGCCGGAGTGCGGACGACTTCATCATCGGGGACGATCCAGTTGGCTTGCATGGTGCGCGCCACGGTGCGCTCGTGCGGGGTGGTGGGGATCTTCTTCAGCGACAGGCGCATGAAGGCCGCGCGCTCGTGGGCACAGGGCTGGAGCTGCGCGTCCAGGTAGCAGGACGTGTCGATCTCGAAGCGGTGCTCGAACCAGCCGAGGTACCAGAACCACTGGGTGTAGTAGAGCCAGGAGTTCTCGTTCATCGCGCGGAGGTGCGTCGGATCCTGCCAGGCGGTCAGCGCCTTCTCGTAGGGCACCTCGACCTCGAAGACCCCACCCTCCTTGAGCAGTGCCAGGCACTGGGTCATCAGGCCGGGCAGGTCCGGCACATGCTCCAGCACGTTGTTGGCGTGCAGGGTGTCGAACTGGTCGCGGGCGAGCTGCACGGTGCCGCAGGTGCGGCTGGGCAGCGCGGCGGGCAGCGCCAGCGGCTGGCTCAGGTCCAGCACCAGGTCTGGCTCGGCGCGTGCCAGGATGTCCACGTTCAGCCAGCCGGGCTTGTAGTCCTTGCCCGAGCCCAGGTTCATGCGCGTCGGCTGCCACGGTCCGGTGTGCCGGTGCGGGGTGTGGCCGAGGTGGTAGCCCTGCGCGAACTCCAGGATGTCGGCGAAGGCGGCCGTGGCGTCGAGTGTCCCGAAGCGGGCGAGCTGCTGCCGGGACTGCTCCAGCCAGTCACTGCTGCCGAAGGTGGTCGCGAAGAAGGATTCCAGCGTGTCGTCGTCGAACCAGGACACGGCATCCTCGTAGTGCGGTGGCGGGTCGGTGTGGGCGTTGCGTTCGGAGACGACCGGCGTGCCCAGGCTCAGGCAGTGGGAGACGCGGACCTGCTCGAAGCGGCTGGATTCGTAGAAATGGCAGTTCAGGACCGCCTTGGCCTGGCGGATGTAGTGGTCGCGCTCGCTGCAGTAGACCGGGTGGTCGAACTGGCTGACGCTGAGGCCCTGCTGCTCGATGCGCGCGATGAGCTTGCGGCGGCGCTCGTTCATCGACCCGAAGAAGAGCAGGTCGATGGGGCGTTGTGCCAGCGGGATCGGCGGCTGGCCGCCCTCGGTGGCGAGGTAGGGCGCATGCACGAAGGGCGCGAGTGGCACGTCCTCCGGGTACTGCGTGTAGACCGGGACGTTGGCCGGGTGGTAGTCGATCACCGCCGACGTGCCCAGCAGCTTCAGGTAGCTCTCCGGCACCGCTGCGCCGCCCGCCCCGAGCTGCTCCAGGTTGACGAAGACACAGGTGTGGCGCTGGCGCTGGCTGGCGTCGAACCCCAGGTGTGCGCCGAAGACGAAGTTGATGGCACCGTGCTGGAGCCGGTTCTTCGACAGCGTGACCTGCGCGCCCAGTTGCCGCAGGTGGTGGCGGAAGTAGCGGGCCGGGTCCAGCAGCCCCAGCGAGTGGAGGTAGCCCGTCGGCTGCATGATGCAGAGGTTGATGTGCGGTAGTTCCATGGAGTCGGCCCGGGTGGAGAGGGTGTGCGGGATGAGCGCGGGAGGTCAGTCGCCGAGCAGCTTGCGCCGCAGGGGAACACGGGTCATCGCTTCGACATTGGCGCGCTGCGGGGCGCCGAAGCAGTCCTCGACCCGCTGCAGGTAGGGCGGGTGCGTGAAGTACGTCTGCCAGGCCGCGTCACGGAAGCGCAGCACGTCCGCGGCGCTGACATGGCGCGTGGCCAGCGGCTGGCATTCGTAGGACAGGAAGGCGTAGCCTGCGTAGCTGTCCGGAAGGGCCCAGCCGTTGCGCAGCGCCTGGTGGTACATCGGGCTGCCCGGCAGAGCCTGGCAGGGGTACATGTTGGCCATCTCGGTGTTGAGTTCGAGGGCCAGATCCAGCGTCTGCTGCATCGTCTCCAGCGTGTCGTCGGGGAAGCCGAAGATGTAGTTGCTGATGACGTGGATGCCGCTGCCGCGCACCGTGGCGCAGATGTCGCGGATGTTGACCTCCTGGAACGAGCCCTTGGAGACCTCCTTGCGCACCATCTGGCTGCCGGCCTCGATGCCCAGGGCCAGCCAGCCGATGCCGGCGCGCTGGAACAGCTCCAGCGCAGCGGGGCGCACCGTGTCCACCCGCGAGTAGGCCCACATGCGCAGCCCCAGATCCCGCTCGACCACGCCCTGCAGCAGTGGCTCGTAGTAGCGGCGGTTGAGGAAGAACATCTCGTCGCTGATGCGCACGGTCTGGCAGCCCAGGCGGGCGAGCGTTTCCAGCTCGCCGGCGATCAGCTCCGGACTCCAGAAGCGCATGCCGCGCGAGTGCGCCGCATGGATGTCGTCGCCGTTGTCCTGGCGGTTGACGATGTTGACCATGCAGAAGTCACAACCGAAGTTGCAGCCCAGCGAGGTGTAGATGGCTGCGAACGGGGTGCGCCGGGCGTGGTCGAAGCCGGCGTGCCAGAAATGGGCCCGGTAGAGGTCGAGCGGACGCTCCCGGCAGGGCAGCAGATCCCAGGCATAGCCGGGCAGGTCCAGGTCCATGCGCTCCTGCGGCACCACCCGCTCGGGCGGATTCAGCCACAGCAGCGGCACGCCTGCGCCGACCGTCTTCTTGTAGCCGATGCCCGCCACCGAGGCGAGGTCGCTGCGCAGGTTGCCGCGCAGCAGGTTGTGCAGCGCGTAGACCCCTTCGTTCAGGAACACGATGTCCACGCAGGGCAGCGCCAGCACCTCCCGCGGCAGGGCGCTGGTGTGCGAACCGACGAAGGCGATCGGGGTGTCGCCCACCTCGGCCTTGAGCTGCGCGGCCAGCCGGGTCGCACCGATCATGCTGGTGGTGCCCGAGTTGGGGTTCTGCCCGTAGACCACGAAGACGACCAGCCGCGGCTTGAGTTCGCGCACCCGCTGGACGGCGTCGCCCAGCGCGAGCTTCTCGGCGTCGCAGTCCAGGATGGCGGCGCCGAAGCCCTTGGCGCGGCACGACTGTGCCAGCAGCAGCGCCCAGGTCGGCGGCTCGATGGCCGAGTAGGTGGCAGCCAGCCCTTGGTAGGCTTGGGCCGACGAGTCGGGGTGGATGAAGAGAACGTCGAGGGTGCGGGTGGCCATCGTGGATCCTGCCGGTGCGGGCGGTCAGACGTTGCCGTAGCGCGTGTTGCGCAGCATGGTGTAGCCCTTGACCAGCTCGGCGATGCCTGCGTCCAGCGACACCGCGGTCCTGAAGCCGGTGCTTTCCAGCTTGGCGTTGGAGACCACGTAGTTGCGCTGGTCCGGATCCTTGCCCACGGCGGCATCCTGGACGACGAAATCGGGGATCTGGCGCTGGATGTGCGTGCACAGCTCGCGCTTGGACACGTTGGCCTCCGACAGGCCGACGTTGTAGATCTGGCCCTGCATCCGCTCGAAGTGCGTGATGCCGTGTTCGAAGACCCGCGCCACGTCGCGCACATGCACGTAGTTGCGCTTGAAGTCGCCCTCGAAGAGCACCACGAAGCGGTCATGCACGGCGCGGTAGCAGAAGTCGTTGACCAGCAGGTCCAGCCGCATGCGCGGCGACATGCCGAACACGGTGGCCAGGCGGAAGCTCACGGCGTTGCCGTGCTCCATCAGCGCGGACTCCACCGCCACCTTCTCCTTGGCGTAGATGGAGATGGGGCGCAGCGGCGACTCCTCGGTGCAGAAGTTGTCCGCGTCGCCGGTGCCGTAGGCGCTGTTGGTGGTGGGCATGAGCACCCGCTGCGTACGCGAGAGCTTGCCCAGCATCATGAGGATGGCGTCGTGGTTGATGGTGCGGGCGCCGATGGGGTCGGCGCTGCACATCGGCGCGCCCACCAGCGCGGCCAGGGGAATCACGATGTCGGCCTTCTTCAGCAGCGGTGCGACCACGCTCTCCAGGCGGATGTCGCCCTTGACGACCTGGAAGTTCGGATCGTGGCAGACGTGGTTCAGGCTGGCCTGCCGGAACAGGAAGTTGTCCAGCACGGTCACGCGGTGTCCGGCCTGCAGCAGATGGGGCACCAGCGTGGAGCCGAGGTAGCCGGCGCCGCCGGTGACGAGGATGTCGTAGCGCATGGGGGGAGTCCTTGATCGGGGGGCGGTGTGCGGTGGGGGCGAGGTCAGTGCGCGGGGAACAGCGCCGCTTCGACGCATTCGCACAGGGTGTGGGCCAGCACGATGTGCAGTTCCTGCACCGTGCTGGTGGCAGCGCCGGGGACCGCGATGCAGTGGTCGGCCAGGGTGCGTGCCGTGCCGCCGCTGTGGGCGGTGAACACCAGGCTCGGCAGCCGCATCTGGCGGCATTGCGCCAGGGCGGCGAGGATGTTGCGCGATTCGCCCGAGGTGGTGATGCCCAGGAACATGTCGCGCGCCGTGGCCTTGCCGGCTAGCTGGCGCGAGAACACCTGGTCGAAGCCGTAGTCGTTGCCGATGGCGGTCAGGATGGAGGTGTCGGTGGTGAGGGCCTCAGCCGGCAGCGGGGCGCGGTCACGGGCGAGCTTGCTGACGAACTCGGCGGCCAGGTGCTGCGCATCGGCCGCCGAGCCGCCGTTGCCGGCGATGTAGAGCCGCCCGCCGTCGCGGTAGCACTGCACCACCTGCCCGACCGCCGCGGCGAAGCGCGCCTGCAGTGCCGCATCGGCCAGCAGTTGCTGCTTGGCGGCGATCGAGGCGTCGAGGTTGGCCCGCAGGCGCTCAGTGGTGGACAAGGGTGCGGGCATGGACATCGTCGGGCTGGGTGGCCGAGGAGGTGGGCAGCACGGCGGCGGCCCGGTGGAAGTCGTGCGGAATCCCGATGTCGAGGAAGCTGCCGGGGCACTCCAGCCCGAACCAGCGTTGCCCCTGGGCGAGCAGCTGCGGGAACAGGTCGTTTTCCAGCGAGATCGGGGTGCTGGCCAGCGGGTCCGGTCCCGGCAGACCCTGCAGCGCACGCGGCTGGACGAGGTAGACGCCGCCATTGGCCAGACGCTCGGGCGCGTCCAGGCCGGCCTGCAGGTGGGTGATGCGGCCGTCGTCCGCCAGCGCCAGGCCCATGTAGCGCCCCGGCTCGCGGGTGCGGAACAGGGCGAAGCAGCCGTCGGCGCGGTGGCGCTCGGCGGTCTCGACCAGCCGGGCCAGCGGCACGTCGAAGTAGGTGTCGCCGTTGAGCAGCAGGAACGGGGCGTGGCCGGACAGGTGCCGGGCCGCCTGCAGCAGACCGCCGCCCGTGCCCAGCGGGGTGGTCTCCACCGCGTAGTCCAGGACCGCACCACGGTAACGGTCGCCGAAATGGCCGGAAATGGCGTCGTGCCGGTAGCCCACCGAGAGCACGAAGTGCCGGATGCCCTGGCCGATCCAGTGGTCCATCAGGTGCGCCAGGAAAGGCCGCCCGGCCACGGGGGCCATGGGCTTGGGCAGGTCGGGCACCGCGCTGCGCAGCCGGGTGCCCAGCCCGCCGGCCAGCACGATGGCGGAGGTGGGGGTGGTGTGCATCGTGGCGCTCATGCCGCGTTGACGATGGCGCAGAGGGCGTCGATCTCGTCCGTGCGCAGGTCGGGGAAGTTGCCGAGGTAGAAGCCGTAGAAGTGGATGTGCTCGGTCTGCGGGAAGGCGAGATGGTGGTCGGCCGGCACGATGCCGCGCAGGTAGGGCTGGCGCACCTGGTTGCCGCCGCCAGCACTGCCGCGGCGGAACTCGATGCCTGTCTCGCGCATGCGGGCCATCAGCCGCTGGGCGAGCGCGTCGTCCGCCTCCTGCAGGACGAGGTTGAAGGCGTAGTTGCTGCTGCCGTCGAGCTGGAAGTCGGTACGGAAGCGGCGCGGGTCGAGCTGGCGCAGGAAGCGCAGGAAGTTGGCGGTGCGTCGCTCGACGTTGGCGTCCAGCCGCTTGAGCTGGCTGCGGCCCATGATCCCGCCGATCTCCGTGTTGCGCACGTTGTAGGCCGGCACGCTGAAGATGAAGTCGGGGTTCAGGTCCGGGTACTCGGCACGGTAGGTGGCGCGCAGGTCGGCGTCGGTGGACTCGCGCACCATGCCGTGGCCCCGCAGCATGCGCAACTGCTGGTAGACGCGGTCGTCGTTGGTGCACACCATGCCGCCCTCGATGGTGCTCATGTGGTGGGCGTAGTAGAACGAGAAGTTCGACATCCAGCCGAAGCTGCCCAGCCGCTGTCCGTTGTGCGTGGCGCCGTGCGATTCGCAGACATCCTCGATCAGCGGGATGCCGCGGCGGTCGAGTTCCTGCAGCAGCCGATCGGTCAGGCCGTCGAAGCCCTGCACATGGGTCAGGAACACCGCCCGCGTGTTCGGGGTGATCTGGTCCAGGATGGCCTGCGTGTCCATCGACAGCGTGCGCGGGTCGATGTCGGCGAACACCGGCGTGAAGCCGTTCTGCAGCACCGTGGCCACGTCCGACACCCAGGCCAGCGGCGGCACGATCACCTCACCGCCTTGCGGATGGCGGATCTTCAGCACCGCCATCGACAGCAGGTTGGACGACGCGCCCGAGTTCACGAACACGCTGTGCTTCACGCCCAGCCACTGCGACCACTCGGCCTCGAAGGCTTTCACCTGGGGACCGTTGGTGAGGATGGGATCGTCCTGCTGCAGGTGGGCGATGACGGCATCCAGGTCTTCGCGCAGGATGTTGTTGCGCATCAGGGGGAATTGCATGGGGTCTCCGCTTGCGTGGATCACGGGTGGATCACTTTTCGCCGTAGTAGTCGCCGTACTCGACCAGCAGCGTGCTGCGGCCGTCGTCACGCAGCAGGGCGCGCTGGTAGGCGGGGAAGATGTCTTCGGGCTCGTCGAGGCGGATGACCTCGATGGTCGAGCACATGGACCGGATCGCCTCGGTGTAGTCGCCCACATGCTGGTGCTGCGGGTGCAGGGGGCGTTCGGCGCCGATGCCGGTGCGCACGATGGCCTTGGTCCTGAACCCGCCGCTGGACATCACCTGCACCTTGTCGAGGTGGTTGACGAGCTGGCTCAGGCCGCACAGCAGGAAGTTCCAGCGCGGGAAGATGCTCACCGGAATCTGTCCGGCCAGCGCCAGCCCGGTGGTCATGCCCATCTGCATCTCCTCGGCCACCGGCAGCTCCAGCAGACGCTGGCGGGGGATGTCGCGCAGCGTGTTGCTCATGGCCGTGCCGGGCACCGCGACCGCCTGGCCCATGAAGACCGTGCGCGGGTCTTCGGCCAGGTACTCCATGGCGCGCTTGAGTTCGTCGAAATACTTCATCGCAAAGCTCCTCGGAACCCGGAAATCAGAACTGGACGCGCACGCCGGCCCCGGCATGGGGGTAGCGGGTCGTGTAGCGGTAGTGGTGGATGTAGTCGTCGCACACGCCTTCGTGGCTCAGCGTCGGCTGGTTCCATGCCTCGCGGGTGTCGGTGCAGACGGACTTGCCGTTGTCCTCGACGATGAAGCGGATGGGCAGGCGGTGGTTGCGGGCGTACTTGATGGATTCGTGGGCGATGCCGGTCTCGGCGGTCATGTCGCCGAGGAAACAATGCACCCGGGCGTCCTCGCCGCTGCGCTGCAGGGCCAGCGCCGTGCCCACCGCGATCGGCAGCACCCCACCGACGATGGCCGACGAGTAGATGCGGTGCGACGCAAAGCACAGCGAGATGGAGCGCCCCGCCAGGATCTCGGCCAGCACCGCCTCTTCCGGCACGCCCTTGAGCAGGCACTGGTAGTGCGAGCGCCAGGAGCAGAACACCCAGTCGTTCGGGCCGACCTCCCGGAAGACGTCGAGCATCGCCTCCTCGTTGCCGTCGTACAGGTGGATGGGTGCGCGGATGGCGCCGCGGTTGAAGAGGGCCGCGACCTGGTCCTCGAAGGCGACCAGTCGGTCCTTGGTCAGTGTGGGCATGGCGGGCATGTCAGACGAGTCCGTTGGGCTGGTAGAGCACGACCCGGCTGCCCGAGTCGTCGAAGCTGAAGGGGACGTGGATGAGGTGGTCCAGCGCCTCGCGCACACGCGGCTGCAGCGCGGGCTTGACGAAGAGCAGCAAGAATCCACCGCCGCCCGCGCCGAGGATCTTTCCGCCGATGGCCCCGGCCTCCAGTGCCCGCTGGTAGATGGCGTCGATCTCGGGTGTGGAGACCTTGTCCGAGAGCGCCTTCTTCAGCAGCCAGCCCTCGTGCAGCAGTTCCCCGAACTCCTCGATGCGGCCGCTGCGGCTGTGCAGGATCCGCACCGCTTCCTCGACCATCTCGGCCATGCGGTGCAGCTCCGCGTCGCGCTGGCGGATGCTGTCGATCTGGGACTTGGCGATCTCGGAGGCGATGCGCGAGAAGCCGGTGAAGCACAGCATGAGGTGGCTCTGCAGCTCGCGCAGGCGCTGGGGCCGCACGATCACCGGGGAGACCTCGAAGCCGCCGTTGCGGGTGAACTCGATGCGGTTGAGCCCCCCATAGGCGGCGGCGATCTGGTCCTGCGAGCCGACGTTCTCGCCGATCACGTCCTGCTCGATGTGGATGGCGTTGGTGGCGAGCTGCTTCTTGGAGACGTAGCGCCCTTTCAGCGCCGCCAGCGCATGCAGCAGGCCGACCGTGAAGGACGAACTCGATCCCAGGCCCGAGCGTGCCGGCAGGTCGCCGTCGTGGTGGATCTCCAGACCCTTGCCGCAGTTGCTCCAGCCCAGCACGGCGCGCACGGCGGGGTGCTGGATCTCGTCCCAGTGGCGCACGTTCTCGATGGCGGAGTAGACGATGCGGTGCTTGTAGTCGAAGAACGGGGGCAGGTGCCGGCAGGTGATGTAGCAGTACTTGTCGATCGTCGTCGAGAGCACCTGGCCGCCGTGCGCGTTGAACCAGGCCGGATAGTCGGTGCCGCCGCCGAAGAAGGAAATGCGGAACGGGGTGCGCGTGATGATCATCGGGCCACCTCGCGCTGCTGGCGGGCCATGCCGCGCAGGAGCCGACCGACCAGGAACTCCCAGGCGTGCTCGGCAGGCTGCGGCACCTCGCCCTGGTGGCCGAGCAGGCGTTCGGCGGCGACCCGGATCGACTCGTCGCTGAAGTGGTAGGGGTAGCAGCCGACCAGGTGGTCGGTGCGCGGGTTGAAGTTGTTGGCGATCGGGATGCCCATGGACAGGGCGGTCACGGCACGCTCGTTGGTGCCGTGGCCGAAGTTCGGGTCGAAGTTGAACAGGCCGGCGTACTGCTGGCAGAGGTAGCTGAAGGCGTGGTTGTGGTCCGGGTTCGGCTTGAGCAGCCGGAACGAGGCGGTGCCGCCGACGTGCTGCTCCCAGTTCTCGCCGTAGATATCGACCGGATACCCGCGCAGCGCCTTGGCGACCTTGACGCGCCGGTAACGCTTCAGGCAGGAGTCGAGGGCGCACAGCGCGACCATGGCGTCGGGCTGGACCAGTTCCTGCACGGACTGTCCGAGTGCGGCCGCAATGGCGCTCAGACCGTGGACGATGTTGGTGTGCTGCATCGCCTCGGCGGCGTGGGCGATGCGAGCGGCATCGAGTCCCCAGTGGTTGTTGGCGCGCAGCGTGTCGCGCACGTCGTCGTGTACCGCGGTCACGGCCAGCTCCTTGTTGGCCGAGGCCCACATGAACAGACGGTCCGGATGGGCCTTGGGGGTCTGCTGCCAGGGGGCTGGGTAGGCACCGCTGGGCATGTAGTGCGCACGCGGGCCGATGAGCCTGGCGTCGTTGGCTTCCAGGCTGACCGTGTGCAGGTTGGGCCGGCTGTGCCAGTCTTCGAGGAAGAGACGAAATGGGTCGATGCGCACATGGTCATAGGGCCAGGCGTCGATGATGTAGGTGATGAACTGGGTCTGTGGCCGGACCACGCGCCAGACCGGCTGGCCGTCCACCTTCACGAGCAGCGGCACGGTGCCCGTCGTCATGACCAGCGCCAGGCGGGGGTCGGCGAGCCTCGCCGGCAGCGTGTCGAGCTGCTCGCGGACGTTGATGTCGAGGACGCCGGTGTCGTATCCGTTGGCGTCGAGGGCACTGCGCAGGCTCTGCGCCATCATGTCCGTTCCGCCATAGGGGTGCTGGTTCGTCAGCACGATCGCTCTGGGATACATCTGGATCATGGGCCGTCCTCAAGGTATTGCGTCTTTGAACGATTCTGTCGATTCAGGTCGTTCGCGATGCCGCAATCAGGAAGGCATATCCGGGCCAATCCGCATGGGGTGCGCAGGGGTCGATGCAGACAAAAAAAGACCCCGGCCAGAGGCACGGGGTCTGCAACACACCACAGCGGGTGTGGGGGAGGCTGGTTCTTCAGGAGTTCAGTGCAGCTGCAGCGAGCCGCTGGCCTTGCCCTTGCCGGCGCGTGCCGGCGGGTTGCACAGGCCGCAGATGAAGTGCTTGGAAATCTCGTGGGGATGGGTGACGAAATGGCCGCCGCACTTGGAGCATTTCGTCATCGTCAGCATGCCGTTGTCGACGAACTTCACCAGCCGCCAGGCGCGGGTGACGGACAGCAGCGGCTCCAGGTTCTGGGCCTGCGTCTGCTCCAGATAGAGCTGATACGCCTTGATCACGGTGTCGATCTCTTCGAGTTCGGCCACCTTGTTCAGGTATTCATGGGTGTTGAGGAACAGCGACGCATGGATGTTGGGCTGCCACGTCATGAACCAGTCGGTGGAGAAGGGCAGCTGGCCCTTGCTCGGCGACTTGCCGGCGACCTCCTTGTACAGGCGCAGCAGGCGCTCGTAGGACAGGTCGGTCTCCGACTCCAGCACCTGCAGGCGCGCGCCCAGCTTGATCAGCGTGACGGCGCGTTCGATCTGACGGGCTTCGGTCAGGATGCTCTTGCACTTCATGGTGGATTCCCCGGTGTGTCGGACGTGCGGATCGCTCAGGCGGCTTCCTGATGGCGGCCGGCCATCAGGATGCTGGCGTGCAGGCGAGAGACGCCGTCGTTGGCAGCACTCTTGCCGTGGTTGGTCAGCAGGCTCCACACCAGGTCGTCATCGACGCGCATGCGGCACAGCAGCGTGTTGCCGGCGGCGATCTTGAGCATCTGGGCCGGCGACAGCATCTCCAGGATGGCCGCGGTCTCCTCCGACACGCCCAGGCGGAACAGCGCCTGCTCGCGGTCAGCGCGGATCAGGCTCTGCGCCAGCATCAGGTAGGACAGGTTGGCTTCGCGGATTTCGGAGAGGATCTGTTCGGTGTTCATGTCGGGCTCCTGTCGGGCGGGTGGACCTGGCTGCTGGTGAGGCGGGTCAGGTGGTGTCGATGGAGTCGATTCTGAAGACATGAACTGGACGGGAACATCAGCCCTCTTCCGTCCCTTAAGTCCCCGAACTTCTTGTAGCGTGTCAGGCAAATTCCTACAGCGTGTCATCCGCGTGGGGCGCTTTGCACGGATCACTGGGTCCGGGAGAGTGTTGCCGTGCGGTCCGGCACGCGCACGCCGTTCGCCGCACTGCCGTCGGTCTGCAGCAGCTGCTCGAACTGCTCCAGCGCTTGCTCGCGCTGACCGAGGGCGGCCAGGGCCATGGCCAGCGTGAAGCGGCTGGCCGTGTGCTGCTCGGCCTGCTGCAGTGCCAGCCGTGCGCAGGCCACCGCGTACTGCAGATCCCCCGCGCGGAATGCCTGTGCTGCTCGCTCCGACAGCTCTTCCAGCTCCTTGCGCTCGGCACGGGTCAACCGGCTGGTGGCCGCGGCGCGGGCGATCTGCAGCGCAGAGGGCCGGCTGCGTGGTGGGGACAGCGGTGGTGGTGCCAGCCGGGCCAGCGTGTCGTCGATGGTGGCCAGTGCCCGGCTCAGCGAAAAGTCCTCTTCGGGCCAGGGATCGTGCAGGTCAGCGTCTGCCGGGTCGGCTGTCGGGACAGGGGTCAGCGTGTCCAGGCGCACCAGCGGCAAGCCGAACAGGTGAAGCCAGAACTGGTCCCAGATCCGTGGGTGCGCGGGATCCTGGCGCAACCATTGCGCCACCTGCGGCAGCACCGGGCCGTGCTCCGACTGCCAGGCCACGAGACGGGATTGCTGCACCGCAAACAGCAGCCCGCTGTCGCGCACGCCCAGGTCGTGCTCGGCGACGGTCCGCGCCAGTGCATCCAGGTGGCAGCCCTGCAGGAAATGCACCGCCGGATGCTGTGCCGTGGACAGCCCGTGGGCCTGGCGGTAGCGTTCCCGGAGCCGGTAGAGCGTTCGGTCGAATCCCCCCAGCGGCGCCCAGCTGCGCAGATCGAAACGCACAGGGCTGACCGGCAGATCTGCCAGCCAGTCGCGTGTCTCGGCCAGCGGGATGTTCGGTGAGGTCTCGGATGGCCGCGTCTGGGTCAGGGGCTGCACTGCCTCCCACAGATCGGCTGCCTCCAGCAGCGCCAGAAAGTCCGGGCACACCGCCAGCGGATCGCCTGGCGTGAAGACAGTGTGGCCCGTGGTGCCGCCTGTGACAGGGCGCGCCAGGTGGGCCAGGTACAGCTCACCGACCTCGTGCATGCCGGGCAGGCGCACCAGCTCCACAGGGCGCGTCACATCGAGCGCGACACCGAGCGAGGTGTCGTCGCTGTATACCGTCACGGCACAGTGCTCGGGCAGGTCATCGATCCAGCGCAGCTCCTCGCCCCGACGGGCCACCACGATGTTGAGCATGAAACGCGTCTCCGTTGTCGACAGCCCCGTGTTTTATCACTTCAGGGTGGCTTGCCGGACAGCGACTGGTACCAATTGGTCCTAAATTGCGCAAAGTGCAGCCACTACAGCCTTCGAACCCAGCCGACAGCCATGTCCGGGGGCGTGGCAATGCGTCGAAATGGCGGGTCTTGCTGCCCCGCTTGCTCAAGAAGCGGCCTGACTTGCACGAAAACCAGCCCACGACCCGGGCGCACCCGCCGCGGGTCCGCCTTGGCGCATCCATCGCCCTGTGGTGCGCCCGCTCTGGATACCGACATCGGATGGAGTTCACCGTGGCCTCGACCCTCAACACCAATCTGCCCTCGCTGATGGCCCAGCGTGCGCTGTCGACGACAGGCCGATCCCTTGGCATCTCGATGCAGCGCCTGTCCACCGGCCTGCGTGTCAATTCGGCCAAGGACGATGCCGCCGGCATGGCGATCGCCGAGCGCATGACCTCCCAGATCCGTGGCATGCGCGTGGCCAGCCGCAACGCCAATGACGGCATCTCGCTGTCCCAGACGGCTGAAGGGGCCCTCGGCAAGATCGGCGATTCGCTGCAGCGCATGCGCGAGCTGGCCGTGCAGTCATCCAACGCCACCAACGCCACCGGCGACCGCGCCAATCTGGACCAGGAGTACCGGGCGCTGTCGGCCGAAATCATCCGCGTCATCACGGGCACGCGGTTCAATGGGCATACGCTGCTGCACGGGGCTGGTTCCATGGGTTTCCAGGTCGGCCCCGACCCGGCCAGCACCGACACCATCACCGTGGCCATGGCCAGCATCTGGACCGGCCCTGGCATGTCGGTGGCGGTCTCGGGTGCCGGGGCCACGATCTCCAGTGCGGCCAGCGCGCTGGCCGTGCTGTCGAACCTGGATGCCGCGATCGACGAGGTGACGACCGCGCGCTCCAGCCTGGGGGCGGTGCAGAACCGCTTCGAGCGCGTGGTGGCCCATCTGGCGACCGCCTCCGAGAACCTGCAGGCGGCCCGCGGCCGGATCATGGACGCCGACTTCGCGGTGGAGACCTCGAACCTCTCGCGTGCCCAGGTGCTGCAGCAGGCGGGCCACGCGATGCTGGCCCAGGCCAACCAGCTGCCCCAGCAGGTGATGGCGCTGCTGCGCTGACGGTGGTGTCCGTGGCCTTGCCTGCTTTTTTGTGTCCATGGCCTCAAGTTGCGGTGCCGGAGCGCGATAACCCAGGCACGGCCCGGATGACACATCGCAGGGCCGGCAAGGCGCCCGCTGCGGCGCCCGCTCAACAGATTTCGAATGGAGTTCGTCATGGCCTCGACCATCAACACCAACATGCCCTCGCTGACGTCGCAGCGTGCGCTGTCGACGACCAACCTCTCGCTCAGCACCTCGATGCAGCGCCTGTCCACCGGCCTGCGCATCAACTCGGCGAAGGACGACGCGGCAGGTCTGGCGATTGCACAGCGCATGACCTCGCAAGTCCGTGGCATGAACGTTGCCAGCCGCAACGCCAACGATGCCATCTCGCTGGCCCAGACGGCAGAAGGTGCGCTCGGCAAGATCGGTGAATCGCTGCAGCGCATGCGTGAACTGGCGGTGCAATCGGCCAACGCCACCAACGCCTCCAGCGACCGCGCCAACCTGGACCAGGAGTACCAGGCCCTGTCGGCGGAAGTGACCCGCGTGATCGCTGGCACCAAGTTCAACGGCAAGACCTTGCTGAACGGCTCGTCCGGCGCCATGGGCTTCCAGGTCGGCCCCGACAATGCGTCGACCGACATGATCACCGTCAACATGAACAGCATCGCCACCGGTGCTGGCATGGCAGCCTCGATCACCGGTGCGGCCGCGACGATCTCCACGGCCGGCAGTGCGCTGACCGCGATGTCGAACCTGGACACCGCGATCGACGAAGTGACGACGGCCCGCTCGATGCTGGGCTCGGTGCAGAACCGTTTCGAGAGCGTCGTGGCCAACCTGGCCACCTCCTCCGAGAACCTGCAGGCCGCCCGCAGTCGCATCATGGACGCCGACTTCGCGGTGGAAACCTCGAACCTCTCGCGTGCCCAGGTGCTGCAGCAGGCGGGCAACGCGATGCTGGCCCAGGCCAACCAGGCTCCGCAGCAAGTCATGTCGCTGCTGCGCTGACCGGGCGTGACGCCGGTCAGGCGGGTCAGGCCTGCGGGCCGCCCGCCGTGGTCCGGCGTCCTGTCCATCCCTTGCATGCGCAGACCGGCTTGTCCGTGTCTGCGCATCGGCCGTTGTGGCCATTGTGGCCATTGGTGCGCCAGGAGTTTCCGACATGGGT
Organism: Sphaerotilus sp.; assembly: GCA_013299055.1. Lineage (GTDB taxonomy): Bacteria > Pseudomonadota > Gammaproteobacteria > Burkholderiales > Burkholderiaceae_C > Sphaerotilus. The sequence goes on from JAAFKB010000020.1 coordinate 25,987, forward strand.
TCCATCACATCCTCCGGTCTGGGCAGTGGCCTGGACGTCTCGTCGATCATCAGCCAGCTGATGACCATCGAGAAGCAGCCTCTGACCACCCTCAAGAAGGAAGAGACGTCGATCAACGCCAGGATCTCGTCCTTCGGCAAGATCCAGAGCGCGCTGTCCTCGCTGCGTGACAAGTCGGCGGCCTTCAACACCAGCAGCCTGTGGGGCCGCACCAGCACGACGCTGGCCGACCCGTCCGTGGCGACCGTGACGTCGGTGAGCGGCCAGACGGGCGCAGCCGGCTCGCACGCCCTGCAGATCGACGCACTGGCTGCCGCGCAGACCGTCAGCAGCAGCGCCTTCGCCTCCAGTGCGGCCACGCTCTCGGAAGGCACGCTGACGATCGACCTGGGCACCTGGAGCAGCACACCGCCGACCACGTTCGCGCCCAAGGCCGGCACCTCGTCGGTCTCGGTGGCGATCGGGGCAGGGGAGACCTCGCTGGCGAGCGTGCGCGACAAGATCAACGCCGCCAACGCGGGGGTGACGGCCGGCATCATCACCGATGCCTCCGGCGCCCGGCTGACGCTGCGCTCGACCGCCACCGGCGCGGAAAACGCCTTCCGCATCGCCGTGACCGAGACCAGCCCGGACGGCAACGCCGCCACCGGACTGTCCGCCCTGGCCTATGACGCCAGCGCCCCCTCGTCGCCCATGGCCCTGAGCCAGGCGGCCGGCAATGCGCGTGCCGTCGTCAATGGCATCGCGATCACGTCGGCGTCGAACACGCTGGACGGGGTCGTGGAGGGGGTGTCGATCAAGCTGAACAAGACGACCACCAGCGCGGTGGAGATGACCGTGGCGGCCGACCACACCGATGTCAAGGCGCGGCTCACGGAGTTCATGAACGCCTACAACGGTCTGGTGGACCAGATCCGCACCGAGACCAAGTACGACGCCGAGACCAAGGTGGCCGGCAAGCTCCAGGCCGACCGCACTGCGGTGGGGCTGCAGTCGCGCATGCAGACGCTCCTGTACGAGGAGTTCTCGGGTGCCGGCGCCGGCACGCTCAAGCGGCTGTCGGACATCGGCCTGTCGATCAACGCCACGGGCCGGCTCGAACTCAGCACCACCCGGCTCGATGCGGCACTGGCCAATCCGTCACAGGTCAAGGAGCTGCTCTACGGCGGGGCCACCGGCGCGACCACGGCCCAGACCGGCTTCATGAAACGCTTCCGCCAGTTTGCCGATACGGCGCTGGGCACGGAAGGTCCGCTGGAGGCCCGCACGGGCACGCTCAAGGGCCAGCTCAAGCGCAACACCGACCGGCAGGGTGCGCTGGACCTGCGCTACCAGTCCACCGAAGAGCGGCTGCGCAAGCAGTTCGACGCCCTGGACCAGCGCATGTCGGGCATCAACGCGCTGGGGAACTCGGTGACGCTGATGATCAAGCAGATGTACGGATAGCGTCGCCACCTGGGCAGGGCGTGCGTGCGTGCGTGAAGTGGCGGATCAGGCGGACTTTATCCGGAGATGCGCGCAGGAGACGACATCTAGACTCCGTCGGATCGACTCTCCCGCTGTCCAGGACTCGCCCGACCATGACCGCTCTCACCGCTCCGCCTGTCGCTGCCGCTGTTGCCGCATCCCCCACTGCGACTGGCGGCGCCGGCCGCAGGAAGCCCGACCACGCCCTGGCCCAGCGCCTGCAGGCCCGAGGACGCGAGTGCCTGCGCAAGGGCCAGTTCAGCTTGGCCCAGGCACAGTTCGCACAGGCCGTGCGTGCCGATCCAGGCCAGCAGCTGGGCTGGCTGCTGCTGGCGCAATGCGACCACCGCCTGCGCCAGACCGGTGCTGCCATCGAACACTTGCACGAAGCCTTCCGGCTGGATCACCAGGACGCACAGGTCTGCCAGTTGCTGGTCGACTGTCTGCTGGAAGCGCACCGCCATGCCGAGGTGATCGAGGCCCTGGAGTCGCTCGGTCCGACCGCCGTGCGCAGCGCCCACTGGCACCTGAGCAAGGCCCGCGCCCATCTGGCGCTGCAGGACTTCCAGGGCACCGTGCGGGAGTGTTCCGCCGCGCTGGGCAAGGCGGGTGGCGATGCGTTGCTGCGCCACCAGGCGTTGCAGGGCCTGGGGCACGGGCTGATGAAGTGTGATGGCCACGTCGAGGCTGCGTGGTGCTACCGCATGCTGCTGGACGCCAATCCGCTGGACTTCGGCTCGGCGCTCAGTGCGGCCCACGCCAGCTCCTGGGCCTGCGACTGGCCCGGTCTTGTCGGGGATTTCGAGCGGCTGCGCCAGTGCATCGCGCACGTGGACACCAGCGGGCATGTCCCCATCACGGGCCGCAGTCCGTTTGCGCTGATCACCCTCACGGACGATCCGGGCCTGCTGCGCTGGGCCGCCGAGCACACCTACCGCGAGCAGCGTGCGGGCCTGCTGGCCGTGCCGCACGATCCCGCGAGGTCCATTCCCCGACCGGACGGCAAGCTGCGCATCGGCCTGCTGTCGAGTGACTTCCATGTCCACGCCACCAGCCTCCTCATCGCCGAATGCCTGGAAGGCATGGACGCCAGCCAGTTTGCGCTGTACTTCTACTCGGGTGGGCAGGACGACCGCTCCGCGCTGCGCGCGCGGGTGCGCGCCACGGCGGCGTGCTGGGTGGAAACGGCCGACCTGTCGACCGCACAGCTGGTCGAGCGCATCCGCGAGGACCAGATCGGCGTGCTGCTGGACATGAAGGGCTATACCCAGGGGGCGCGCATGGATGTGCTGGTCCACCGGCCCGCACCGCTGCAGGTGTCCTGGCTGGGGTACCCCGGAACGACCGGTGCGGATTGTCTGGACTATGTCATCGGGGATCCGGTGCTCACGCCACTGTCGGCCCAGCCGCATTTCTCCGAGTGCATCGCCCAGATGCCGCACTGCTACCAGCCCAACGACAGCACGCGCACCCGGCCACAGCCGGTTTCACGCGCCGAGTGCGGTCTGCCCGAGGATGCCTTCGTGTTCGCCAGCTTCAACATGGCCTACAAGATCGTGCCCGAGGTCTTCGAGGCCTGGTGCCGGATCCTGCAGGCCACGCCTGGTTCGGTGCTGTGGCTGATCGTGGAGCAGGCCCCTGCCCGCGAGCGGCTGCAGGCCGCCGCCAGTGCCCATGGCATCGACCCCCGGCGGCTGGTCTTCGCTCCGTTCCTTGCACCGGAGCGGCACCGTGCCCGGCTCCCCCAGGCCGATCTGTGCCTGGACACCTTTCCCTGCGGCGGCCACACCACGGCCAGTGATGCGCTGTGGGCGGGGGTGCCGGTGCTGGCACTCCAGGGCGAGAGCTTCGCGTCCCGGGTGGCGGCCAGCTTGCTGCACAGCCTCGGCCTGCCGGAGATGGCCTGCACGGACATCGACACCTACATGCAGACCGCCGTGACGCTGGCGCTGGACGCGGCCGCGCTGCAGACGCTGTGCCACCGGCTGGAGCAGGGGCGTCTGCAGTCACCCCTGTTCGATGGCCGGCGCTTTGCCACCGACCTGGGCCATCTGCTGCAGCGCATGGTGGCGCGCCAGGAGGCCGGCTTGCCCCCGATGCCGCTGGCCGCTGCATCTCAAGTCGCCGCACCGGTCGGACGATAAGCCTCAGGCAGCGCACACCGATTCCCACCGCCCCTTCGTCCATAACCAAATCCCCCGCATGTTCAACAGCGCCGTGACCGCACCTCTGAACCGCCCCCAGCATTTCGCCAATGCCTATCGGCAGATCGGCGTGGAGACGGGGGTGGCTTGCGCAACCCCGCACCACCTCGTGCTGATGCTGTACGACGGGCTGCTCGAATCGGTGGCGCGGGCCCGCACCGCGATGGTGGCGGGGGACATCGAGCCGAAATGCACCCAGATCGGCCGTGCCGTGCGCATCCTCGACGAAGGGCTGATCGCCGCGCTGGACCTGGAGGCGGGCGGCGAACTCGCGCTGAATCTGCGCGACCTCTATCACTATGCGGTGATTCGCCTGACCTGGAGCAACCTGCGCAACGATCCCGCGCTCCTCGACGAGGTCGAGCGCCTGATCCGCCCGCTGCGCGATGCCTGGCAGACCATCGGCGCACAGGTTTCCACCAGGGTGCCGGCCTGATCCCGGGCGATCGGCCTCCCACGCCCCGGCAATGCAGTCACACACTGGGTCCTACATGTCCAAAGCCGCTACCGCCCGAACCACGCAGAGTGCACCCCTGCACAAGAGCGTCCTGCTGCAATACTACGAAGCCATCGAACAGGCCAGTCTCGACATGCTGGAGGCTGCCCGAGTCGGCAACTGGGACCGCGTGGTCAAGCTCGAAGGGGCGTGTGCGGTGCTGATCTCGCAGCTCAAGCACGCGGCCGGGCAAGACCTGCTGCCCAGCGAGGAGGTGCAGGTGAAGTCCCGCATCATGCAGCGCATCCTGCTCAACGACGCCGAGATCCGGATGCTGGCCGAGCCTTGGCTGGAGGATCTGGACAGCATGCTCACCGTGCCCCCGCGCAGCACGCTGCACTGACTGGAGTCCTGCGCATGAGCCCGTCGACTGCTTCCCTTGCCGCTGCAACCGCAACCGCAACCGCTGCTGGTGCCGCAGACCTCCACGAACACCGCGTGCGGGTCTCTGTCGAGATCCGGGATCTGCTGCGGCAGTTCGTCGAGGGCGACGTGCCGCTGTCGCTGACCACGCCTGACGGCCTGGCCTACTCGACCTCGCTCTGGGCCGAGGACGCACAGCGGGGGGTGCTGGTCTTCGCGGCGGATGCCCGCGACACGCTGGTGCCGCGTCTGGCGGAGTCCCATGAGGTGACGGCCACGGGCTACCTGGACAGCGTGAAGGTGCAGTTCGATGTCCATGACCTCCTGCTGGTCCACGGGCGCAGCGCCAGCGCCTTCAATGCCCAGTACCCGCGCGAGGTCTACCGCTTCCAGCGCCGCAACGCCTTTCGCATCCGCCCCACGGGGCGGACACAGCCGCACGCCTTGCTGGAACTGGCGGATCTGCCACGGCGGCAGATCGACCTGCGCATTCTCGACATCAGCCACACGGGCGTGGCGCTGATGCTCAACGAGGAGCTGGACCTGTTCCGCGCCGGCCAGTGCCTGCCGGGGGTAGAACTGGTGCTGGACGTGGCCACCCGGATGCGGGTGACGCTGCGCGTGATGCATGTCTCCGAGGTGAGCGCCTTGCCGACCCGGCACCGCCGCATCGGCTGCGAGCTGCTGATGCCGAGTCCGGCGGTCCAGCGCGAGCTGCAGCGTTATCTCGACCACGCCCAGAAGCGCCACCGGCTGCTTTCGCTCTGAGCGTGCGCCCTGGCGCCTGGTGATCTGCCAAGGCGCTGCACGTCCGTCAGACCTGCATGTTCATGATGTCGCTGTAGGCCTGCACCAGCCGGTTGCGCACCTGCATCGCCGCCTGGAAGCCGATGTTGGCCCGCTGCATCGCGACCATCGTTTCTTCCAGGCTCACCTGCGGGTTGTCCAGTGACACCTCGCGCTGCAGTGCCTGCGCGGACTGCTGCGACTGGCTGACGTTGTGCAGTGCCTGCTGGAAGACCTGGGAAAAGCCACCCGGCGGACCGTCGACCGCGGGCGAGGCAGGCTGCCCGAGTCCGGTCAGCCCTGCGCGCGCGACGGCCTGGGCGAAATCAAAGGGTTTGAGCGGCATGTCCATGAGGGTTCTCCACAGCTTCGCCATCCTAGGCAAGCCAGGGGCGACCGAGGAACGAAAGAGTGCCGCGATCGTTCGCCTGTTTGCCGCTTCAGGGATGGTGGGGGCTCGAATAATCCACTTTCAGCGTGGCCGTTCTGGCCTGCGTGCAACGACCGATTGGACATGGACCTCTCCAGCTCGACCACCCTGACTGCAGCCGCTCCCGCCTCCGGCGCGGGTGTGGCCCGTCTGGCGGAGCGTTTCTCCGCCTTGCCTGTGCTGCGCAAGGCCATGCTCGCGGGGGGGCTGCTGCTGTTCCTGGCGCTGCTCGGCCTGTCGGCGGTCTGGAGCGCACGGCCGGACTACCGTGTGCTGTTTTCCAACCTCAGCGACAAGGATGGCGGGGCCATCGTGGCGCAGCTGTCCAAGATGAATGTGCCCTACCGGTTCAGCGAAGGGGGCGGTGCCGTGCTGGTGCCCGCCGACCAGGTCCACGACGTGCGCCTGAAGCTGGCCCAGACCGGGCTGCCGAAAGGCTCGACCGTGGGCTTCGAGCTGATGGACAGTGCCCGTTTCGGTACCACACAGTTCCAGGAGAGGCTGAACTTTCAGCGCGGGCTCGAAGGCGAGCTGGTGCGCTCGATCACGGCGCTGTCGGCGGTCGAGTCGGCGCGGGTCCACCTGGCCTTGCCCAACCAGAACGGCTTCTTCCGGGACCAGCAAAAGCCCAGTGCTTCGGTGCTGCTCACGCTGCGCGGCGGGCAGGTGCTCGACCGGGCGCAGATCGCCGGCATCGTGCATCTGGTGTCGGCCAGCGTGCCGGAGCTGAGTCCGCGCGCGGTGAGCGTGCTGGACCAGTCTGGTGCCATGCTGTCGGAGCAAGGCGATGGTGCAGGGGGGCTCGACTCTGGCCAGGTCCAGCACGTCGCCCGCATCGAGGCGCTGTATGCCAAGCGCATCCTCGACATCCTGGAGCCCATCGTGGGCCGGGACAACCTGCGGGCCCAGGTGTCCGCCGAGGTGGATTTTTCGCAGTCGGAGTCGACGACGGAGGAGTTCAAGCCCAACCAGGGTGGTGTACCGGCCGCCGTGCGCACCGCGCAGGTGTCGGAGAACGCGGGCGGGCCGGGCAGCGCCTTGGCCGCCGGTGTCCCCGGTGCGGCCAGCAACCAGCCCCAGGCGGTGGCATCGGCCCCCATCAACGGTGCGGCCCAGGCGCTGCAAGCCGCGCAGGTCGGGCAGGTCAGCGGCCTGAGCCCCGGGGGTCGGCGCGACATGGTCACGAACTACGAGATCGACAAGACGGTCCGGGTGACACGGGCGGCGGCAGGCGCCATCCGCCGGCTGGCCGTGGCCGTGGTGGTGAACCACCGCGTCGCACCCGACAAGAAGGGCCAGGCACAGTCCCAGCCGTTGTCGCAGGAAGAGATCGACAAGCTGGTCGCGCTGGTCCAGGAGACCGTCGGCTTCAACAAGGAGCGAGGCGACACGGTGCGGGTGGTCAACGCGCCGTTCCGCCACAACCTGGCAGACAAGCCAGCGCCTGTGCCGATGTGGCAGCAGCCGGAAACGGTCGAGATGGTGCGCACGCTGGCCGTGCCGCTGGTGCTGGGTCTGCTGGGGCTGGCGCTGGTCTTTGGCGTGATCCGGCCGGTGCTGGGGGATCTGCGGGCGGACCGCCTCGCCCAGCAGCAACCGCCTGCGGCCCGGCAGCTCGATGCCGTGGTGGACGACCTGACCGAGCTGCCTGCGCTCCAGAGCCGCAGCACCCTGCCGACGCTGGCAGGACCGGCCGCCGTGAGCGATGCGGACAAGCGTCTGGAGGCCGTGCGCCAGATGGCGCGGACCAACCCTGCCTCGGTGGCGCGCATCCTGCGTGGCTGGGCACAGGGCCAGGACGCGGGTTGACGACACGGCCCAGGCCGCTACACGGGCCGATCACGGACCGAACCGGGAGATGCCAGCATGGATGACAAGGGACTCGAAGACGCAGCGATCTTGCTGATCTCGATGGGCGAAGAGGGTGCGGCGGACGTGTTCCGCCACCTCACGCCCAAGGAAGTGCAGAGCCTGGGCGAGAAGATCGCGCGCACCAAGACCATCTCGCGGGACCGCTACGAGCGGGTGCTGGTGCGCTTCGAGGAGCAGGTGGAGAGCGAGGGGCTGATCGAGCTGGGCCTGAATACCGATGACTACGTCAGCAACGTGCTCCACCGCGCGCTGGGCGACGACAAGGCCCGGCTGCTGCTGGACCGCATCATCGGCACCGACGACACGCCGGGCATCGACAACCTGAAATGGATGGACCCGGCGGCGGTGGCCGATCTGCTGCGGCGTGAACATCCGCAGATCGTCGCGGTCATCCTGGTCCACCTCGAACCCGACCAGGTCAGCGCGGTGCTGCGCCGCTTCCCCGAGGCGCAGCGCAACGAAGTGATGATCCGCCTGGCCACGCTCGATGGTGTCCAGCCCGCGGCGCTGCAGGAACTCAGCGAGGTGCTCTCGAAGGTGCTCGCTGGCAGCGGGCGCAGCAGCAAGTCCAACCTGGGTGGAGTCAAGACAGCGGCGGAGGTGCTCAACCTCATGGGATCTAGCGTCGAGGCGTCGGTGCTCGACTACATCCGCACCAACGACGCGGACCTGGCCCAGACCATCTCGGACAACATGTTCACCTTCGACGACCTGATGCGGGTCGACGACCGGGGCATCCAGACCGTGCTCAAGGAGGTCCAGAGCGAATCGCTGCTCGTCGCCCTCAAGGGCGCGACCGAGGAGCTGCGCGAGAAGGTGTTCCGCAACATGTCCAGCCGTGCGGCCGAGATGCTGCGGGAGGATCTGGCCTCGCGCGGACCGGTGCGGGTGTCGGAGGTCGAGGCCGAGCAGAAGGTCATCCTGCAGGTGGTGCGCCGCCTGTCCGACGACGGGCAGATCGCCATGAGTGGAGGCGGCGATGGCCAGTTCCTCTGAGGGGCAGCAAGACCACCGCTTTGCACAGCGTCTGCAGCAGCACGAGCGTGTGCCGCGCATGGGCCTGGACACGCCTGACGCGGCGAGTCGGCCCGCTCAGCCTTCCCACGCCCGGTTCATTCCGCGCGAAGAACTGGGCCATGCGGTGGCCTGGGTGCCCGATCGGCTGGACGGACGTGGCGGCAGGCCGGCGGCGTCCCCCGCGCCGGCTGCCGCCGCACCGCCACCGGCCGATCCGGCCGCCGCACGCGCCACCCGACAGGCCCAGCTCCAGGCCCGGTTGGCCGAGGTGTTCGAGCAGGGCCGCCAGCGTGGCCGTGACGAGATGGCCGAGGCCCTGCAAGCCCAGACCCGTGATGCGCTGGAGGCGTTCCGCCAGCAGCAGGCCGCGGAGGTCGGGACGCCGGTGGCGTCGGTGCTGGCGGCGTTTCAGCAGGGACTCGACGGTGTCGAGCAGTCGCTGGCCCGCCGGCTGGCGGGGATCGCCATGCAGATGGCGCGCCAGGTGGTGCGCAGCGAGCTGCAGACCCGTGCCGCCCTCGTCGTCGAGGTGGTGCAGGAGGCCTTGGATGAGGTGCTGCTGTCGGCGCGGCACATCACGGTGAAGGTCCACCCGGACGACCTGACCTGGATCGAGCAGGGTTGCCGTGACGCCTTCGAGGTCCGTGGCGCTCGGCTGATCGCCGACCACCACCTGGCCCGCGGGGGCTGTCTGGTGGAGTCGGATCTGGGGGTGGTCGATGCCCGGTTGGCGACCCGCTGGGCGAGTGCCATGGCGGCCATGGGTTCACCCGCGCTGGTGGATGCGGATGGCCCCGATGGAGTGGCCACACCATGAGGTCCGCGCCCGCCCGCACGCACATGGACACAGACCACTGGGCCCGCTACCTCGACGACCTGCACGAACGCGCCAGTGCCAAGCTGCCGCTGGCGGTCCAGGGCACGCTGGTGCGGGTGGCGGGGCTGGTGCTGGAGGTGGCCGGCATCCACGTGCCGGTCGGCTCGCTGTGCGAGGTGCTGATGCCTGGTCAGCCAGCGATCCAGGCCGAGGTCGTCGGGTTCTCGGGTGACCGGGCCTTCCTGATGCCAGCCGGCGAGATCCACGGACTGGCCAGCGGGGCGCGGGTCATGCCGCTGGAGGTGCCGGTGCAGGCGCCCGAGCTGGGCGTGAGCCGCCACCTCTGGCGCCGCAGCGAGGACCGCTCGCGCCACCTGCCCATCGGCAACGGGCTGCTGGGCCGCGTGGTCGATGCCAGCGGTCAGCCGCTCGACCATGGCGGACCGCTGCGCGATGTGCAGTCGCTGCCGCTGGTGCGCCGCCCGATCAACGCCATGGAGCGTGACCCCGTGCGCAAGCCGCTGGACACGGGCGTGCGCTCGATCAACGCCCTGCTCACCGTTGGCAAGGGCCAGCGCATCGGCCTGTTCGCGGGCACGGGCGTGGGCAAGTCGGTGCTGCTGGGGATGATGGCGCGCTACACGGCGGCCGATGTGATCGTGGTCGGCCTGATCGGCGAGCGCGGGCGCGAAGTCAAGGAGTTCATCGAGGACATCCTCGGAGTGGAAGGGCGCCGCCGCTCGGTCGTGGTCGCTGCACCCGCTGACGCGCCGCCGCTCAACCGGCTGCAGGGCGCCACCTACGCCACGGCGGTGGCCGAGCATTTCCGCGACCAGGGCCTGGATGTGCTGCTGCTCATGGACTCGTTGACCCGCTATGCCATGGCGCAGCGCGAGATCGCCCTGGCCATCGGCGAGCCACCCGCCACCAAGGGCTACCCGCCGAGCTGTTTCGCCAAGCTGCCGCAGCTCGTCGAGCGCAGCGGCAATGGCCACGCCGGGCAAGGCTCGATCACCGCCTTCTACACCGTGCTCAGCGAGGGCGACGACCAGCAAGACCCGATCGCCGACGCTGCCCGCGGCATCCTGGACGGCCACATCGTGCTCTCGCGCGAGCTGGCCGAGTCCGGGCATTACCCCGCCATCGACATCGAACGCTCGATCTCCCGCGTGATGAACAACGTCGCCACCCGCGAGCACGTCGAATCCGCCCGCCAGATGCGCAAGCTGCTGGCCAAGCTGAGCAAGGCACGTGACCTGATCCAGCTTGGTGCCTATGTGCCCGGTCACGATGCCGAACTCGACGCCGCCATGCGGGCCCAGCCCGCCATGGTGGCCCTGCTGCAGCAGGACACCGACGCCCGCGCCACGCTGGGTGACAGCGTGGCGATGCTGCGCCACATTGCGCGCCACTGATCTCCTTTTCCCTGCTCCCCCCCATGTCCCATGTCCCATGCCCTCGTGACCTTGCTTGAACATGCCGAACGACAGCGCGACCAGGCGCTGGTCCTGCAGCGGCGTGCGGATGAGGCGCTGTCGGCCGCCGTGCAGCAGCAGACCCAGCTCACGGCCTACCGGCGTGACCACCAGCAGCGGTGGTCCGATGCCTTTCGCCAGTCCTCGGTGGCGGTGCCGCTGATGCATTGTCACCATGCGTTTTCGGGGCGGCTGCACGAGGCGGTGGATCTGCAGGCGGGTCAGGTCGACCGCGCCCGTCAGGCGCTGGTCCGGCGCCAGGGGGACGCCGTGGAGGCCGAGCGCCGGGTGGCTGCCATCCGCAAGCTGCTCCAGCGCCGTGCCGAGGCGGCCAGCCAGCACCTGCACCGACAGGAACAGCGCCAGTCCGATGAACGGTCCGCCCGTGCCGCCTGGGCACGCCACCACGCCCACGAACCCCACCAAGGCTGAACGCATGGACACTTCCGCATGGCTGACGTTGCCGACGGCTGCGCCCCGACCGGGCCTGGCGGGAAGCGCATTGCCGCGCTCGACCGACACCGGTCTGGCAACGAAACCATTCGCGGCGGTCCTGCGGTCCGCATCGGCGGCCCGCGCGGCGGCCGAACCCTTGCCCGGAGCGTCCGCACAGGCCGTTGCCACGGACACCAGGCTCGACGCCAGCGGTATTGCGCAGGGCGCAGAGGAGGACGCGCGCCAGGCGGAGCTGCAGGACTCCGCAGCGGCTGGCGGCCTGACCGTGCCGGACCTGGCGCTGCCGGTCTGGACACCGGAGCAGCCGCCTGCGGCCCTGGCGCTGATGCAGTGGGTGGTGCAGATGGCGGGGGCTGCTCCGGACGCTGCGCGGGAGACCGAGACACAGGCCGTGCGTGGGCAGGCATCCGGGCTGCGCGACGTGGTTGCACACGGGATGCTGTCCCGGAGTGTGGACAGCTTGCTGGACGGTACCGTGTCAGCGCATCCGGCTGCCCCTCTGGAGGGTGGCAACCGATCCGTGGTGGAGGCCGCAACCGACCCCCGCGTGACGGTCCCGGCGGTGGACCTGCCCACGGCGGCCAGAGGCGGCGGAGCCCGCGGTCCCTCGGACGATGTCGGCAGCCCCCTGGCCCGCACAGCCGAGTCGCTGCCGCAGCCATGGCAGCTGGCGACTGTCGGTGCACCCGCAGCCCAGGCAGGAGCACCGATCGCGGCCCCCGCGCAGACCTGGATCCAGACCCCTGTGACGCAGCCGGGCTTCTCGGACGACGTGGTGGTGGAGCTGGTGCGGCGGGTAGGCCAGTCCGAGCCGGGACTGCAGACGGTGACGCTCCACCTGAACCCGCAGTCCCTGGGTCCGGTGTCGGTGTCGATCGCGCTGAGCGGACAGGCCGTGCGTGTCGATTTCGGCGCCAGCGAGGCATTGACCCGCCAGCACCTGGAGGCCTGCCTGCCTGGGCTGGCCGAGGCGTTGCAGGCCGAAGGGGTGGCGCTGGTCCATGGTCAGGTACACGAGGCGACACCACAAGCGTTGGCGGAGGCGGCGGCTGGTGCGTCGACTGGCGGTGCTGACACGGGTTCGGAGGCCCGTGCGCGGGGTGAAGCGGCGATGCAGGGACAGGACCGCTCCTCCTCCGGCGAGCGCGAGGCGCATCGGGAGACGGTGTCCAGGCGGCACACGGGGACCACCGCCGACGAGTCGCGTGCGCCCGAAGCCCGCAAGCCAGCAGCAGGTCGTGCAGGACGTCTCGATCTCGTTGCCTGACCCGCGCAGTGTCCAGGACCGGGTCCGCCATCTCCGATTTCTCTGCGCTTTTCCGATCATCGCCGCCCCGGCGTCATCCCAATAATCGTTTCCTATCAGAGGCCATGGCGAGGGGTCAGGGTCTTTGGCACGCAGGAGATGGACATGGCGGCTGCCGCTGCAAGCGCAGGACAAACTGGTGCAGGGAAAGGATCTCTCAAACGCTGGATCCTCCTGGGTGTGGTCGTGGTGCTGGCCCTGGGTGCTGTCGGCGGCTACCTGTATCTGCAGCAGCGCAAGGCTGCTGCAGCCGAGGCCGACGAGGGCGCCGAGGCCACGCAGGTGGCGCCGGTGCGCAAGGCGCCCAAGCGCGATGCCCACGTGCCACCGACCTACATGCCGCTGGAGACCTTCGTGGTCAACCTGGCCGATCGCGACAGCGACCGCTATGCCCAGATCGGCATCACGCTGGAGTTCGAGGACGCCAAGGTGGCCGATGAACTCAAGGCCTTCATGCCGGCGGTGCGCAATGGCATCCTGATGATCCTGTCGCACAAGACCGCCGCCGACATGCTCGGGCGGGAAGGCAAGGAGCAGCTCGCCGCCGAGATCGCCCGCGAAGTCGTGCGTCCTCTGGGCATCCACATCGACGCCGAGTCCGAGACACCCGCCAGCGCCGCCCGCAAGAAGCGCACGCCTCCGGTCTACAACCCGGTCCAGCAAGTGCATTTCTCCAGCTTCATCGTGCAGTGAGCCACGGTCGCTGCCACGGACGACCGCGACGCACGGCGACAACACCATGAGCCAGCTCAACCTGTCCCAGGACGAAGTCGATGCCCTGCTGGATGGCATCTCCGGTGATGTGCCCGGGGAGGAGTCCGACAGGCCCAAAGGCTTGGTACGGGACTACAACCTGGCGAGCGAGGAGCGCATCGTGCGTGGGCGCATGCCCATGCTCGAAGCCATCAACGAGCGCTTTGCCCGCAACGTCTGTCCGGTGATGACGGCGTTCACGCACCGGCCGATGGAGATCGCCGCTGGCGAGATCAAGGTCCACAAGTACAGCAACTACTTGCGCGAGACCATGGTGCCGACCAACTTCAACATCGTCTCGTTGCGCCCCTTGCGTGGTGCGGGGCTGGTGGTGTGCGATCCGGCCTTCGTCTTTGCGGTGATCGACGCGCTGTTCGGTGGTGTCGGCAAGTACCCGGTGCGCATCGAGGGCCGCGAGTTCTCGCCCACCGAGCACCGCGTGATCATGCGGCTGGTCGACATCATCCTGGCGGAATACAACCGCGCCTGGCAAGGTGTCTACCCGGTCGAGCTGGCTTACCAGCGCTCCGAGATGCAGCCGCAGTTCGTCAACATCGCCACGGCCAGCGAGCTGGTGGTGAGCACCGTGTTCACCGTGGAGATCGGCGAGTCGGTCGGCACGGTGCAGATCTGTTTTCCCTACTCGTCGCTGGAGCCGATCCGCGACGTGCTGCGCACCAGCAACCAGGGCGAAGGCCCGGGCAAGGATGGCCGCTGGGTGCGGGTGCTGTCCGACGAGATCCAGTCGGCCGAAGTGCAGCTGGTGGCCGAGCTGGCCCATGCGCCGGCCACGGTCGAGCAGCTGCTGGCCATGCAGCCCGGTGACTTCATCGAGCTGGAGCTGGACAAGCTGGTGCGTGCCAAGGTGGATGGCGTGCCCGTGCTGGAGGCCAGCTACGGCACCTCCAATGGCCATTACGCGATCCGGGTGGAACGCATGTTGACCAGCTCGCAGGTGAGCTGGATCGGAGACCACAATGTCTGAAATCGTGCCATCGGGACTCTCCGAGCAGGACGCACTGGCTGCCGAGTGGGCCGCGGCGCTGGACGATCCCGCCGCGTCGTCGGAGATCGGCTCGCCGATGTCGGGCTATGGGTCGGGTCTGCCGCAGCCGGCGGCGTTCACCGATTTCGGCCAGGCCTCCGACGCGGGTGGCGTCCGGGCCTCGGGTGGCAAGGATCTGAACCTGATCCTCGACATCCCCGTGCAGCTGACGGTCGAACTCGGCCGCACGCGCATCCCCATCAAGAACATCCTCCACCTGGCCCAGGGCTCGGTGGTCGAACTCGACGCCATGGCGGGCGAGCCGATGGACGTGCTGGTCAACGGCTACCTGATCGCCCAGGGCGAGGTGGTGGTGGTGAACGAGAAGTTCGGCGTGCGCCTGACCGACATCGTCACGCCCAGCGAGCGCATGCGCCGCCTGTCGCGCGGCAACTGAGCGGAGACTGGCGATGATGTCCCCGCTCGGCTCCCCGCTGTCTTCGCTGACGCCGCTGCTCTGGCTGGCGCTGGTGCTGGTGTCGATCCCTGTGGCGCTGTGGCTGCTGCGGCGCAGTGGCTATGCGGGTCTGTCGGCACGGCCCGTGCCGGGCGCGATGCGGGTGGTGTCGCAGTCGGTGCTGTCGCCGCAGCACCGGCTGGTGACGGTCGAGGTGGGCGAGGGCGCCGACCGCTGCTGGCTGGTGCTGGGCATGACCGGCCAACAGATCGCCGTGCTGCACCGCCTGCCCGCGCCGTCCGATGCGCTGGCACCAGTGCCTGTGCCACCGGTCACGACGCTGCCCTCGATCGCCGGCACCAGTTTCGGCTACCTGCTGTCCCAGTGGCGCCGTGGTCCGCAAGGGCCGACGGTGCAGTCCCATGGGCAGTGAACGCCATCTGCCGGGCGCTAGGCGTGTGCTGGCCGGGGTGTTGTCGCTCGGTCTGCTGCCGACGCTGGCCCAGGCAGCGGGAGCCGCGGCGCCGGGTCTGCCGCTGATGGTGGGGCAGGGCGCGGGGGGGAGCACCTACTCGGTGCCGATCCAGACGCTGCTGTTCTTCACGGCGATGTCCTTCCTGCCGGCCATGCTGCTGATGATGACGGGCTTCACCCGCATCGTCATCGTGCTGAGCCTGCTGCGCCAGGCCATCGGCACCCAGGCCGCGCCGCCCAACCAGGTGGTCATCGGCCTGTCGATGTTCCTGACACTGTTCGTCATGGGACCGACGCTGGACAAGGTGTACGCCGACGCCTACAAGCCCTACGCGGCCAGCCAGATCAGTTTCGAGGAGGCCGTGGCCCGTGCCGAGGTGCCGATGCGGCAGTTCATGCTGCGCCAGACACGCCAGTCCGACGTGGCGCTGTTCTCCCGTCTCGCGCGCCTGGAGGGCACGCCCAAGCCGGATGCGCTGCCGCTGCGCGTGCTGGTGCCAGCCTTCGTCACCAGCGAGCTGAAGTCGGCCTTCCAGATCGGATTCCTGATCTTCATTCCCTTCCTGGTCATCGACATGGTGGTGGCCAGCGTGCTGATGAGCCTGGGCATGATGATGCTGTCGCCGGTGCTGGTGGCATTGCCGTTCAAGCTGATGCTGTTCGTGCTGGCCGATGGCTGGAACCTGCTGCTGGGTTCGCTGGCGGCGAGCTTCTCCGTTTGATCCCGCCATGAACGCTTCCCATGTCTTCACCTTCGGCCAGGAGGCGCTGGTCGTGCTGCTGACGGTGGCCGCACCGATGCTGCTGACCATCTTGCTGGTGGGGCTGGTGGTGAGCGTGCTGCAGGCTGCCACGCAGCTGCACGAGGCCACGCTGTCCTTCGTGCCCAAGGTGCTGGCGGGGGTGGTGGTGATGATGGTCGCCGGACCCTGGATGCTGACGACCCTGGTGGAGTACCTGCAGCGTGTGCTGCAGGCCATTCCTGGCGCGGTCGGCTGAGCCGGCGCTGCGTCCCGGCCATGATCGGCTTCAACGAGACGCAGATCCTGCAGTGGGTGCTGCCGCTGCTGTGGCCGTGGCTGCGGGTGCTGGGCTTGTTCACGGCAGCGCCAGTGCTGTCGATGCGTGCGATGCCAGTGCGGGTGCGGGTCGGGTTGGCGGGCCTGGTGGCGCTGTGTGCGCAGGCGAGCCTGCCGCCGATGCCGGTGGTGCCCCTGGACAGTCCCGCGGCGCTGGCCATGGTGGCGCAGCAGGTGGTGATCGGGCTGACCATCGGTTTTGCAGCGCGGGTGGTGTTCACGGCCATCGAGTTCGCGGGCGAGCTCATCGGCCTGCAGATGGGCCTGAACTTCGCCAGCTTCTTCGACCCCACCAGCGGCTCGCAGGTCACGGCCACCGCCCGCTTCTTCAACACGGTGGCCGCCTGGCTGTTCGTGGTCATCAACGGACACCTGCTGCTCACGGCCGTGGTGGTGGAGAGCTTCCACCGCTTCCCGGTGTCGGACCACCCGCTCGACCTGCTGCAGCAGATCCAGCCGCAGGTCTGGGGTACGGAGCTGTTCCGCTACGGGCTGTGGATCGCGCTGCCGACCATCACCATGCTCACCTTCGTGAACCTGGTGCTGGGTCTGATCTCGCGGGTGGCGCAGCAGCTGCAGATCTTCTCGATCGGCTTTGCCATCACCATTTCGGTGGGGTTGTTCGGGCTGCTGTTGACCTTGCCGATGCTGCAGGGGCCGATGCTGGCGGTGCTGGAGCGGTTGATGGTGCCGTTCCAGCCGTGAACCCGCCGGGTGCCGCGGGCTGTGGCGATAATCCCGTCATGCCGCGCCCCCTCTTGTCCCTGCTCGCCTTGTCCGCCTTGTCCAGCGTCCTCTGGGCGTGTTCGCCGACGCTGAACTGGCGCGATGTCGACGTCGGTCCGCAGACGCGGGCACAGTTTCCCTGCAAGCCGGAACAGGCGGAGCGGACCCTGCCACTGGACGGCACACCGATGCGGGCGGCGATGTGGGTGTGTGATGCGGGGGGCGTCTCCTGGTCCGCCACGGTGCTGGAGGTCGGCGATCCGGCTCGCCTGGAGACGGTCCTGCGCGCGTCGCGCCTGGGTCTGGTCCAACGCCTGCAGGGCCAGGAGGCGTCATCGCAGCCAGTGCAGATCGCCGGCATGACCCCGAATCCGCAAGCCCGCCGGGTGGCGATCGTCGCGCAGTCGGGCGAGGCGGCATCAGCGCGGGCCGAGGCGGTGTTCGTGGCCCGTGGGCTGCAGGTGTTCCAGTTCGTCGCCATGGCACCGCGCGGTGCTCCGGCGGATTGGGCCGAGAGCGCAGACACCTTCCTGGGGAGCCTGCGCTGGCCATGACCCTGCACCATAATCTGCGCCCATGGCCTGCTTGCTGATCATTGCCCACGCCCCGCTGGCTTCGACGCTGAAGCAGGTGGCTGCCCACACATTCGCCGAAGCGGCCGAGCAGCTGCGGGTGTTCGACGTGCCGCCCCACATGCCTCCCGAGGACATCGAGGCGCACCTGCGCACGCTGCTGCCCGACGAGGACGCGCCGGATCCCGAGGCGCTGCTGCTGGTCGACGTGTTCGGCGCGACGCCGGCCAACGTCGCATCGCGGCTGGTCGACGGCCAGCGCATCCGGGCCGTGACCGGCGTGAACGTGGCCATGCTGTGGCGCACGCTGGGTTCGCCCGGGGGTGCCAGCGTCCAGGCACTCTTCGACCGGGCGATGCAGGGGGCCGTCCAGGGCGTGCTGCCGCTGACCTCCACCCGTCCGCAAAACCAAGCCTTCACTCCTGGCGGCCATGATCCACACCACCATCACCATCAGCAATAAGCTCGGCCTGCACGCCCGCGCCTCGGCCAAGTTCACCAAGCTGGCCGGCAGCTTTCCCTGCGAGATCTTCGTCAGCCGCAATGGCCGGCGCGTCAATGCCAAGAGCATCATGGGCGTGATGATGCTGGCGGCCGGGCTGGGCAGCGAGATCCAGATCGAGGTCGACGGTACCCGTGAGCAAGAGGCCATGGACGCGCTGTGCGCCCTGGTCCACGACAAGTTCGGCGAAGGCGTCTGAGACGGGTCAATCCGCCGGCGACAGGAAGTGCCGGCGGTATTTTTCGGGCAGATCCTGCAGGCGCAGCAGCATCGGCAGGTCGGCGGTGTTGAAGTCCGGATCCCAGGCGGGTGCGCCCAGCACCTTCGCGCCGCAGCGCACATAGCCCCTGATCCGTGGCGGCAGCTCGGCCTGCAGGTCGCAGCGCAGGTCGTCGACCGGCAGGGCCAGGCGGGGCTGCACCTGCAGCGCGCTCGGCGCGAGGTGGGTATGGCGCAGCCGCTCCCACAGGCTGGCTGCCACGTGGCCGCCATCGCGCATGGAGACACTCGCGCAGCCGATCACGGTGTCGAGCCGGTTGGCCTGCAGGAAGGCGCCCAGTGCGCCCCACAGCGCGAGGATGACACCACCCTGGCGGTGGGCCGGATGCACGCAGGAGCGCCCCAGCTCCGCCATGCGGTCCTGGCCAGCGCGCAGCGGGCCGAGGTCGAACTCCGTGTCGCTGTACCAGCCGCCCAGACGGCGTGCTGCGCCCGGCGTCAGTACGCGGCAGGTGCCGATCACCTCGCCGGCCTGGGCTGGGGCAGTTCCCTCATCGACGTCTCCTCGAAACAATGCCGTCATCGTGGGCACTGCGGGTGACATGACCGTGTCGTGCGCATGACCTGTGCGTGACATCGTGGGGCAGTATCGGGGTCTGCCAGGGGGTGTTACCGGAGGGACAGCGTCGCTTGCCGCTGCTAGGATCGTTCCATGAGTGTTCAGGTTTTCGGGTTACCGGTGTCACGCGGCGTGGCGATCGGGCGGGCGGTGCTGGTGGCGTCCAGCCGGGTCGATGTGGCCCACTATTTTGTCGAGCCCCACCAGATCGGCGCCGAGGTCGACCGGCTGCGGGTGGCGCGCGACCTGGTGTGCCACGAGCTGGAGTCGCTCAAGCAGGAGGTGCAGGGCGACACGCCGGCCGAGCTGGTGGCCCTGCTGGACGTGCATGTGATGCTCCTGAACGACGAAGTGCTGTCCAGTGCCACGCGCCAGTGGATCGAGGGGCGTCACTACAACGCCGAGTGGGCGGTCGCCGCGCAGCTGGACGCGCTGACCCGCCAGTTCGACGAGATGGAGGACGAGTACCTGCGCGAGCGCAAGTCCGATGTCGAGCAGGTGGCCGAGCGGCTGCTGCAGGCGCTGGCCCGGGCTGATCGGGCCAGCACGCCTCCGGTCATGCGCCGCAGCCTGACAGTCGGTCACGACGAGGGCGCGCCGCTGGTGCTGGTGGCCAACGACATCTCGCCGGCGGACATGATGCAGTTCAAGGGCAGTGTCTTCCGCGGGTTCGTCACCGAAGTGGGCGGGCGCACCTCGCACACCGCCATCGTGGCCCGCAGCCTGGACATCCCGGCCGTGGTCGGGGCACGCGAGGCCAGCCGGCTGGTCCACCAGGACGACTGGGTGATCATCGACGGCGATGCGGGCATCGTGATCGTCGACCCTTCCCCGATGGTGCTGGAGGAGTACCGCTTCCGCCAGCGTCAGGGGCAGCTGGAGCGGGACCGGCTGGCACGCCTGCGCAGCCGTCCGGCCGTGACCCTGGATGGTCAGCGCGTCGAGCTGCTGGCCAACATCGAGCTGCCTGGCGATGCCCTGGCGGCGCTGGAGGCGGGTGCCGAGGGCGTAGGACTGTTTCGCAGCGAGTTCCTGTTCATGAACCGTGTTGGCGAGTTGCCCGACGAGCAGGAACAGTTCGAGGCTTATCAGGCGGCGGTGCAGTCGATGAAGGGACTGCCGGTGACGATCCGCACGGTGGACATTGGCGCTGACAAGCCGCTGGACCGCCTGAGCCTGCACGAGCTGCGGCACGATCACACACTCAATCCGGCGCTCGGTCTGCGCGCGATCCGCTGGAGCTTGGCGGACCCAGACATGTTTGAGGTCCAGCTGCGTGCGATTCTGCGTGCGGCTGTGCATGGCCCAGTTCGCTTGCTGGTACCGATGATTTCCCATCCGACCGAGATCCGTGCGACGCTGGAGGCCGTGGCGCGTGCGCGGGCCACGCTGGTCGCACAGGGTACGCCGCACGGCGAGGTCCAGCTGGGTGCGATGATCGAGGTGCCAGCGGCAGCACTCATGGTGCAGCGATTCCTGCAGCACTTCGACTTTGTCTCGATCGGCACCAACGACCTCATCCAGTACACGCTGGCCATCGACCGTGCCGACGAAGCGGTGGCCCACCTCTATGATCCCTGGCATCCCGCGGTGCTGGCCCTGATCGCCGATACCATTCGGGCCGCACACGCTGCAGGCAAGCATGTGAGCGTCTGCGGTGAGATGGCGGGTGATCCGGCGTTCACCGAGGTGCTGCTTGCGTTCGGGCTGCGCTCGTTCAGCATGCACCCGACGCAGCTGCCCAGCATCAAGCAGCGCATCCTGCGCACGGAGCTGGCGACGCTGGGCAGACTGGCGCAGGAGGTGCTCTGTGCTGAAGATCCACACCAGGCTGGTGAAGCCGGTGCACGACGGGCCCGTGCAACGTCAGGTGCCGGGCGATAGGGCGCGATTGTTTGCGAAGGGCTTGCACGCCTCTGAACTTGCGGTATACAATTGCTCTCTTCGCTATGAGCTGCTTTTCAAGCAAGATAGCGTAAAGAAAGCGATGTGCTGCGCAAGCAGCAGTGCCAAGCAAAGAAAGACCCTTAAGTCGAAAGTGACTTGACAGGATCTGGAAAGCAGAACACAATCTCGCTTCTGTGCTGACAGCTGTTAAGGTTGTTAGCTCCGGCTGGTCCGGGATGTTCTTTAAAAATTGACAACCGATAAGCGTGGGCGTTTGGAGTGTGGAGTGCCTGGTCGAGAGACCGAGTCTCCTGGACTTTAAACGCTCATGGAAAATTTGAAGTGAAGTTCACTTCAATTCCTTGAGAACACAAGATCGAACTGAAGAGTTTGATCCTGGCTCAGATTGAACGCTGGCGGTATGCCTTACACATGCAAG
>JAAFKB010000200.1 GCA_013299055.1 Sphaerotilus sp.
GCACGTCGCCGCAGTCTTCAGGCCAAGGTCGATCCCCACCGATCCAGTGCCGGCCGACTTCGGCACGTCCACCTTGACGCACACGTTCAGGTACCACCGGCCGCGCGCGTCCTGCGAGAACGAGCCAGCGCGCAGATCGAACCGGCTCAGCCCGTAGCTGTCCCACAGACTGAACCTGTGCCCGAGAAAAGCGATCTGCCCGGCCTTGTACTTCGCGCCGCCCGCCTTGAACGGCACCCAGCCGAGCGAATACTTCGCTGACTTCGCGTTCGACACGCGCCAATTGAGCCGGGCTTTCTTGAACTGCTTGCGCCGGGTGGCGTATTCCTCGCACACCAGTTGCACCGTGGCGCTACCGATCCGCACGCCCTCGCACTTCGAGTACCCGGCCGTGAGCTTCTGCAGGTCGAACCCGCTCAGCCACTTTCCGCGCTCGCGGATCGCCCGCGAACTTGTCTCGTTACAGTAGTTCCACACCTGATTGACCTCGCGCGCCATCAAGGACAGCACGCCCGCGTGCTTGTCCTTGATCCGCAGCTTGAGGGTCTTCACGGCTTCCATCCGACAACTGTATTTCCATACATGTCGCTTGACAAGCCGTTCCGGCTTGAACGCTCGACCCCGGGCTGAACCCCGGGGCTTGTCGCTTCGTCCGGGTCAGCCAGGAAGCCAATGCTTCGGTAGGGAAATCTGGCCCATACTCCATCAAAGCACGAGGTGAAACCTGCACCATGGTGGGGAGCGGCTGGCGCTGCAGTATCAAACCGTACTTTCTGCGACGTTTGTGCAGCTCAGTCAAGCACTTCAAGTACGTCATGAAGTCAACATCAAGGCTTTCAGCAAAGTCCAGCAAATCCACAAGGTCGTTGGCGCCAACAGCGTTTTCTTGGCTGGTGAACCAGCCAGACGCCAGCGAATAGTAGTCCCCTGCTGGAGCAATCGCGGGCCAGATCTGCGGGAACCTCGCTGCCATTTGGTCAGCCTTGTTGATGTCGGTCGCCACCAGCGCGATGATCTTTGCCAGCTCATCCGGCCCCATGACGGCGGTCATGGTGGCTGTTTTACTGACGGTCATCAGCTTCGTCAGTTGCTGCGACCTTGCCGAACTAATTTTACGCGGTCTCGTAGTCATTGAATTCCAAATTTCCCTGCATCAGATCGCCCAACAGGGTTTGTGTAGTTTTAAGCGCCGGACTCATCCCGGCAGACTCAGTGAGAACAAAGCCAAGCAGTCCAGGCTTGCTGGAAACTCGGCTCGCTTGCAGCCCAGCCCCAAACTGACCATCTATCTGCTGAATATGCTTGGCCAGAATATTGGAGGCCATCGGGGGGACAGCGTTTCCAATTTGCTGGATGATGCTTGCAGAATTCCCCTCCCACTGGTAGCGATCCGGGAAAGACTGGATGCGGGCGCATTCCCTGATGGTCAGTGGACGATGAGCCACCGGATGGATAAATTCGCGAGAAGCTGCTCCGGTGATCGTCAGTCCTTGAAGGCTTCCATGCAACCGCTTCAGACCCGAGGGCGCGCCGCCACGTTTTTCGGTCGGTACGCCATCCGCCACGCGACGATTGGCTCTGCGCTTGAAACTGTCATGCCACAGGGCCTCTGGCAGGTCTTTCATGGTCTGGCCCGGCTTCAGCAATTCAATATGCAGTTTGTCAGAGCGGTCAGCAGACTGATAATGCTGAGTGACGCCACCCCTTTCATTATCACAGCGCATCATTGCATCGAAGGAATTCATGGGCGTGGATACACGGTAATCAACCAACAAATTCTTGTCAGTCGCAGCATCACCAAGACCCGCCAGTGCCTCAGACAAGGTGGGAGCCATCGGCAGACCTGACAATTTCTTCGCCTTGCCGCTGTCATAGGAATAAAGCTCGGGTGGAAACTGAAAATCAATGCCAAGGCGGTTGCCGATGATCACCACCCGCTTGCGGGTCTGGGGTACCCCATAGGTAGCCAGATTGACCTTCTGGAGGCGGACAGAATATCCCAGCTCTACAAATTTGCGGACCAGACGCGCCACATCCTGCCCGCCACCGGAAGTCAGCAAGCCTTCTACATTCTCGAAAATGAACCACCGAGGTGACAACTCCCCGACGATTCGAAGGTAATTGAATATCAGGCGGTTTCGAGGATCATCTTCGTTTCGAGGGCCGGCCGTGCTGAAGCCCTGGCAAGGCGGACCGCCGATGATGATGAAGGGTTTGCACCCACCGGCCAGCGCCTTCAGGACACGAGGCTCGACGCGGCTCAGGTCCATCTGGTGACAAGGGCTGCCGACGTTGAGTTGATAGCTCCGGCAAGCGTCATGGTCAATTTCGGCACCAAACAAGGGCTGGAGTCCCGCCTGCTTGAAACCGTAGGAGAAGCCGCCTGCCCCGGCGAAAAGCGACAGAACCAAGTGCTCAGATGTCATCGCCCATTTTAGGCACGCATGGGACTCAGGTACTCTCCCGCACCACCACGCGGAATGGCACCCGCACCGTCTCTGGCGCCAGCACCTGCCCCGCCCGCCCCGCCTCGATGGCCCGCAGCAGCAGCTCCCCCGCCACCCGCCCCATCCCGGCGCAGTCGATCGCCACCGTCGTGAGGCGTGGATGGCAGTTGCGGCTGACCTCGAAGTCCCCGAAACCGGCGATGGCCAGGCGCTCGGGCACGTCCCAGCCGCGCCGCTGGCATTCGGCCAGGGCGCCGAACGCGCACAGGTCCGACACGCACACCGCCGCGTCCACGTCCGGCCACTGCTGGACGAGCTGCGCCACCGCCTGCGCACCCTGCGCCATCGACACGGGCGGCTGGCCGAAGGAGATCACGCGCCCTTCCGGCAGGCCGAGCGCCCGCACCGCCTCGGTGTAGCCGCGCCGCCGGTCGGCCCCCCGGGTGTCGCGGTTGGAGGTGCCGCCGAGGAAGCCGATGTCGCGGTAGCCACTGGCGTGCAGGTGGTGAACGAGTGCGACCGTGGCCTCGGCGTTGGAGAACCCCACGGTGTGGCCGATCGGCTCGGGAGGCAGATCCCAGGTCTCGACCACCGGGATGCCGCTGGCGATCAGCATGGCGCGGGCCTGCGGCGTGTGGACGCCACCGGTCAGGACCACGCCTTCGGGCCGGCGCGCCAGCATCTCGCGCACCAGCCGTTCCTCGCTGTCGAGCCGGTAGTCGGTGTCGCCCAGGAGCAGTTGCAGCCCGGCGCCTTCGACCGCTGCCGCCAGCCCATGCACCGTCTCGGAAAAATTGGAGTTGTTCAGCGACGGGATCAGCGCCGCGATGAAGCCCGAGCGTTTGCTGGAGAAGGTGCGCGCCGTCTTGTCGAGCACGTAGCCCATCGCCT
>JAAFKB010000201.1 GCA_013299055.1 Sphaerotilus sp.
ACGCAAATCAAGCAAGACAAGACCCTCAAGCTAGGCATTCAGGGCAAGCGGCGCACCGCCGGGTGGGATCTGGACTACCTGGAGACGGTCTTGGGGATGGTCAGAATTTAGATGCGATCGCCCTGGCGGAAGCCGTTGTAGAACAGGCCGGACTCTGCGTCCGCATACTGCCCCGGGAACCGGAGGTTCTGCGTGAAGCTGCCCAGCCCGGAGGGGTTGGTCTCGGGGGCGGTGGTGCCGAACGGCTCGGCGATCCACCGCCAGCGCAGCCGCCCGCTGGTGTCCAAGGCGACCCGTGGCGTGTCCAGGTGATCGCTGTGCAGGTAGTACACCAGCGGAGCCGCAGTCGCGGTGGCCCCCGGGGTGAACATCGCCACCGGGGTGTCGCCCATCCAGACGTACTCGCGCAGGGCCGCACCCGTCCCGTCGTACTCGCCCAGCAGGTGCCCGGCCGGGTCATGGACGAAGATCACGGTCCCTGAGGAGGAAGCCTTCCGCAGCCGCCGGCCCTGCCCGTCGTAGGTGTAGCTGGTGGAGAGGCCGGCCCGGGTGAGCGTGCTCATGCGCCCGGCGAGGTTGAAGGTGGCGGTGTAGCCCTTGCCCGAGTCGGCCAGCGTGTTGCCCATGGCGTCCGGGGTCAGCGTGGAGGCGGGGTTGCTCAGGCCCGCGAGCCGGTTGCTGGCGGGATCGACCGCGTAGCCCTGGGCCACCCCGTTGATCAGCACCCCCGTGCGGTTGCCGTTGGCGTCGTAGCTGAAGCTCCAGGTAGTGGCGTTGGCGGAGACCTGGGTGAGCCGGCCGAGCCCGTCGTGGTCGAAGCCCTGGCGCAGCCCCGGCAGGGGGGCGCCGGTGGTGGCGTCGTAGTGGTCGAACGCCTTGATGCGGTCTGCCGCGTCGTAGCTCAGGTCACGCACGACCGGGCCGAGCCGGTAGCGCACGAGCCGCCCGGCGCTGTCGAAGACCCGCTCGTGAGGCTGCAGCGCCCCGCCGGCCAGCACCCACTGCCAGCTCCGGGCCGCGCCGAACGGCTCCCACTGCACGTTCGTCAGCAGCACAACGGCCGCTACCCGCGGTGTGGCAGGAAACCCGATGGCGCTGAGCACGCCGCCGGTGTAGGTGAAGTCCACCCGGCGGTTCGATGGGTACATGATGCTGATCAGGTGTCCCGCCGCGTCGTAGCCGTAGCTCGCCGTCTTGGTCACCACCGCCGCATTGGCCCCGGCCTGCGCGTTCAGGCTCTGGGACTCCACCGTCAGCCGCCCCTGCGCGTCGTACTGGTACGTGCTCGACCCGGCCGGGTGCGTGGCCGTCGTCAGCCTCCCCACCCCGTAGGCGAAGCCCGCGCCCGTCTGGTCATACATCCAGCCCATCGCCTCGCTGGGCTTGCCCGTCTGGCTGTACACCACCTGCGTCAGCCGGTTCAGCGCGTCGTAGACCGGCGTCGCGATCACCCCGCGGCTGTCCACCCGGCGCGTCACGTTGCCTGCGGCGTCGTAGCTCTGCGAGGCGGTGCCCGTGTCCGGACTCCCCACCTGCGTCACGTCGCCCAGCCCGTTGCGAGGGGTGGTGGTCACCAGCGTGCGGGGATCGATCACCCGGGTGAGCTGGTCCTGCCCGTTGTACTGCAGCGAGGTCACGCCGGACTTGGCGTCCGTGCTCAGCACCCGCCGCTGCAGCGCGTCGTAGGTGTACCCGGTCGCCAGGTCGAACCCCGCCACCCCCGGGGCCACCACCGTGCGCGTGACATTGCCCTCCGCGTCGTACTCGTGCTTCACCGCCGCCGCCGGGGACTTCGGCACCGCCGGCAAGCCTTGCGCCCCAGCCAGCCCCGCCGAAAGCAGCACACCACCCACCAACCCCGCACTGATCCATCTCTTCGTGCTCATCACGTCACTCCCCGCTCGTCGTCTGCTGCACCCGGCCCAGCGCGTCGATCACCCGCGCCAGCTTGCGCTTTATGCATTTTTTGATTTCTTTTAGATTATTTTATGACTCACCTGACTCCGAAGATGTACAAACAGACCGGATTAATTGACAGCCGTACTCTGTCCGCTTTACTTCTCGGACTTGCAGCTCGGTTAAAATAAATGGATCAACATCATTCTCAGAAATTCCATATAAATAAAATTTATCGCAATGATGATGCTCGTCTATGTTAAGCAGAATCCGGGAGCACATATCAATCAGTAGCTCACCCGGCTGCACAAAAAAAATTGTCAGTTGAAGTTGATGCAGTTGTCTTGCGTCCGCAATTGCCCGCGAATTATCCGGACTTTCAATAGCCCACACTGGCATGACCGCAGCTAATTCCATGAATTTATCTTGTGCATGAATATCAAAAATTGCCGCTACAGATTGATGCTCAACAAAAGTCATGGGTTTCTCCACGGAGTTCTGCCGCGAGGCCAAGACGATATTGGCCATCCATGATCCCGCTTGCCTCCATCCCAATTGTGTCCATGAGGACTACCTTGGCCATGATCATGATCCCAGTCAATATCATATTCGGGCTTGCTATCTTTCCCGTACTTGCGCTCCTGCCCACTACCAGGATTAACGTGGCAAGAATCTGGCTCCCCACTATTAGGTGTTTTTCCTGGCTTATTGAATATCTTGTCCAAGCCAATTAAGGAACCACCGATACCTATGCCAACTCCAATATCTGCGAGTGTGACGCCTCCCCCCACAAATGGGAGGATAAGACACATTGGGCATAGTCCTGCTGGATCTGCATATCGCAGCGGATTTCCCGAGACGTAGGAGTAGGTATTGATGCCCCCTTGAAGCCCGATGGGATCGGACTGCGTGTATCGCCCGGTGGCGGGATCGTAGTCGCGGAAGCCGTTGTAGAACAAGCCCGATTCTGCGTCGGCATACTGCCCCGGGAACCGGAGGTTCTGGGTGAAGGCGCCCAGCCCGGCGGGGTTGGTCTCCGGGGCCGTGTTGCCAAACGGCTCGGCCATCCACCGCCAACGCAGTTTCCCACTCGTGTCCACGGCCACCCGGGGCGTGTCCAGGTGGTCGCTGTGCAGGTAGTACACCAGCGGCGGCGCCGTGGCCGTGGCCCCGGGGGTGAACATTGCCACCGGGGTGTCGCCCATCCAGACGTACTCGCGCAGGGCCGCACCCGTCCCGTCGTACTCGCCCAGCAGGTGCCCGGCCGGGTCATGGACGAAGATCACGGTCCCTGAGGAGGAAGCCTTCCGCA
>JAAFKB010000202.1 GCA_013299055.1 Sphaerotilus sp.
GGCCGTGCTGTTCGCGCCGCCGCTGGCGATGCAGTACGGCTGGCAGACGGTGTACGGGCTGGCTGCCTGCACGATGGTGCTGCCGATGCTGGTGATGTGGTTCGCTGCGAAGGAGCCGCCGGACCGCGAGCACCAGTCCTTCCGCGAACACATTTCCTGCCTGTTCGAGAAGGACGGCTGGTCGTTCAGCCTGATCTACATCATCACTTTCGGCGGGTTCATCGGGCTGGCGAGCTTCCTGCCGACCTACTTCTATGACCAGTTCAAGGTCACCAAGGTCGAGGCGGGCCAGCTCACGATGCTGGCCACGCTGATGGGTTCCGGCGTGCGGGTGGTGGGTGGCTACGTGTCCGACCGCATCGGCGGCATCAACACGCTGTCGGGCGTGCTGGTGCTGGTGGCGATCACGCTGGTGCTGTGTGGCCTGGCGGAATCGTCGCTGGTGGTGACGACGCTGCTGTTCATGCTGTGTTTTGCCGCGCTCGGGGCGGGCAACGGGGCGCTGTTCCAGCTGGTGCCGCTGCGCTGGCCGCTGACGACGGCGGTCGCCGGTTCGATGATCGGCGAGGTCGGCGCGCTCGGCGGCGGCTTCCTGCCCAACGCGATGGGTCTGTCCAAGCAATACGCGGGCACCTACCTCTGGGGCTTCGTCGCCTTCGCGGTGCTGGCACTGGCGATGCTGCTGATGCTGCGCGTGGTGCAGATCCGCTGGACGCGCACCTGGGCGGAAAAGGGTGGGCGAGCGCGCGGCGCCGACCACGGTGGGCGGCAGCGGCGCGGCTGACGCTGTGCGCGCCCTCGACACGCCGACGGCGCGCTAAGTGGGTGTAGCCAGAATAAAATTGCAACGGAGATTGCCTAGGACTGAGTTTCCAAGTCGATGCTCAGTCCTGGGAAGATAAAGGTTTCTCGACGCGGTGGGCCGTCAGTGCGGTCGAAGGATGATCGGTACTCGTCAACCTTGCTTCCAACCGAAGCAAGAGCGTCATCGGGAATTGCAGAGTTGAAAGCCAATTGGAACTCTGGCCAAGAGAGCCAGGTTGCGCGCGGATCGGGTTCACCGTCGCCACTGAACCTCGCCATATAGCGAGCAAGGACGATCAAGACGGGCGGCAGGTCACTCGACATGCTGGGAATTCCCAACCGTTTGCACACGTCCCTCGAAGAATACCCACCCAGAGTGCGAGCGAGGGTGTCAACCCAAGCCGTCGCTGCAGCCATGTTTCGCTTCCGGCTCTCGCGCTCGCTTGGTGATCTTCCGTAGACGTCGTGCCACTTGAGCTGAAACAGGGCCACTCTACCGTTCGTTCGGTCAATAGCGACTGCGTCAATGTCCGTTGCGACCGAGCCGTCCGACCTGCGAAGCTTGTAACCCTTGTTTTGCACGACAAAGCGGTCAGGCGGAAGGAGTGCAGCAAGGTTGTCGCGAAAGACATCTTCACGCCGATCAACGCTCTTGTCCCAGTCGGAGCGAAAAACATTGCGCAAGTGCCGAAACAGCGAGTAATAGGGGTTAGTCAGCGCACCAAAGCATGGCAAAAGGACGAAGTCCTTTCCCACTCCGACGTAGTAATGTGTAGGGGGCTCACAAGCTTTCCGCCATTCATCCAGATGCTGCGGGCCAAGCGTAAGAGCATCCATCGTTGCATCGACATGCGATGCTGGCATCCCGGTCTCTTCCCAAACCGCAGCAACATCTTCCCGCCTGGCAAATATTGTCAGGACATTGTATAGATCGACACCGGGCCGTTTACGCACAAGGGCAGCCGCAAAGTCTGTGTGGCATAGAATTCGGCCCAGTGCTTGGTCGCACGCCTCACTCCATTGGCCGAACGTTCGATTCCCCAACTTGACGTCATCGGGAAACGCCTCCCTTTCCAAGTACCTGCGGCCATAGAATTTCGCATCGCGTCGATACTCCCGAACCAACTTCATGTCGTTGTCATAGCGAATAAACCATCCGCTGTCGCTATCCACGTATTTTGTTACGCACCTGACTATTCGGCGGCGACGCCTTTCCGGTGTCTCTCCACCCAGAAAAATCTCTGATTCGTGATTGCCAACGAGGGTTTGGTGTGCTGCTCGGAAAGCTAATTCTGCTGAACCGCCCTGCACGCGAATCGTGATTTTATTGGCAGCCAAAACGCGAACCTCGGCTAATCCGAAGCGTTCCATCGCAGCGAACCGCCTGAGGTGTGCGAGCTTCCCACACGTATCGAGATAGCGATATACAGCCATCATCTCGGAAGCCCGTGAAGGGCCCCATGGAATACCTCCAGCGATCTCGGCAGCCCGTGCAGCGAAGGGGCTCAGCGCGTCCACACCCCCCAAGAGTCTATAGTGCGCAGACGCTGTATCGGCATGACCCCAGCGCAATCCGACAGCACACATGTCGAGAGCCCTACAGATGGCCGTGATAGCTAGCTGAACGTCACCTTGCCAAAACTCCTCGGCCGCACGCTGAGTGCGGTCAACTTCTGCGCATATCAGTCCCTCGGCATCTGACAAACTTCGTACTCCTCTTTACGCGATCAAATTCATAGCTCAGTGGGACTTTGCCTGACGAGACATCAGGCGAGACCGATCTTCATCAGTCGGGTTCTTGGACACTGAAATGATAGCGCAGCACTAGATCCGGCTACGGCGGCCCGCAGGGCAAGATCAGTCGAGCGGATCAAGCAAACCCAACGAGTCGCGCACCACATCGGATTTCTCATCCCTACACGCAATCTGACGTTCACTGGCACTCAGAAAATCATTGGGCACTACGGTCTTTTCAAGTACAGACCAAAAGCCTTGCCAGTCCGCTGGCCGGGACATCGGATCGGCTTCATCCTTCGTTGTTTGCATCATAAAAACCTCGCAGGCTGGGGGTTCAGATGCCGGATTGTGATCGGTGGGCTTCAGGCAACCAACATGATTTGCCCACTTCAGCGCGTCGGCAAGAACAACAGCCAGATCACCAGCAGCACGTTGAACACCAGCGACACCACGCACGTCACCTTCCAGACCCACGCCGGATCGCGCATCGCCAGCGGCGTGCTGCCCGGCGCGCTCAAGGGCCGGGACGCCCCGCGCTCCAGCGCCAGCGCGAACTCCTCCGCCGTCTCGAACCGCTGCCGGGGATCACGCGCCACAGCCTTGAGCACCACATGGTCCAGCCAGATCGGCACGTCCGGTCGCAGCC
>JAAFKB010000203.1 GCA_013299055.1 Sphaerotilus sp.
CCGCTTGGTTCGACGCCCAGATGCAGCAACGCTGCTACGCCAAGATTTCCGCAGTGGATCGACTGGAGCTTTTCAAACAGTTGTCCTCGGCGGTTGGCAGTAACCGATACCTGCACCAAGCGGACATCATCGAAGGGGATATCCGCGGCATCAGCACGCAAGAGCTGTTGCAACGGGCTGGCATCCCCGCGGGGCAACTGACCCTCATTGCGGGTGGTCCTCCATGCCAGCCCTTCAGCCGGGCCGGCAAGAGAGAAACCGTCGAGTCGGACGATGGCAAGCTGTTTCTGGAGTTTGTACGCATCGTCGATGAAGCACGCCCTCGCTGGATTTTGTTTGAGAATGTCAAAGGGCTGGCCCAAAGTCGCACCCTGGTTCCCTTCATTCAATGCCCCAGGTGCAAGACAAAAACACCTCTGTCCTTTTCCAGGCGCCCGGAGGCGCTGGATGGCGCATTGACGCATGAGGATTGCCCCGCATGTGCGCGCAAAGGGTGCGAGATTGAGATCGAGGACGTGCGCGGCGGATCGCTGGACATCATCCTGAATGAGTTCAAGCGCATCGGTTACCAGTGCCACCACAGGCTGTTGAACGCCGCTGATTTTGGCGTGCCACAAAGCCGCGAACGCCTGATCATCGTGGGATCTCGGGATGGCGAAGCATTTGAATGGCCAGAGCCTACACACCGGTCGCAAAAACTGCTGGCCAGTGACACCAATCCAGGACAAATGGACCTGTTGTCACCAACGCAGGACCATTCCCCTTTGAAACCTTGGGAGACGGTCAGGGATACGCTGTGGCAACACGGGCACCCGGAATTCAAGAAACTCGATCCTGCCAAGGCGGTCATCTGGGTCAAGAATGTCGTCCGACCCCATGACGAACCCGTGTACTGGACACTCGACCGCCCCTCTCCCACCGTGGGTGCGCACCAGGCGGCCAAACTGTGCATCGCTCCCGAGGGTGTTCCCGCTGAGCAACTGGCACGACAGCAATGGCACACCCGCGGGCATCGGCAAAAGGATTTGCCACCCGTGCATTTCAAGCATGCCTATCTGTCGGACATCGAGTTGCTGGCGCTGCAGACTTTCCCGGTCGGTTGGTATTTGTACGGCACACGCATGGAGCGCGCGTTCCAGATCGGTAACGCCGTCCCGCCAAAACTCGCCCAAGCAGTAGGAAGCGCCATTCTCAACGCGTGCAAAAACAACGAAACCTCTGACGGACCCCATCCATGAGCAGTACCCTTCAAGCATTCACCAGTACCCAACAAAGCACGGCCAAGCGGTTGTTGGCGACGTGCGTGGCCAACATGATGGGACGCAAATTCGAAGAAGGTGACTGGGCTTCGGTATATTGCCAAGCCAAAGGCATTGCCGAAACCGGCTGGAGCAATCTGCACATCGATGTAATGCACCAAGGTCTGGGTGTGGAGCACAAGATGCTATGCGTGGGGGGTGACAAACCACTCATGAGCACGGCAGGCACGGCGCTGATGCATCCATCCGCCACGCGTTCCATTCGGGTGGCCTCCACGGAAATTCCAGCCCAAGATGCGATGGTGGATATTTTCTGCCAGTACAAGGAACTCATCGAGGCGCGGGCCGCACGGGTCAGTGAAAATGCCGGAGGCAAGGCGCCCGACATGCGCACAGGATGGTTGCTGTGGGAGCGATCCCTGACGGAATTCCTCTACTTCGAAGAGCGCATGGAGCCGCCAAACCCGGATCTTTACTGGGCAGAGTGGAATGAACGCCCGGCAAAAGGCTCTCGAAAATCCAGCAAGAATCTTTGGGTCTACGAACGCGGCAGCAACAAGAAAAAGTTTTCCATCACCACCAGTGCTGGCGCCAAGATCCAGCCGTATTTCGATGTGCCGTCCCCCGCGGACCCGAACCTCGTGTATCTGCGTGTCCAGGGTGAACCGATCGGCCATGACAAGGTGCAGATCTGGATCACGGCAGACAGTGCGCAGAAACTCCGGCTGATCTTGCAGGACGATACGCTGGACAGCCTGAGTCACAAGATTATCTCGGCAGCGCATACCCAAGATGCAGCGCCTGAACCGGCGGATGTCGAAAACCACCTCGCCATCCCAGTCGTCATTACGAAGACCGCACACGAGGCGTTGAATTCCCATTGGGATGGCGTCAGCGATGCACACCGCATTCAACTGCTCATTCAGGCCATCCACCGATGAAACCTGCCATGGACGCGGACAAGGCCCACACCCCCATGATGGCCCAGTACTGGGGCCTCAAAGCCGACTTCCCCGACACCCTCCTGTTCTACCGGATGGGTGATTTCTACGAGGTCTTCTTCGACGACGCCCGCAAGGCCCACCGCCTGCTCGACATCACGATCACCACCCGCGGCCAGAGCGCGGGCGAGCCGGTCGTGATGGCGGGCGTGCCGGTGCAGGCGCTGGAAAGCTATCTGGCCAAGCTGATCCGCATGGGCGAATCGGTGGCGATCGCGGAGCAGGTCGGCGAGGTGGGCGCGAACAAGGGGCCGGTCGAGCGCAAGGTCGTGCGTGTGGTCACGCCCGGCACGATCACCGACACCGAGCTGCTCAGCGAACGCGAGGACACGCGGTTGCTGGCGCTGGCCGTGCGCGGCAGCGGGGCGGCGCAGGTGTTCGGGCTGGCTTGGCTCGCGCTGGCCAGCGGGCAGCTCGGGCTGACCGAATGCAGCGAGCGCGAACTCGGCGCGTGGCTGGCGCGGCTGTCGCCCGCCGAGGTGCTGGTGAGCGGCGAGCTGAATGCCGAGAAGCGCCCCGCCGTGCTGCGCCAGCTCACTGTGCCCGTGATCGGCCGACCCCACTGGCAATTCGACCCGACGCTCGGGGAACGCAAGCTGCGCGAGCAGTTGAAGGTGGCGCACCTCGCCGGCTTCAATGCGCAGGATCTGCACGCCGCCCACGCCGCCGCCGCCGCGCTGCTGGGCTACGCCGAACACACGCAGGGCCGCG
This sequence comes from Sphaerotilus sp., assembly GCA_013299055.1. Lineage (GTDB taxonomy): Bacteria > Pseudomonadota > Gammaproteobacteria > Burkholderiales > Burkholderiaceae_C > Sphaerotilus. The sequence continues at coordinate 2,972 of JAAFKB010000203.1, forward strand.
CGCTGTCGCACGTCAACGCGCTGACGGTGGAGCGTGCCAGCGAGCTGCTGGAGCTGCCGCCCGCGACACACCGCAACCTCGAACTGACGCAGACGCTGCGCGGCGAGCCGGCGCCGACGTTGCTGT
>JAAFKB010000204.1 GCA_013299055.1 Sphaerotilus sp.
GCGTGCCTTGCTCGATGGCGAGGTCAAGACCCCCGATGGTGAGGAAGTCGTCAACAACAACCGCATGCGCGGCGCCCTCGAAGCCGCGCTCGGTGCCTTGAAACTGGTGTCGCCCGACGTGAAGGTGCGCACCGAGGCGCTCGACGAGTTGCGCAAGCAGTCGCTCGACGAGGCGCAACTGCCGCTGATCGAAAAAGCCTATGCCGCCGAGACCGACGCGGCGTTGAAGTCGCGGCTGGAGCTGATGCGCGCCACCATCCTGATCACCTCGACCGACCCGGCCAAGCGCCTCGCCGCGGCGCAGTCGTTGGCCGGCAGCAGCGAGCCGGCCGTCAAGAGCCTCATCCAGGAACGCCTCGCGCCCGGCGCCGAAACCGACAACGCCGTGCGCGGTGCCTTGATGACTGCGCGGGCCGCCGTCGAAGGCAAGCTGGCCTGGGGCGAGCGGCTCGGCGTCGTGTTCACGGGTGTCAGCCTCGGTTCCATCCTGCTGCTGGTCGCCCTCGGTCTGGCGATCACCTACGGCCTGATGGGCGTGATCAACATGGCGCATGGCGAGCTGATGATGATCGGCGCTTACGCGACCTACCTGGTGCAGAACCTGTTCCGCCAGTGGCTGCCGCCGAGCCTGTTCGACTGGTACATCGTGCTGGCGATCCCCGCGTCCTTCGCGGCGGCGGCGCTGGTCGGCGCAGTGCTGGAGCGCACGGTGATCCGCTGGCTCTACGGCCGCCCGCTGGAAACCCTGCTCGCCACCTGGGGCATCTCGCTGGTGCTGATGCAGGGCGTGCGCACGCTGTTCGGCGCGCAGAACGTCGCGGTCGAGAACCCGTCGTGGCTCTCCGGCGGCGTGCAGGTGATGTCGAACCTGATCCTGCCGTACAACCGGCTCGCCATCATCGCGTTCGCCTTCCTCGTGCTGGCGGGCGTGACGCTGATGATCAACCGCACGCGCTTGGGCCTCTTCGTGCGCGGCGTGACGCAGAACCGCCGCATGGCCGCGTGTGTCGGCATCAACACCGCCCGCATCGACACCTACGCCTTCTCGCTCGGCGCCGGCATCGCGGGCCTGGCCGGTTGTGCGCTGAGTCAGGTCGGCAACGTCGGGCCTGACCTGGGGCAGAGCTACATCGTGGACGCCTTCATGGTGGTCGTCACGGGTGGCGTCGGGCAGCTCGCCGGCACGGTCTACGCGGGTCTCGGGCTGGGCATCCTCAACAAGTTCCTCGAAGGCTTTGCCGGCGCGGTGCTGGCCAAGATCATGGTGCTGGTGTGCATCGTGGTCTTCATCCAGAAACGTCCGCAGGGTCTGTTCGCCATGAAGGGCCGGAGTGCAGAGGCATGAGCGCCGTGATGACCAATTCCCTGCTGGGCGCCAAGGGCTGGGCCGCCGTGATGGCCGCGACGGTCACCGTGGTCGTGCTGGTGCCGATCCTGAACCTGCTGGTGCCGGCCGACAGCGCCTTCCACCTCAGCGACTACGCCGTCAGCCTGATCGGCAAGATCATGTGCTACGCCATCTGCGCGCTGGCGATGGACCTGATCTGGGGCTACACCGGCATCCTGTCGCTCGGCCACGGCCTGTTCTTCGCGCTCGGCGGCTACGGCATGGGCATGTACCTGATGCGCCAGATCGGCCGCGACGGCAACTACAAGAGCGACCTGCCGGACTTCATGGTCTTCCTCGACTGGAAGTCGCTGCCCTGGGCCTGGACCTTCTCGGACAGCTTCCTGTTCCAGATGGCGCTGGTCGTGCTGGTGCCGGGGCTGCTGGCGCTGGTGTTCGGCTACTTTGCGTTCCGTTCGCGGATCAAGGGCGTGTACTTCTCGATCATCACGCAGGCGATGACCTTCGCCGCGATGCTGCTGTTCTTCCGCAACGAGACCGGTTTCGGCGGCAACAACGGCTTCACCGACTTCAAGCGCATCCTGAACATCCCCATCGCCCAGCCCTCGACCCGCATGACGCTGTTCGTGCTGACGGGCCTGACGCTGATCGGCTTCTACCTGCTGGCGCGCTGGATTGTCGGCAGCAAGTACGGCCGCGTGCTGCAGGCCATCCGCGACGCCGAGACCCGCGTGATGTTCACCGGCTACGACCCGCTGGCCTACAAGCTCAGCATCTGGACCTTCAGTGCGGTGATGTGCGGCGTGGCGGGCGCGCTGTATGTGCCGCAGGTGGGCATCATCAACCCGGGCGAGATGAGCGCGGCGGCGTCGATCGAGATCGCGATCTGGACGGCGGTGGGCGGCCGGGCGACGCTGATCGGCCCGATCCTGGGGGCTTTCTTCGTCAACGGCGCCAAGAGCTGGTTCACGCAGGTGTTCCCCGAGTTCTGGCTGTACTTCCTCGGCGCGCTGTTCATCGCGGTGACGCTGTTCCTGCCGCGCGGCATCGTCGGGCTGTTCGACAAGTTTTCTTCCGCCGCGGCCAAGAAGGAGAAGCGCGCATGACGCCCGACCTGATGGAATCGATGTCCGAGCTGCGGGCACGCCACGAGGCACGTCTGGCGGCACAAGGCCAGGGCGAGTCGGGGGACCGGGCTGCGGCGTTCGGGCGATTGCTCAAAGGGGGCGAGCCGGATTTCACCCACGGCGTCGCGCTCTACCTCGACGACATCACGGTGAGCTTCGACGGCTTCAAGGCGCTGAACTCGCTCAGCCTCACGATCAACGTCGGCGAGCTGCGCTGCATCATCGGCCCGAACGGCGCCGGCAAGACGACCATGATGGACGTGATCACCGGCAAGACCCGGCCGGATGCGGGCAAGGCATCGTTCGGCTCGACCATCGACCTGCTGCGCCTGCGCGAGAACGACATCGCGCAGATCGGCATCGGCCGCAAGTTCCAGAAGCCCACCGTCTACGAGCAGCTCAGCGTGTTCGAGAACCTGGAGCTGGCGCTGAAGGCCGACCGCCGCGCCCGCGCCAGCCTGTTCCACCGCCTGAGCGGCACCCAGCTCGACCGCATCGGCGAGATCCTGGCGCTCATCCACCTCAAAGATGATGCGCAGCGCACGGCTGGGCTGCTCTCGCACGGGCAGAAGCAGTGGCTGGAGATCGGCATGCTGCTGATGCAAGACCCGA
>JAAFKB010000205.1 GCA_013299055.1 Sphaerotilus sp.
CCTTGGGCTGTTCGCGGGAGCGATCCCCACGCTGATGCGCCAGACCGGTCTCGACACCGCCGGTCTCGGGCTGGCGCTGACGCTGCACAGCGCGGCCTATGTCGGCGCCATGACGGCGGGCGGGAGGCTGCTGCGCCGGGTCGAGGTGCGGCGGCTGATGCGGGGGGTGCTGGTGCTGCACGCGCTGACCTTCGTGGCGCTGTTTGCCGCCGGCTCGCCGTTGGCGCTGACGGCCAGCCTGATCGCGCTCGGCCTGACCGCTGGCACGGTCGATCTGGCCATGAACACCGACGGCACGGCGCTGGAGCGCGAGGTGGGGCGGCCGGTGCTGATCCGCATGCACGCGGCGGCGTCCGGCGCGTTTGCGGTCGGCGCGATCAGTGGCAGCGTGGTGGCGAGCCAGTTCGGAGCACTGGCGTGTGCCGGGCTGGCGGTGCTGTCGATCGCGCCGGTGGTGTGGGCGCTGACGCGGATCCCGCCGCGGGTGACCGTGGCGCTGGCACCTGTCGAGGGCTGTGCAGTGGCGGCGCCGTCGCGGGAACACCTCGGCCTGCCGGTGCTGCTGCTCGGCGTGGTGCTGGGCGTGTGCATCGCCGCCGAGATCACCGCGCAGATGTGGTCGGCGCAGTTCCTCGCGCAGCAGGCCCAGCCGAACCCGGCGCTGGCCGGTGCCGGGGCAGCACTGTTCGCGGGCTGTCAGGCCATCGTGCGCAGCCTGGGTGACCGGCTGCGGCATCGCTTCGACGACCACCGCGTCATCACCGTGTCGCTGGTGCTGGCCGCGCTCGGCTTTGCCGCAGTGGCGATGGCGGAGGGATTCACCGGCAGCGTGCTCGGTTTCGCGCTGGTGGGGGCGGGGACGGCGTGTGTCGTGCCGTGCTGCTTCGCGCTGGTGGCCCGGCAGGCGCCGCAGCGGTCGGCGGATGCGCTGGGCGTGGCGTCGCTGGTCGCGGGGGCGCTGCGTCTGCCGACGCCACTGTGCCTCGGCTTCGTCGCGGCGACGTGGTCGGACTCGGTGGCGTTTGGCGGGATCGCCGGGTTGCTGGCAGCGGGTGTGGTGCTGGTGGCGTGGATGAGGCAGCGTGCTACTCGATCACCAGCCGATCGATCCACCGCACCCCCGCCGCCACATCCTCGCGCAGCGGCGCCCGGTACGGCGGCCGGTCGGTCTGCGCCGGCGGGGCGCTGATCAGGTTCAGGTCGATCGACTGTGGTCGGCCGACCAGCCCGGTGTCCGTGCGGTCGAGTTTGTAGTACAGCCCGTTCCACAGCTTCGCGCCGAACTCCTTGGGCAGCTTGAACAGGAACAGCAGGTGGTGTTCCAGCCAGCCCAGGTCGGTGGCGGTTACTGTGCCAGGGTTCGGATACGGGTAGGGCACATGGCAGCTCACCTCGCCGCCGCCTTCGACGCACTTGAACTCCTTCATCGACAGGAAGTGGTCAGAGAACTTTGCGTGGTCCATGTGGACGGCGAAGGCGATGCGGCCGTCCGGGCGGGGCGTGAAGTCCACGGTGCCGAGGGTGAGGCGCTGCTGGTCGCGGGTGACGGCCACGATGGCCTTGGTGCCTTGCAGTTCCCAGGCGATGGCGGCGTGCGAGGCCATCGCCGCCGCCAGTCCGGCGGTCAGCAACCAGGGGCGGGCAATCCGTGCGGGGCGTGCGGGCATGGGGTGTTCTCCTCTGCCGCACACCGTTGCACGACACCCGGCCAGCGTAGCACCTCGCTCAGGCCGCGCCAGGCGCGAACACCCGCAGGCGGTGGCCGTCGGGGTCGGCGGCCGTGAAGGTCAGGCCGAAGTCCATCGCCGTCGGGGCTTGCAGGATCGGCAGGCCCTGGGCGCGCCATGCGGCGTGTCGGGCGTGGACCGCGTCGGCGTTCTCGACCGCGAAGGCCAGCTCCGCCCCGCCAACCGGTGTCGCCGCGGGCACCACCGTGTGCGCGGCCCACAGGCCCAGCATCACGCCCGAGGACAGCGCGAACATCGCGAACGTCGGTGACGCCTCGACCGGCGGCTTGCCGAGCAGGTCGGCGTAGAACGCGGTGCTGGCGGTCGGGTTGGCGACGTAGAGGAGGAGGAAGTTCGGGTCTTGCATGGCGGCTCCTGGGAGGGATGGGTTCAACGTGTTGGTGAACCCATCGTAGGAAGCCGCCGTGTCAATTCCTGTCAGCAGCGATGCCCTCGCGTTCGCGCCACGCCTTCAGCAGCGCCTGCCGACGCTGGGGATAACGTTCATCCAGCGGTGTGAGCGCCACGATGCGGTCGGTGCGGAAATGCCGGATCTCCCCGCGCAGCGCGCACCACGCCACCACCACCCGCACCCGGTCGAAGAAGCCCAGCGCAAACGGCCAGACGGTGCGTTCGCTGTCACGGCCGGCGGCGTCGCGGTAGGTGAGGTACAGCTTGTGCTCGGTGCGGATCGCCTGGCGGATGGCGGCGATCCCGTGGTCCTCGGTCTGCCCGGTGGTGATCGGGTCTGCAGGGCCGACCAGCAGCGCGTTGCTGTCCAGCTCGTGGCGCAGCGCAGGCGGCAGCACCGCCGCGATCTTCGCCAGCGCATCACGCGCCGCGGCGCCGAGCCGCTGGTCGCCGCGGTCGATCACCCAGCGCGAGCCGAGCACCAGCGCCTCCACCTCGTCCGCCGAGAACATCAGCGGCGGCAGCACGAAACCCTCGCGCAGCACGTAGCCCAGCCCCGGCGCGCCGTCGAGGTGGGCGCCCTGGGCCTGCAGCGTGGCGATGTCGCGGTAGAGCGTGCGCAGGCTGATGCCGAGGTCGGCCGCCAGCACGGCGCCGCTGACCGGGTGGCGGTGGCGGCGCAGGTGTTGCAGCAGGGCGAGCAGGCGTTCGGTGCGGGACATGGTGCCCCGTGGATCAGCTTTCGGCCGCCGCGGCGATCAGGTCCGCCAGCGCCTGCGCGACATCCTCCGCCGCCACGCCGTCGCCCAAGGCCGCTGGTGCCTCGGCCAGTGCCGCCGCGCCCTCGGTCTTCAGCCGCTTGACCCATGCGCCCGCATCCCGCCCACCCGCAAACGCCACGCTCTGCAGCAGCACCC
>JAAFKB010000206.1 GCA_013299055.1 Sphaerotilus sp.
TCACTCCGTGACGCGCACGCCTTTCCAGAACGCCACGCGGCCCTTGATCTCGGCGGCGGCGTCCTTCGGGTCCGGGTAGAACCATACCGCGTCGGTGTTGACCTCGCCGTTGACGAACAGGCTCAGGTAACGCGCCTCGCCTTTCCACGAGCACATCGTGCGGTGGTTGCTCGACAGCACGCAGTCCTGCCGCAGCGACGCGGCCGGGAAGTAGTGGTTGCCTTCGATGACGACGGTGTCGTCGCTTTCGGCCACGGTGGTGCCGTTCCAGATGGCTTTCATGTCAGAGTCCTTGCAGCAATGAAAAAAGCCCTGCGGGTGCAGGGCTTCGTGTCGAGCCGACCAAGGCCGGCCGAAGCGTGCTCAGTTTACTTGGCGAGCTTGAACACCCACACCGAGCCGCCTTGCTCCAGGTAGTTGACCTTCTTGGCCACGTCGCCACCCCACAGCGGGACGGCGCCACCCCAGCCGGAGGCCACGGCGACGTACTGCTCGCCCTTGTCCATCCAGGTGACCGGCGGTGCGACGACGCCCGAACCCGTCTGGAACTTCCAGACGATCTTGCCGGTCTTGGCGTCCGCGGCCTGCAGGAAACCTTCCGGCGTGCCCCAGAACACCAGGTTGCCGCCCGTGGTCAGCACACCGCCCCACAGCGGGGCGTTGTTCGGTGCTTCCCAGACGATCTTGCCGGTCTTCGGGTCGATGGCGCGCAGGGCGCCGATGGGGCCGTCGCCCAGCGTCTTGATCGTGAAGCCGGCGCCCAGGTAGGCGGCACCCTTCTTGTAGCTGATCGGCTCGTTCCAGATCTCCATGCCCCATTCGTTGGCCGGCACGTAGAACAGCTTGGTGTCCGGGCTGTACGCCATCGGCATCTGGTTCTTGCCGCCCAGGAAGGACGGTGCCGAGAACACGGAGTTGCCCTTCTTGCCGTCGGCGCCGGCAGTCGGGTCGCCAGGACGGTTTTCCGGCACGAAGTTCGGACGGCCCGTCTTCAGGTCGATGCCGGTGGCCCAGGTGATCTTCTTGACGAACGGGAATGCGTTGACCAGCTTGCCGGTCTTGGCATCGTTCACATAGAAGAAGCCGTTGCGGTCGGCCTTGCCTCCCAGGATCTGGCTACCTTCGTCATAGGTGATGAACTCGTTGACGCCGTCATAGTCCCAGCCGTCGTTCGGCGTGTTCTGGTAGTGCCACTTGATCTGGCCGCTCTTCACGTCGATGGCGACGGTCGAGGTCGAGAACAGGTTGTCGCCTTTGCGCAGGTGGCTGTTCCACGGCGCGGGGTTGCCGGTGCCGAAGTAGGCCAGGCCCGTGCGCTTGTCGTAGGTGCCACCCAGCCAGGTCGCCGCACCACCGGTCTTCCACAGGTCGCCAGGCCAGGTCTTGCCCTGGTCGCCGGAGATGCCGATCTCGGTCTTGTTGCCGTCCTTGTCGAACTTGTAGCCCATGTGGCCTTCGACCACCGGACGGGTCCAGACCATGCGGCCCGTCTTCGGGTCACGCGCTTCGACGCGGCCCACGACACCGAACTCGCCACCCGACACGCCGGTCAGCAGCAGCCCTTCGGCGATCAGCGGGGCGGCCGAGGCGGAGTAGCCGTCGGCGTAGTTGTCGATCTTTTCCTTCCAGACCACGTCGCCGGTGTCCTGGTTCAGGGCCACCAGCTGTGCGTCCAGCGTGGCGAAGATGACGAGGTTGTCATACAGCGCGGCGCCGCGGTTGATCACGTCGCAGCAGGGCATGATGCCGTCGGGCAGGCGGTGCTCGTACTTCCACAGCTTCTGGCCCGTCTTGGCGTCCAGCGCGAAGATGCGCGAGTAGGAGGCCGTGACGAACATCTTGCCGTTGTGGATGACCGGCTGCGATTCCTGGCCGCGCTGCTTTTCACCGCCGAACGAGAAGCTCCACACCGGCACCAGCTTGTTGATGCTGGACGGGTTGATCTGCTTCAGGGGGGAGTAACGCTGGCCCTGGGTGCCGATGCCCCAGCTCAACACGTCGCCGGTGGACTTGGCGTCGTTGTCGATCATCTGGTCGGTCACGGTGGCGTGGGCTGCCATCGACGCCAGGCCGGCGCACACCAGCAAGCTCAACAGTTTCTTCTGCATGGTTGGTCTCCTCTTAGAGGTGGGGTGTCACAACGGCTGGAACAAAGGGCCGTTCGGGGATGATTCCTCGGCAACAAATGTGCCACCCCATCTCTGCAAGGGAACCTTGGGGATGCTACTAGCCCGCGGCGGTGCGGCGGTGTCCCGGCTCAGGGTATGCCCCCGCTCGGTGTACCAGGAGCGAACACTTCCGGCGGGCACTGCGCCAAGCCGGACGGATTGCTCAGACCAGCCCGTCAAACAGCCACACCTCCACCGCATCGCCTGCGACCACCGAGGTCTGCGCATGGCCGAGCACGATCAGCGCGTTGGCCTCGCTCATGCTGCGCAGCACGCCCGCGCCCTGCGTGCCGGTCAGGCGCACTTCCCACTGGCCATCGGTGCCGAGGCTGACGATGCCGCGCTGGAACTCGCTGCGGCCCGGGCGCTTGCGGATGCCCGTGGTGCAGCGCACGCGCAGCGTCGGCAGCGGCAGCGGCGTCGGCCGTGCGCCTGCGAGCTGCAGCAGCCCGTCGCGGGCGAAGACGTGGAAGGTCACCAGCGCCGCCACCGGGTTGCCGGGCAGCGCGAACAGCCAGGCGGGTGGTTTCCCTTCACCCCGGTGCAGCGGCCCGAACGCGAACGGGCGCCCGGGTCGCATCGCCACCTTCCAGAACGCCACGTCGCCACGGCTGGCCAGCAAGTCCTTGGTGTAGTCGGCGTCGCCCATGCTGACCCCGCCGCTGGTGAGCACCACATCGGCGCGGGCGATGGCCTCATCCAGCGTCGCGGCCAGCGCCACCGGGTCGTCGCGCACGAGGCCAAGGTCGATGATCTCCACGTCCAGCCGCGCCAGCGCCCCCATCAGGCTGTAGCGGTTGCTGTCGTAGATGCAGCCGGCGTCCAGCGGCTGGCCGAGCGTGCGCAGCTCGTTGCCGGT
>JAAFKB010000207.1 GCA_013299055.1 Sphaerotilus sp.
GCGCCGCATCTGGACCGCCGAGACCGACCTCACCAGCGCGATCGCCGAAGGCATCGCGGGCGACAAGGATCTGACCAAGACGCTGCTGAAGGCGTGCGGGGTGCCGGTGCCGGAAGGCGCGGTGGCGGGTGACGCCGAAGCGGCCTGGGATGAAGCGCAGGACATCGGGCTGCCGGTCGTGGTCAAGCCGACCGACGCCAACCACGGCCGCGGCGTCAGCCTGGACCTGAACACCCGCGAGGAAGTCATGGCGGCCTGGGCCGTGGCGGACGCCGAGGGCAGCGAGGTCATCGTCGAACGCTACATCCGCGGCGACGAACACCGGCTGCTGGTGGTCGGCGGGCAGGTGGTCGCGGCGGCGCGGGGCGAGAGCCTGTGGATCACCGGCGATGGCGTCTCCAGCGTCACCCAGTTGATCGACCGCCAGCTCAACACAGATCCCCGCCGCGGTGACGCCGAAGAATTCCCGCTCGAAACCATCCGCCTGGAGCGCGATCCGGTGACCCGGCTGCTGCTGGAGCGGCAGGGGCTGGTCGGGCCGGATGCGGTGCCGGCCACCGGGCGCGCGGTGCTGATCCAGCGCAATGGCAACGTCGCGATCGACTGCACCGATGTCGTCCACCCCGATGTGGCCAGTCTGGTCGGGCTGGCGGCGCGGGTGGTGGGGCTGGACATTGCCGGCGTCGATCTGGTGACGACCGACATCCGCCGCCCGCTGCACGAGACCGGTGGCGCTATCGTCGAGGTCAACGCCGGCCCCGGTCTGCTGATGCACCTCAAGCCCGCCGAAGGCATGCCGCGCCCGGTCGGACGCGACATCGTCAACCATCTCTTCGACGACGACGACAGCGGCCGCATCCCCGTGGTCGGCGTGGCCGGCTCCCACGACACCGCCGACATCGCGCAACTCGTGGCGTGGCTGGTCCACCTGAGCGGCAAGCACGTCGGGCTGGCCTGCCGCGACGGGCTGTTCCTGGCGGGGCGCCGGGTCGGTCGCGGCGACTGCGCCAACTGGGCGAGCGGCCACCGGCTGCTGATGAACCGCGAAGTGCAGACGGTGGTGATCGAGAACGGTGCAGCCACCATCCTCGACGATGGCCTGCCTTACGACCGCTGCCACGTCGGCGTCGTCACCGATCTGGGCGGCGCCGAAACGCTGGCACGCCACGACCTCCGGGATGTCGAGCAGATGCCGCGCGTGCTGCGCACCCAGGTGGACACCGTGCTGCCCGAGGGCGCGGCCGTGCTGAACGCCGACGACGAGCGCATCGCCGACATGGCCCGCCTGTCCGATGGCGAGGTGCTGTTCTACAGCCATCTCGCCGAGGACAACGAGACTGTGGCCGCCCACCGCGGGCAGGGTGGACGGGCCGTGCTGCTGCGGTCGTCGCGGGTGGTGCTGGCCACCGGCGCGGCCGAGGTGGTCTGCGTCGATCTGCAGCGCCGCCGCATCGCGCTGGCGCCGTCGGTCGTGCTGGCGGCGGTCGCTGCGGCCTGGGCGCTGGGCATTGCGCCGGAGCTGATGGCCGCGGGCCTGGAAACCTTCGCATCGAGCCCGACGCGCTCGTGATTCCCACTCGATACCGGACTGCGACCCACTGATGGACGTTTCACGCATTCGGGCCTTGCGCGGCCCCAACCTCTGGAGCCGCCACACGGCGGTCGAGGCCATCGTTTCGTGTGCTGAAGACGAGCGCGCGATTGCCCAACTGCCCGGCTTCGAGTCTCGCCTGCGTGCCCGGTTCCCCGGCATCGGCGCGGTGCCGGCGGGCGCACAGCGTGGCGACATCGCGCTGGCGCATGTGCTGGAAACCGCCACGCTGGCGCTGCAGGCGCAGGCCGGCTGTCCGGTCACGTTCAGCCGCACCTCGGCCACGGTCGATCCTGGCGTCTACCAGGTGGTGGTCGAGTACAGCGAGGAGGACGTGGGCCGTCTGGCGCTCGAACTCGCCGAGCAGCTCATCCAGGCCACGCTTGCCGACACGGCCTTCGACGTGACCGCGGCCATCGCCCGGTTGCGCGAGATCGACGAGGACGTGCGCCTCGGCCCGAGCACCGGCGCGATCGTGTCGGCGGCGGTGGCCCGCGGCATTCCGTATCGCCGCCTGACGCAGGGCAGCCTGGTCCAGTTCGGCTGGGGCTCGCGCCAGCGCCGCATCCAGGCCGCCGAGGTCGATTCGACCAGCGCGGTCTCCGAGTCCATCGCGCAGGACAAGGATCTGACCAAGAAGCTGCTGCACGCGGCCGGGGTGCCCGTGCCGCTGGGTCGGCCGGCGGTGTCGGTGGACGATGCGTGGGCGATCGCCTGCGAGATCGGGCTGCCCGTGGTGCTCAAGCCGCTGGACGGCAACCAGGGCAAGGGCGTGACGGTCAACATCGTGGACCGCGCGCACCTCGAACTAGCGTATGCCACCGCCGCCGAGATTGGTGAAGTGCTGGTCGAGAAGTACCTGCCCGGCAGCGATTTCCGGATGCTGGTGGTGGGGCATCAACTGGTGGCCGCTGCCCGCCGCGACCCGCCACACGTCATCGGCGACGGTGTCCACACCGTGCGTGAGCTGGTCGATGCGGTCAACGCCGATCCGCGCCGCGGCGACGGCCACGCCACGTCGCTCACCAAGATCCGCTTCGACGACATCGCCGTGGCGCGCCTGACGCTGCAAGGACTCGCGCCGACGTCGGTCCCGGAAAAGGGCCACCGCGTCAGCCTGCGCAACAACGCCAACCTGAGCACGGGCGGCTCCGCGACCGACGTGACCGACGACGTGCATCCCGAGGTGGCGGCGCGTGCCGTGGCCGCGGCGCAGATGGTCGGGCTGCACATCTGCGGCGTCGATGTGGTGTGCGAGAGCGTGCTGCGTCCGCTGGAAGAGCAGGACGGCGGCATCGTCGAGGTCAACGCCGCGCCTGGTCTGCGCATGCACCTGTCGCCCTCCTAC
>JAAFKB010000208.1 GCA_013299055.1 Sphaerotilus sp.
CAGCCAGCGCAGGGCGTTGAACATCTCGCGCAGCGGGTAGCGCCGCTGCGGGGCTTCTTCGTCGATCAACGTCAGGTAAGGCGCCACGAAGTTCCACTCTTCGTCGCTGATGTCGCTGGGGTACGGGGCGGTGTCAAGTCTGAAGTGCAACGTTTTTGGCCGCGAGCGCCTGCCGCTCGGCGAGTTTGGCCTGCACGATTTCGGTATAGACCTCGCGTGGCGTGCGGAAGTCGAGGATCTTGCGAGGCCGGTCATTGAGCATGGCCTCGATGTAGGCGAGCTTCTGGGGCGTGACGGTGGACAGGTCGACTCCCTTGGGCAGGAACTGGCGAACAAGGCCGTTCATGTTCTCGTTGGAGCCGCGCTGCCAGGGGCTGTAGGGATCGCAGAAGAACACGGGCATGCCGGTGGCGGCGGTGAGTTCGAGGTGGCGGGCCATCTCGGAGCCGCGGTCGTAGGTGAAGCTCTGGCGCAGCTCGGGGATGACCTTGTTGAAGCGCCGGGTGAAGCCTTCGAGGGCGTGGGTGGCGGTGCAGCCGTTCATCTGGGTGAGCAGCACGAAGCGGCTGTAGCGCTCGACGGCGGTGCCGATGGCGCTGGCGTTGCGCGCGCCCTTGATGAAGTCGCCCTCCCAGTGGCCGGGCACCTCGCGGGAGTCGGCCTCTGCCGGGCGTTCGCTCAGGGGCACGAGGTTGGCGATGTTGCCGCCCTTGCGGCTGGTGCCTCGCGCACGCGGCATGCGCTTGGCGTGGGCCTGGCGCAACTGGGCGATGACCTCGGTGCGCAACTCGCCACGGGGCACCATGTAGACGGCTTGGTAGATGGTCTCGTGCGAGACGTGCTGGGTCGGGTCTTCGGGGTGCATGCGCTTGAGCCTGCCTGCGATCTGTTCGGGCGACAAGGCGCGCTGGAGTTCATGGCGCACGAACTTGCCCAGCGGGGTGTCGAATTGGGTGCCGAGCTTGCGCACGCCGGCCTTGGCCTGCACGCGGCGCTGGCTGGCCTGCTGCTGGGCGCCAGCGGCCAGGTAGCCCCGTTTCGGATGTCGATTGCGCGCCAGTTCCCGGCTGATGGTCGAGGCCGAGCGGCCGAGTTGCACGGCGATCTGTCGCTGGCTCAGCTTCTGCGAGGCCAGCAGTCCAAGCTGCGTGCGCTCCTCCATGCTCAGGCTTGAATACTCTTGTCCCATCGGCTCAACCTGTTGATTTCATTGCGGTGTTGCACTTCAGTTTAGAGCGTGCCCGGTTTCCTGCTCATCACTCCTATGTAAGGGCGCTCCTGTCACCATCAACCGCGAGTCAATAACACGCTCTAAGTATGCATTCACAACCGATTCTGAGTATGATTTAACAGTGCTCCACGATCCACGTTCAACTCCAGCACGAACACCTGTCCCATCATATTCCCAAAATGGCGGCAAAATACTCTGCGCCACAGACGCCCCAGGAAAAATTAAAATAGCAACGATTTTTACTGCGATCAATTTTTGTTTTTTCATAAATTTATAAAATATTGTATTAAATCGATAGATTTGCATTATTGATCTCGGCTACGCAATTGCAGATCTAAATGCTTTTATTATTTGCATTGGGTGGGAATGGAGTCGGCTCCACTCAACTGTGCAAGCAAACAGGTCGCTCCAGGCATGGTCGATCCCTCCAGGGAGGTCAGCACCTTCTTTTGTCGATTCAAATCGAATCGTGTTCTGAAGATCTCAACGTATGCCGACCGCATCTCACGATCCCCACCAAGCGCTCCGGTATATGCCCAATACTCGGCCATCGGTGCTACACCATCGGAATCCGCGCGCTTGTATAGCTCGCGGATTGATTTGAGATCGCCTCGCTCTGCGGACACCAGCAGCGCCTGAACTTCAGGGTCGGTCTTTTCGCAGCACTGTTGGGTGCCTGTTAACGAAAAAAAGCCGTGCTGACCAGCAACCCCACCATACAAATAATAGTTGTGGACTTCCTCACTAATATCACTTCCCACCCAAGTTGTAGGTAATCCACATGCCAGGTATCAAGCAACATCGATGTGTTGCACTTGATGGTTGAAACCGCCCCTATTTTTAACTGCTTAGCGTCACTTGGGGTTCTGCTGGTCGTGGTTATTAATCCGTACAATTCCCAGTGTAGCAAGAGCGGCCTCAAGGTATTCCCCCATGTATTCCGTCCACTCCGGATCATTTTTCAAATATTCAAGCACCCTCTCTAGACACCCAATCTGCTCAGGGCTCATCGAAGAGAGCCGCGTAGCGATTTGCTGAACCTCTTCCTTGTTGCGAGCCACAAGACTTAATACAAAAAATGTGGTCTCCATCCGACTGTATTTTGCCTGCTCGGTAAGTGCGTAGCGCAGATAGTGCGGAATGATCCACTTTGTCGCAGCATCGGAGAGTTTACGAAGTTCATGGTGCATTTCCCGGAGCAAATTTTCGTCTGGAGACTTTGTGCGCCAACATTCCAAGTCCGCCGCAACTTGAATCCCAGAGTCTTGTTGTGGCAGTGTGCTGTCAACCAGATCCTCCTTCGAAGGAAACTCAACTTCTTTGAAGACTTGGTCAATGTGATCGATCAATTGCATTATGCACCTCAGGGGCATTCATCTTTACAGATTCTTTTGACTGCGCGTTCGGCCTTCGCGATGTTGATATTAGAGCGTGTTATTGACTCGCGGTTGATGGTGACAGGAGCGCCCTTACATAGGAGTGATGAGCAGGAAACCGTACCCCAGCGACATCAGCGACGAAGAGTGGAACTTCGTGGCGCCTTACCTGACGTTGATCGACGAAGAAGCCCCGCAGCGGCGCTACCCGCTGCGCGAGATGTTCAACGCCCTGCGCTGGCTGA
>JAAFKB010000209.1 GCA_013299055.1 Sphaerotilus sp.
CGCGACCGTGCTGTTGTGGGTGGCGACGTACATCGTGCCGTCGATCAGCAGCGGCTGGTTCGAGGCGTTGGTCGAGTTGTCGAGGCTCAGGTTCCAGACCGGCGCGAGGCTCTTGACGTTGGCCGGTGTGATCTCCTGGCTGGTCGAGTGGCGCTGCAGGCCCCAGCCCATGCCGTAGGTGCTGACATCGCCGGGCGTGGCGGCGTCGTTGCGCAGGTCGGCGAGGCTCTGGGCGCCGCTGGCTGTGGCCAGGGCGGCCACCGCGCAGGCAATGAGGCTTCGGATGGGCAGGTTCAGCATGGGGGTGTCTCCTGTTGTGCAACTCGGTGCAGATCGGTGCGGATCAGTTCACGGACCACGATAGACCCAGCCCGGCAGCGCGGCCACTTCGGGATTTACCCGAGGGTCGAAGTGTTCCGCCACGGCACACCTTGCCCCGTGGCCCGCCCCGCCCGCACACTCGCTGGACGGAGACACCGCCATGACCCACGGCCCGAACCTGCCCGCCAACCCGTTCTACGCATCCGCCGCACAGCGCATCGCCCTGGCGCGGCAACGCTATTTCGAGGAAGGCATCCGCCCGTCGGGCATGGTCAGCGAGGCGGTGATCCAGTCGTGGACCCGCTGCCTGCGTGCCCGCCAGGATCCGAGCCGACCGGCCGAGTTCGAGCCGGTCACGCCCAGCCGCGTCCACAGCGCACTGCGGCTGAACCAGCAACTGCTCGCGGCGGCGGCCGACGAGATGGCACGCCTGCAATACACGCTGGCCGGCACCAGCGGCACCGCCATGCTCACCGATGCCCAGGGCATCATCATCAACAGCACCTTCGTGCAGGCGCGCAGCCACGAGCGGCTGATGCCGGTGACGACGCGCATCGGCGTGAACCTGTCGGAAGAGGCGGTCGGCACCACCGCGCCCGGCGTGACGGCGCGCACCGCCCGGCCCTGCGTGGTCTCGGGCGCGGAGCACTACTTCGGCAATGTGCAGACGATGCACTGCGCCGCCGCGCCGATCCACGACATCCGCGGCCAGCTCGCCGGGGTGCTGGACCTGTCGAGCGAGGGGCGGCCGTTCGGGTTCGATGCCGGGTCGGTGGTCGGCCACTACGCGGCGGAGATCGAGAACCGGCTGCTGTGTGCGCAGTCCACCGAGCACCTGGTCGTGCGGATGCAGATCGCGCCGAACCTGCTCGACACGCCGATGGCCGGGCTGGCGGGGATCACGGGCGACGGACGGCTCGACTGGTTCAATGGTGCGGCGGCGCGGCTGCTGGGGCTGCGGGATGGCATGGCGACGGCGCAGGCGCGGGGCGGGGTCGAGGCGCATTTCGGCGTCCCGCTGTCCACGCTCATCGGCTGGAGCACGCCGGCCCAGCCCCAGCCGCTGCACCTGCCCAACGGCCTGATGCTGTGGGTGCGCTGCGACTGGCGCAGCCGCGACGGGCACCGGCCGGTGCATGCGGTCGCGCCCAAGCCGGTGGCCGCGTCCGTCCCGCCAGTCGAGCGGCCGGACAGCACGGCGTCACTGCGCGAGACCGAGCACCAGGCGATCGTGCAGGCGCTGGCCGAGCATGGCGGGAACGTGTCGAAGACGGCGCGGGCGCTGGGGGTGTCGCGGGGGCGGGTGTACCGGCATCTCCGGGCAGAGGCGGTCTGATCAACACTGCGTTTGCAATTAATACCAAAATGGTATAAGTTATTCCTATGCATGTGATCGCCAAGCCTGCATTGATCGACTTCTGGACAAAGCATCCGGATGCACAAAGCCCGCTGCAAGCGTGGTACGGCCTGATGGAAAGCGAGGTCTTCCGGGATTTCAATGACCTGAGGGCCACCTTCGCCGGCGCCGATCATGTGGACGGACGCACCGTGTTCAACATCGGCGGCAACCAGTACCGGCTGATCGCGGCGGTCCACTACAACCGGCAGAAGGTCTATATCCGATCCGTGCTGACCCACGCCGACTACGACCGCAACACCTGGAAGCGCCGACTGTCATGAGCACCCTTGCCGCCACAACGCCCCCGGTTCCCGAGGTTCAGGCCATCCTGCAGGCATGGCAGTCGTTCCATGACCTCATCGGCGTCACCACCGTGCGCACCGAGGCCGACCACGCCCGTGCCAGCGCCACCATCGCCCGCCTGCTCGATGTCGTCGGCGAGGACGAGCACCACCCGCTGGCCGAAGTGCTCGATTTTCTGTCGGAGCAGGTGCGCCACTATGAGGACCACGCGGCGCCGATTCCGGACGCACCGCCGGCCGAAGTGCTGCGCTTCCTGATGGAACAGCACGGTCTGCGTCAGGAGGATCTGAGCGACTGCGCCCCGCAGGGCCGGATCTCCGACATCCTGCAAGGCCGGCGCGAGGTCAGCAAGGCGGTGGCCAAGCGGCTGGCGCAGCGGTTCCGGGTGCGGGCGGATGTGTTTCTCTGATCAGCCGACGGCGAGCATCATCTGGCACATGCGCGACGAGCGCGGGCAGGCGTCGTTTCCTCGGGATTTTTTCTTGCAAACGGTCGTCACGGTGGTTGGGTTCTGATCCGCTCCGGGCGGTGATCTCCGTGCCCGCCTCACCCCCGCACGTCGTCCAGCCCCCCCACCCGCGACGGCCGCAACCGCGTCTTCGCCAGCGCCCCCGCCGGCTCCAGGATCGGATACGCGATCGAGCAGATGTGCGAGTTGATCCGCTTCAGGTCGCTGATCAGGTCGAGGTGCAGCGAACTCGTCTCGATGCTGTCGGCGGTGTTGTCCTTGAGCCGCCCGAGGTGGTTGGCCGCATAACTGTGCTCCAGCTCCCGGAAGCGCGCCTTCT
>JAAFKB010000021.1 GCA_013299055.1 Sphaerotilus sp.
GCACTTGCTGTCGTACTGCTTGCCGTCGGCGCCCCACATCTTGCCGCCCTGGCGCATCATCGCCGGCATCGAGGCGTCCACGATGATGTCGTTGGGCGAGTGGAAGTTGGTGATGCCCTTGGCCGAGTCCACCATCGCCAGACGCGGACGGTGCTCCTGGCAGGCGTGCAGGTCGCGGATGATCTCGTCGCGCTTGGATTCCGGCAGCGTCTTGATCTTGTCGTACAGGTTCACCATGCCGTTGTTGACATTGATGCCCAGCTGGTCGAACAGCGCGCCGTGCTTCTCGAAGGCTTCCTTGTAGTAGATCTTGACGCAGTGGCCGAAGACGATGGGGTGCGAGACCTTCATCATCGTGGCCTTGACGTGCAGCGAGAACAGGATGCCCGACTTGCGGCAGTCTTCGAGTTCCGCCTCATAGAACTCGCACAAGGCCTTCTTGCTCATGAACATCGAGTCGATGATCTCCTTGTCCTGCAGCGCGACCTTCGGCTTGAGCACGAGGGTCTGGCCGCTGGCGGTGAGCAGCTCCATCTTCACGTTGCGGGCGCGGTCGAGCGTCAGCGACTTTTCGCCGTGGTAGAAGTCGCCGTGCTCCATGTGCGACACATGGGTCTGCGACCACTGCTTCCACTCGCCCATCGAATGCGGGTTCTTGCGGGCGTATTCCTTGACGGCCTTCGGTGCGCGGCGGTCGGAGTTGCCTTCGCGCAGCACCGGGTTCACGGCCGAGCCGAGGCACTTGCCGTAGCGCGCCTTGATGGCCTTCTGCTCGTCGGTGGTCGGGTTCTCGGGGTAATCGGGGATGCCGTAGCCCTTGGCCTGCAGTTCCTTGACGCAGGCCGCCAGCTGGGCGACCGAGGCGCTGATGTTGGGCAGCTTGATGATGTTGGCGTCCGGCTCCAGCGTCTTCTTGCCCAGCTCGGCCAGCGTGTTGGGCACCTTCTGGCGATCGGTCAGGTATTCCGGGAACTCGGCCAGCACACGCGCGGCGACCGAGATGTCGGCGGTCTGGATCTGGATGCCGGCCGGGCTGGTGAAGGTGCGGATGATCGGCAGGAAAGCGCAGGTGGCTAGCGCGGGAGCTTCATCGGTGAGGGTGTAGATGATGGTCGGCTGCTGGGTCGTCATTCACGAATCTCCGGAGGTTCTGCTGGAACGGTGTGGCTGCGGCGGCAGGGCCGCACGGGCTGTATTGTCGTTGTGTCTGCGCACATCGGGGACAATTGCACGCCCGTCGCTTCACAAGCGACTGCCCTGCGAGCCTGCCGTGCCCCAATCTGCCACATCTTCGCCTGCCGACTACCCCGGCAATCTCTACGTCGTCGCCGCTCCGTCGGGTGCGGGCAAGTCCAGCCTCGTCAAGGCGTTGCTGGAGATCGACACGCGGTTGATGGTGTCCATCTCGCACACCACCCGTGCGCCCCGTGGCCAGGAAGAACACGGCCGCGAGTACTGGTTCGTCTCCCGCCCCGAGTTCGATGGCATGGTCGCACGGGGCGACTTCTTCGAATGGGCCGAGGTCCACGGCAACCGCTACGGCACCTCGCGCAACGCCATCGAGCAGCGCCTGCACGGTGGCGAGGACGTGGTGCTGGAGATCGACTACCAGGGCGCGCTGCAGATCAAGCGCATCTTCCCGAGTGCCGTGCTGATCTTCATCCTGCCGCCGTCGTGGGAGGAACTGCACCGCCGCCTGTGCCGCCGCGGCGAGGACACGCCCGAGGTCATCGCGCAGCGCATGGTCAATGCCCGGCATGAGGTGGCGCAGGCGCGGCACTTCGACTACATCGTCGTCAATGCCCTGTTCGAGACGGCCTTGTTCGATCTGAAGACCATCGTCCACGCGCAGCGGTTAAAATATTCGACCCAGCGTCTCAGCCGCCCGGCTGTGTTCGACGCCCTTCAACTGTCCTGAGCCCTCTCAGCGACTCCTCACCTGCGGAAGAACGATCCCACCATGGCCCGTATCACTGTCGAAGACTGCCTGCAGAAGATCCCCAACCGCTTCCAGCTGGTGCTCGCTGCCACCTACCGCGCCCGCATGCTGAGCCAGGGCCATGCGCCCAAGGTCGAAACGAAGAACAAGCCCGGTGTGACCGCCCTGCGCGAGATCGCCGCCGGCCAGGTCGGCATCGAGATGCTGCGCAAGGTGCCGACCTGAGACGATTCTGACCCACGGCTTGTCGGGCATCGGCCACACGCCGCCCGACCAGCCGCTGGACACGCTAGAGTCGATCCATGGTGTCCCGCACAGCCGATGTCCTGCGCCGCATGTTCCTCTCGTCCTGGAGACGAGGGGGCAAGCCCGAGTCCGAGTCCGATGCGGTCGATTCCGCTCCGTTTCCGGACACCCAGCCCAGCGATCCCGCCGACCTGACCGACCTCGCCGCGCCTCCGGCGGACACCGCGGTCAGGAGCCGTTCCCGCCCCAGGACATCCAAGCCACCCCGCCCGGTGGTCGACCAGGTGCCCGGTGCCCACGGTGCCAGCGCGGCGTCGTTCGCCGTGCTCACCGCCAAGCTCGACTACCTCGACGAAGCCGACATCCGCCGCGTGCGCGAGGCCTACCGCTTCGCCGACCAGGCCCACCTCGGCCAGTTCCGCGCCAGTGGCGAGCCTTACATCACCCATCCCATCGCGGTGGCCGGTCTGTGTGCCGACTGGAAGCTCGATGCGCAGGCGATCATGGCCGCGCTCATGCACGATGCGATGGAGGATTGCGGTGTCACCAAGGTCGAGCTGGTCGAGCGTTTCGGCACGCCCACCGCCGACATCGTGGACGGCCTGACCAAGCTCGACAAGCTGCAGTTCTCGACCCGCGAGGAGTCGCAGGCCGAGTCCTTCCGCAAGATGCTGCTGGCGATGGCGCGGGACGTGCGGGTCATCCTGATCAAGCTGGCCGACCGCATGCACAACATGCGCACCATGGGGGCGATGGCGCACAGCAAGCGCGGCCGCATTGCCCGCGAGACGCTGGAGATCTATGCCCCGATCGCGCACCGCCTCGGCCTGAACCAGTGTTACCGCGAGCTGCAGGAACTCTCGTTCAGCTATCTGCAGCCCTGGCGCCATGCGGCCCTTGCGCGCGCCGTCGACAAGGCACGGGGTCACCGCCGCGACATGGTCGAGCGGGTGCGCCAGGAGGTGGAACTGTCGCTGATGCAGGCCGAAGTTCCCGCGCAGGTCTACGGCCGCGAGAAGACTGTCCACTCGATCTACACCAAGATGCGCGAGAAGCATCTCAGCTTCGCGCAGGTCAGCGACGTGTTCGGCTTCCGGCTGGTGGTGGCCACGCTGCCGGAGTGCTACCTCGCGCTGGGCGTGCTGCACCAGTTGTACAAGCCGGTGCCGGGCCGCTTCAAGGACTACATCGCCATCCCCAAGGCCAACGGCTACCAGTCGCTGCACACCACGGTGGTCAGCCCGGTCGGCACGGCGGTCGAGTTCCAGATCCGCACCGCCGCGATGCATGCCGTGGCCGAAGCGGGGATCGCCGCGCACTGGATGTACAAGTCCGGCGGCGGCAGCGAACCTCCGGACACCAAGCACCTGGGCACGATGTGGCTGCAGTCGCTGGTGGACATCCAGAGCGAAACGCGCGACTCGGCCGAGTTCCTGGAGCACGTCAAGATCGACCTCTTCCCCGAGTCGATCTACCTCTTCACGCCCAAGAGCAAGATCCTGGCGCTGCCGCGTGGCGCCACGCCGGTCGACTTCGCCTACGCCATCCACTCGCGGGTGGGCGACCACTGCGTGGCGGCACGGGTCAACGGCGAGCCCGTCGCGCTGCGCACCGAGCTGAATTCCGGCGACGTGGTGGAGATCATCACCGCGCCGTCTGCCCGCCCCAATCCGGCCTGGCTCAACTTCGTGCGTACCGGCAAGGCGCGCTCCAAGATCCGCCACTACCTGAAGAACATGGAGGCCGAGGAGTCCTATGACCTCGGCCTGAAGCTGCTGGCCCAGGCCCTGCGCACCGAGGGCCTCGCGCTGCCCGGCACCGACGACGCCAGCCTCACCGACGCCGACGCTGCCCTGTGGCAGTCGCTGGTGCGCTGGAGCGGCAACCGCAACCGGCGCGAGCTGCTCATCGACATCGGCCTGGGCCGCAAGATCGCCGTCATCGTGGCCAAGCGGCTGGCGCGCAAGATGGTCGAGCAGGGCCGCCGACCGGACGCGGTCACGCTCAGCATGGGCCGCTACGCCACCGACCAGGAAGCGCCCACCCAGGGCACCGTGGTCATCGACGGCAGCGAGAACGCCACCATCCAGCTCGCCACCTGCTGTCAGCCCATCCCCGGCGACGACATCGTGGGCTACCTCGGGCGCGGGGAGGGCCTGACCGTCCACACCGCCGACTGCTCCGTGGGCAAGCGCCACTTCGAGCGCGATCCGGAACGCTGGCTGGGCGTGGAGTGGGCCGAGCAGCCGGCGCGCACCTTCCGCACGGCGGTGGCGGTGCTGCTGCACAACGGCAAGGGCGTGCTGGCCGAGGTGGCGCAGGCCGTCAGCCAGGCCGAGGCCGACATCGCCCACATCGACATGGACCCGACCCGCGACGGCGAGACCTCCGAGCTGAAGCTCACGCTGGCCGTGCGCGACCGGCAGCATCTGGCGGACGTGCTGCGCGTGGTGCGGCGTTGTCCGTCGGTGGTGCGGGTGGCGCGCGTCAAGCCCTGATCAGGCGCGCACGGGTGCGGGGTAGCGCACCTCCACCACCTCCAGCCGCTGCAGGCCGCCCGGTGTCCGCAGCACCACCTCGTCGCCCTCGCGTGCCTTGAGCAGGGCGCGCGCGATCGGCGCCACCCAGCTCACCTCGCCCGCCAGGTTGTCCGTCTCGTCGATGCCCTTGATGGTGATGGTGTGCTCGACGCCGTCGCCGTCCGCGTAGGTCACGGTCGCGCCGAAGAAGATCTGGTCCTTGCCGTGGTGCGCGGAAGGATCGGCCACCTCGGCGATGTCCAGGCGCCGCGTGAGGTAGCGGATGCGGCGGTCGATCTCGCGCAGGCGCTTCTTGCCGTAGAGGTAATCGCCGTTCTCCGAGCGGTCGCCGTTCCTGGCCGCCCAGGACACCGTCTCCACCACCTTCGGACGCTCTTCGTCGAGCAGTTGCACCAGCTCGCTGCGCAGCATGTGCCAGCCCTGCGGGGTCATGTAGTTGCGTGTGCCGACCGGCAGCGGGGGCAGTCCACCGGTGTCTTCTTCCTCGTCGTGGCCCGTGGTTTCTGCTCGAAAGTCTGTGCGCATGTTCAGAATGGGAAGATCATTGGTACGATTTGGTCCCGCACCTGCGGGACTTGTGGCGAATTGCCATCACACTGGAGGTGCGGAATTCGTAATCGGGTGGCGAAATACGTCACACTTTGAAACATTCGATCCTACAGCAGGGGAAGTGGCGTGCCGATGACTGGAGCACGTCACCAAAAAGAACGAAGTGCTGGAGACCTGCAGACTTGCCAGCCGAGCGCTGGCGGGTCTGCCCGATAGGTGTTTTTGAGGGCCCCCTGCCATGTCCCGTCCCCATTTTGCTCAAGATCCGATGGATCCATTGTTGACCACCCGCGAGGCCGCCCAGCGCCTGGGCGTGTCGCTGCGCACGGTCCAGCTCTGGGTCGAAGCGGGAACCCTGCCCGCCGGGCGTACGCCGGGCGGCCACCGGCGCATCCGTCTGTCGGCCGTCGAGGCCCTGGCGCACCGCAGTGGCCTGCGCCCTGCTGCGCCGACGTCGCTGTCGATGGCGGCGGCTGGCAACGCGCCGCTGGACTTGCTGCTGATCGCCTCCAGCGTGGACCAGCTCCACCTGTGGCAGGAGGTGCTGCACCCGCTGGGTGCGGCGGTGGCGATCCGCGGCGCCAACAACGGCTACACCGGGCTGCTGCAGCTGGGGCGCAAGGTGCCGGAGCTGCTGGTCACGGACCTGGCCATGCCCGACATCGACGGCTACGCCATGCTGTTGACCCTGTCGTCGCTGAGCGACTACAGCCAGCTGCGCGTGCTGGCCATCACCGCCCAGACACCGCACCAGATCGCTGAGCGCGGCGGGCTGCCCGATCGCGTGCGCGTCGTCCACCAGCCGGCGCCGGCGATTGCCGTGCGGGCCTGGGTCGAGTCGGAAATGGCGCGCATGGGCCGCAGCCTGTCGGTGGATGCTGTAGCCTGACAGGATGAACACACCGCGTCGCATCCTCATCGTCGATGACCAGCCGGATCTGCGCAAGCTCATCCGCATGACGCTGGAGCTGGGTGAGTTCGAGGTCCACGATGCGGTGGATGGTGCCGGTGCGCTGGCCCTGGCGGCGGCGCTGCAGCCCGACCTCGTGCTGCTGGACGTGATGATGCCGGGCGGCCTCGACGGCTACCAGGTGTGCGAGCGGCTCAAGCGCGACCCGGCGCTGGCTGGCACGCTGGTGGTCATGCTCACCGCACGCGGACAGGCGGGCGACATCGAGGCGGGACAGGCAGCCGGTGCCGACGGCTATCTGGTCAAGCCCTTCAGCCCGTTCGAGCTGATCGAGCGGGTCGAGACCCTGCTCGGCGTGGACTGAGGGCGACACGCTTCTTTACCGGCGCGTCATGCCGGCCTGACGCGCAAGCGTGACGATCCGGGGACTGTCTGCTCCCCTTGCCGTTCTGGTGATCCCATGCGCTCCGCCCCTGCCGACTTTGCTGCCATGCTCTCCATGCCCGCCCGCATCCTCCTCATCGACGACGACACCCGCCTGACCGGCATGGTGCGGGACTACCTGCAAGCTGCAGGTCTGGCCGTCAGCGTGGCGAGTGATCTGGCCCAGGGCCGGCTCAAGCTCCAGCGCGAGCCGCTGGATGCGCTGGTGCTGGACCTGATGCTGCCGGACGGCGACGGCCTGGACCTGACGCGCGAGCTGCGCGCCGATCCGCGCCTGCGCAGCCTGCCCCTGCTGATGCTCACTGCCCGGGGCGAGCCGATGGACCGCATCATCGGTCTCGAACTCGGCGCCGACGACTACCTGCCCAAGCCCTTCGAGCCGCGCGAGCTGCTGGCGCGCATCAAGGCGCTGCTGCGGCGGGCGGCACCGGCTGCGGACGGGGCGGTGCTGCGCTTCGGGCGGCTGGAGGTGGATGTCAATGCCCGCCAGGTGCGCATCGACGGCCGTGTCTGCGAGCTGACCAGCTACCAGTTCGACATCCTGCACGTCATGGCACAGAGCCCCGGCCGCGTGCTCTCGCGCGACCAGATCATGGACGCCCTGCGCGGCCACCCGATCGACGCCTTCGACCGCAGCATCGACGTCCACATGTCGCGCATCCGAGCCGCCATCGAGGACGATCCCAAGAGCCCGCGCCGCATCCTGACGGTGCGTGGCACCGGCTACGTCTTCGCCCGCAAGCAGGACGGCGACGCGGTCTGAGCCTGGCATGCGCACGCTCTACCTGCGCATCTACCTCACGGTGGTGGTGGCGCTGCTGGTGTTCGCGCTGCTGGCCGTGTGGCTCGTGCGCCAGCACACGCAAGCAGAGCGCGGCCGCACCGAAGGGGTCGTCTCCGAGCGCACGCTGGCCCTGAGCGCCTTGCTCGTCAACAGCCTGCCGCCGGCCACTGCGGACGCTGCGCAGCAGCGCCAGGCCCTGCTCGACTGGTCGCACCGGCTGCGCATGCCCATGGCGCTGGACGCTGCGGACGGCCAGCGCCTGGCCGAGTCGCCGTTCTACACCCGCAAGGTCGGGGAATACCGCGCCAACGAGGGGGCTGTGGCCTCGCGTGTGCCGCTGGCCGACGGGCGCACGCTGTGGGTGCTGGCCGGGCGGGGCGGGCCGGGTGGGGGGGGACCGCCCGGCGGCGGGTCGGGTCACCGGCACCACGACGCTCCCCCTCGCCCTCAAGGCTGGCAGGACTGGCAGCCGTGGCGGCCGCAGCCGGGCTGGGTCGATGACGTGTCGGTGCTGTTCGGGCTGCTGGGCACGCTGTTCGTGGCGGTGACGGCGGGTGCCTACCCGGTGGTGCGGCGCCTGACGCGCCGGCTGGAGGCCTTGCAGCGCGGCGTCGAGCAGTTCGGCGCTGGCGACCTTGCGCACCGGGTCGACACGGGCGGGCGTGACGAGGTGGCGGCCGTGGCGCTGAGCTTCAACCAGGCGGCGCAGCGCATCGAGGATCTGGTGCGCTCCAACCGGGCGCTGCTGGCCAACGCGAGCCATGAACTGCGCTCGCCGCTGGCCCGGCTCAAGATGGCGGTGGCGATGATGGACGGTGCGGACGCGGTACAGCGGGACGCCCTGCGCAGCGAGATCGACCATGACATCCGCGAGCTGGACGGACTGGTCGAGGAGGTGCTGCTGGCCAGCCGGCTCGACGCCCAGATGCCACTGCGGCTGGAGCCGGTGGATCTGCTCGGACTGCTGGTGGAGGAGGCGGCGCGGGTCGGCGCTGGCGCCGAGGGCGACGCGGTCGTGGTGGAGGCCGAGGAGCGGCTGCTGCGCCGCGCCCTGCGCAACCTGCTGGAAAACGCCCGCCGCTACGGCGGCGACGAGGTGGACGCCAGCGTGCGCCGCCTGGGGGCGCAGCAGGTCGAGATCCTGGTCTGCGACCGCGGCCCCGGTGTCCCGCAAGCCCACCGCGAGCAGGTCTTCGAGCCGTTCTTTCGCCTGCCGGGCCACGCCGAGCGGGCCGGGGGTGTCGGGCTCGGGCTGGCGCTGGTGCGGCAGATCGCCGAACGCCACGGCGGCACGGTGCGCTGCCTGGCCCGCGGGGGCGGCGGCAGCTGCTTCGCGATCACGCTGCCCTGTACGGCGGTGACGGCAGCGGTGTCGGGCCAGGGCGCACCCGGTCGGCGTAGCGGTTGAAGCGCCAGGCCGTGCCCTCGTGGGTGATGCGCTGCCAGACGGCACGCTTGGCCACGGGGTCCATCGCGGGCCAGTGCTGCACCTCGCTGAAGGTGCGCCCGCAGCCCTTGCAGACCGCGTCGCCCTGGGTGGTCGAGCAGATGGCGATGCAGGGTGCGTCGGGCGTGCTGGCGTACCAGTCGAGCCAGGCGCGCTGCGCAGCCGGTGGCAGGCTGGGGGCGTCGCACAGGGCCTCGCGGTAGTACACCATGTGCGCGTAGACCTCGGCCAGCACGCGCACCGGCGCACCCAGCGTCACGCCGTCGGGAGAGGGTTGTCGCTGGCGCCACCAGTTGATGGCTGCCTCGATGTCGGTGATGTGGATGCCTGCCATGGTGGGCAGCATAGCGTCGGCGGCGCGCACGAGGAAATCACTGCGGCTGGCCCGCGAGAGACGAGCACCAGCGTGGCGAGTTCCATGGGGTCGGTACACCAGGGTCGCCGGGAGTGGCGCGTCTGGTGCATCGACCTCTGGCCGCCGGGCTTGAGCGGCCCGGCGGGGGTGTGGCTCAGCGGTGGCCGCCGAGCAGTCCGCCCAGGATCTGCGGGAGCATGCTGCCGAGGTCGGCGCCTTGCTGCGGCACCTGGCCATTGGGGGTCAGACCGTCGATCAGCTGTGGCAGGATCTGGGTCAGGGCGCCAGCGGCCGAGCCCTGGTCCATGCCGGCGCTGCGGGCGAGCTGGCCGATCACGTCCGAGCCGAGCACGTTGCTGAGCTGGTCGGCCGAGATGGGCAGGTTCTGGCCGGTGGAGACCCACGACGAGGCCACGTCACCCAGGCCACCACGCTGGAACTGGTCCAGCAGGCCGCCCAGCGCCCCGGCGGAGGCGCCGCCGCCCTGGTTGTTGCCGCCCAGCAGCATGCCGATGACGGCCTGGATCAGCGCCGCTTGTCCGCCGCCGCCTTGCTGGCCGCCTCCGAGCGCCTGGCTGACGACCGAGCCGAGCACTGAATCGAGCAATCCCATGGTGTTCTCCTGAAAATGTCTGTGGGTTGGGTGCTGGCGGGCAGGCACGGTGGTGTGCGTTCCATCACGCCTGGCTCCGTCGGCGGGCGTACTGTGCCGGTTTTTTGTCCGCCTGTCATGCGCTGCGGCCAGCCGCTACACTCCCGCACCCATGAAACGCATCGTGATCCTGATTTCCGGCCGTGGCTCCAACATGGAAGCCATCCACCGTGCCTGCGCCGTGCAAGGCTGGCCTGCGGCCGTGGTGGCGGTCATCAGCAACCGGCCGACGGCGGGTGGCCTGGCCTGGGCGGCCGAGCGCGGCATCGCCACCGCGTCGATCGACCACCGCGTCCACGCCGACCGCGCCGCCTTCGATGCCGCCCTCGCCGAGGAGATCGATCGCCACCAGCCCGACCTGGTCGTGCTGGCCGGTTTCATGCGCATCCTGACACCCGACTTCGTGGCCCGCTACACCGGCCGCCTGCTCAACGTCCACCCCTCGCTGCTGCCCTCGTTCGACGGCCTGCACACGCACCAGCGTGCGCTGCAGACCGGCTGCAAGGTGGTCGGCGCGACGGTGCATTTCGTCACCGCCGAACTCGACCACGGCCCGATCGTGCTGCAGGCCGTGGTGCCGGTGCTGGCCGGGGACACGCCCGAGACGCTGGCGGCGCGCGTGCTGGTGTGCGAGCACCAGATCTATCCGCGTGCCGTGCGCTGGTTTGTCGAGGACCGGCTGGTGCTGGGCGACGACGGCGTGGTCCACCACACCCTGAACGAGCCGCAGTGGCTGTTCCACACACTCTGAGCCTCCGAGGACTTTCACGATGACCCCCAAAGCCCTCTTCACGCTGTGCGACGAGTTGTTGCATGAAGTGCTGCGCTTCACCAGCCCGACCGATGCCGTCGTGTCCGCCTTCTTCCGCCGCAACCGGATGCTGGGCATTCGCGAGCGCCACGCGCTGGCCGAGACGGTCTACGCCGTGCTGCGCGAGCGGCTGCGGCTGCAGTACCTGGCCAAGTCCGGCACGGGCGCGCTGGAGCGCCGCTTGAGCATCCTTGCCTGGCGCGGCACCGAAGCCTACCTGCGCGCCGCGACCACCGAAGCCGAGCAGAAATGGGCCGCCACCGCCAAGCTGCTGAGCCTGAAGAGTCAGTCCGAGAACCTGCGCCACAACCTGCCTGACTGGCTGGCCGAGGCGCTCAAGAAGGAGATGGGCAACGACTTCTGGCCGCTGGTGGAGAGCCTGTCCACCTCGGCCGGGCTCGACCTGCGCGTCAACACCCAGCTCACCAAGCGCGAGGCCGCCCAGGCCGCGCTGGCCGAAGAGGGCATCCTGACCGAGCCGACCCCGTACTCGCCGACGGGTCTGCGCGCGCGTGGCAAGCCGACGCTGAACCTGACCGAGTGCTTCAAGCGTGGCGAGGTCGAGGTGCAGGACGAGGGCAGCCAGCTGCTGGCGCTGCTCACCGAGGCCAGGCGTGGCGAGATGGTGGTGGACTTCTGCGCCGGTGCGGGGGGCAAGACGCTGGCCCTCGGCGCGATGATGCGCAGCACCGGCCGCCTCTACGCCTTCGACGTCTCCGCCCACCGCCTGGCCGCGCTCAAGCCGCGTCTGGCGCGCAGCGGGCTGTCCAATGTCTACCCGGCCGGCATCTCGCACGAGCGCGACGAGCGCGTCAAGCGACTGTCCGGCAAGATCGACCGCGTGCTGGTGGATGCGCCCTGCTCGGGCCTGGGCACGCTGCGCCGCAACCCGGACCTGAAGTGGCGCCAGACCCCGGAAGGCGTGGCGGAGCTGACGGTCAAGCAGCGCGCCATCCTGGACAGCGCCGCGCGGCTGGTGAAGTCGGGCGGCCAGCTCGTCTACGCCACCTGCAGCCTGCTGGACGACGAGAACGAGGCCATCGCACAGGCGTTCAGCGCAGCGCACCCCGACTTCGAGCTGCTGGACGCGGCCGAGGTGCTGGCGCGCCAGAAGGTCGAGCAGGCCGAGTCGCTGTGCCGCAACCACTACCTGCGCCTGTGGCCGCACCGCCATGGCACGGACGGCTTCTTCGCGGCGGTCTGGCGCCGTCGCTGAACTGCTGCTGACGCCTTTGGCCCTTGAACGGGCGCAATCGTCGGCCATTGGCGCGTTTAGGGGGGCATGTCGGGCAAATTCCCGGTTTCAGGGAATGGGGTGAAACGTCTAGAATGTTTCACCCTTCTTGCCCGCCTCTGAAAGCATTCAATGCCCGAACTCTCGACGATCTGGTCGGTCCTGGTGGACTGGCTGGCCCATGGTCTGCTGCGTGCAAGCCCGTGGCAGGTGGTCGTGGCCACGCTGGTGATGACCCACATCACGATCGTCGCCATCACCGTCTTCCTGCACCGCAGCCAGGCCCACCGCTCGCTCGACCTGCACCCGATCCCGTCGCACTTCTTCCGCTTCTGGCTGTGGATGACCTCGGGCATGGTCACGAAGGAATGGGTGGCCATCCACCGCAAGCACCACGCCAAGTGCGAGACCGTCGATGACCCGCACAGTCCGGTCGCCCACGGCATCAAGACCGTGCTGCTGCGTGGCAGCGAGCTGTACCGCGCCGAGGCCAAGGTCGAGGAAACGCTGAAGAAGTTCGGCCACAACACGCCCGACGACTGGCTGGAGCGCCACATCTACACCGGCCGCTCCAAGCTGGGCGTGTCGCTGATGCTGGTGGTCAACGTGCTGCTGTTCGGTGCGCTCGGGCTGACGGTCTGGGCGGTGCAGATGCTGTGGAGCCCGGTGCATGCGGCCGGCATCATCAACGGCCTGGGCCACTGGTGGGGCTACCGCAACTTCGAGGCAGCGGATGCGTCCACCAACATCTCGCCCTGGGGCATCTGGATCGGCGGCGAAGAGCTGCACAACAACCACCATACCTTCCCGACCTCGGCCAAGCTGTCGGTCAAGCCCTTCGAGTTCGACATCGGGTGGGGCTACATCCGGGTGCTGGAGATGCTGGGGCTGGCCAAGGTGCGCAAGACCGCCCCGCAACTCAAGCTCGGCGCCGTGCGTCCCGTCGCCGACAGCCAGACGCTGGAGGCCCTGATCGCCAACCGTTACGAGGTCATGGCCCAGTACGCGGCCAATCTGCGCAAGGCGTGCGCCGACGAGCTGGACCGCCTGAAGCAGCAGGGCGCGCAGAACACCGAGCGCTGGAACGAGATGCGGCTGGCGCAACGCTGGCTGCACCGCGATGACCAGAAGATCCCTGCCGAGGTGAAGGCCATCGTCGCCAAGGTGTGTGACCAGAGCCCGGCACTGACCAAGCTCGTCACCATGCGCGAGGAGCTGCGCCAGCTGTGGACCCGCACCAACGTCTCCGGCGAGCAGCTGGTGGTGGAGCTGCAGGGCTGGTGCCAGCGCGCCGAGAACAGCGGCATCGCCGCACTGCAGGACTTCGCCCGCACCCTGCGCAGCGCCCACGCCTGAGTCAGGCCGCCAGCAGCTCCATCAGCCGGTCGTGACCCTGTACCGTCGATGGCCCAGGGCAGGGCGGCGGGAGCGCACTGCCGTCGACGGCAGTGCGCCACAGGTTGCGGCGCTGGCGCAGGAGGTCGTGCAGCAGCAACGCCGTCTCGAAGGCAGGCAAGTCCAGCACCTCGACGATCGTGGGTTGCAGCAGCAGGCCGTTCACTGTCTCCTCCGCCGTGTCCTGGGGCCAGCTCTGGACGATTCGCTCCAGCGTGTCCGGGTAGGCGTCCAGGTCCAGGCCGACAGCAGCAGCCTCTCCCATGTCCGGAATGCGCACGTTGTAGAGGGTCTGCAGCTGTGCGGCGACCCGCTCATGGTTCCAGGGCTGTCCCATGTGCTGGTAGAGCGCCAGCAGCCGCAGCAGGATCCACGGGCATTTGCCCGGCAGTGCCTGCAGCCGCTGCTCCAGCACCACGGCCACGCCGACCGGGGAGTCGCCGACATGTGGCTCCAGTTCCTGGAGCAGTTCCCGGCTGGCCGTGGTGCTGTCCAGGCTGGGGTGGCCGAAATCTGCGTCCGGCCAGCGGGTGCGGGTGCGGATTTCATCCGTGGTGGGCGTCTCCGGTGGAATCCAGTCGACGGTGCTGGGATGGTCAGCGTTGGGTGGCCCGCCGGCCGCGTGCAGGGCTGGAGTGGTCGGCGCCGAGGCGGCTGCACTGGCGTTGAACCCGACGTCGTCGGTTCCGCGTCGAGTGTGCGGGGCCGGTGGCCGCGTCTCCAGCCGTGGCAGCAGCCCTTCGCGCACCAGACGGGCGGCCAGCAGCGCGATCGACAGCCCCAGCACCGTGCCCAGTACCAGCAGTGCATCGCGCCACCCTTCGCGCTCGGTGCGTTCGAGGCGGGCGGTGAGTGCGGCCAGACTGGCGCGGGTCAGGCGTTGCTCTTCGCGCAAGTCTTGCCAAGGGTGATGTGCGACCGCCGTGACGTTGTCTGCAGCAGGTGACGAGGCCGGACGGGCGACGTGCAGCGGCACGAGTGCGGCGACGATGGCGCTGACCAGACGCTGGTGCTGCCCGTCGTCGTTCCAGGGAACCGACCGGGTGATGCTGGAGGGCGGCGTGGTCGCAGGGTGGGACGGCGGCCCGGCAGGACGCACGGCCTGGATGGTTCTGGCGGGTCGTGCTGCAGATCCAGCAGCGGCCGGAGGATCGACCAGCACGGTGAAATCCCGGTGGTAGTCCGCGCCGCACTGCAGGCTGAGCTGACCGAGGAGCACCGTGTCCGTGACGGACTGCGGGCTGCTGATGTGGACGGCCACGCGCCCATCCTCGCCACTCGGCACCGTGCGCAGCCGCAGCGGCGTGATCGCCTCGCCCGATTCGCCTTGCTGGAGGCGTACCTGCAGGCAGTCCGGCGTGATCCGGCTGCCAGGCACGTCGAAGGCGCGCACCAGCACCGTCATCGACAAGGGCTGGTCCACCACGGCCCGCGCCATCGAAGTGTCGATCGACTGGCCCCAGGCCGGGCCGGCTCCGCTCCCGAGCAGCCACGCCACGGTGGCGGTGGTGCCGTGTTGCCAATACCGCAGCGTCCGCTTCAACTTCATCTGGTGCGCTCCCCGGTCGTCGATGGTCTGGGGAACCAATCTAGGGCGAAGCGGGTGTGCAGTCCATCACGCTGGAGGGGGCCACCTTTTGGGGGATGGTCGGGGGTGTTCGGCGGATGGCAAGAAAAAACCCGCTGCAGGGCAAGCCTGAGCGGGTTTTCGAGGAGCAAGACGCTCTGGTCGGCGTGCCGATCAGCGCAGCTTGATTTCCTTGTACAGCACGTGCTTGCGTGCCTTCGGATCGAACTTCATGAATTCGAGCTTTCCGGGCGTCGTCTTCTTGTTCTTGTCCGTGGTGTAGAAATGGCCGGTCCCCGCAGTGGATTCCAGCTTGATCTTTTCGCGTCCGCCTTTGGCTGCCATGGTGTCAGTCTCCGATTACAGTTCGCCGCGGGCACGCAGGTCGGCGAGGACCACGTCGATGCCCTTCTTGTCGATCAGTCGCAGCGCAGCGTTGGAGATGCGCAGGCGAATCCAGCGGTTTTCGCTCTCGACCCAGAAGCGGCGGTACTGCAGGTTGGGCAGCCAGCGGCGCTTGGTTTTGTTGTTGGCGTGGGAAACATTGTTCCCGGTCATCGGGCCTTTACCCGTGACTTGACAGACGCGTGCCATGACGCTTCTCCGATGCGATGGTTACAGCAACCAGAGCAGACCCGCCTGGATTTGTTCGGCACTTGTGGTGCCCGGTCTGGTGGTCGCCCCTCCGCCAAGCCACTTGGCATGACGGGTCTCTTGGCGGCAAAACGTCGATTATAGAACGGAAATCGACGCCCCCGCCAATGCGCGTGGTCAGGTGCCAGCGGGCGGGTTCTGCTCCAGGAAACGCTGGGCGTCGAGCGCGGCCATGCAGCCCGTGCCGGCGCTGGTGATGGCCTGGCGGTAGACGTGGTCCTGCACGTCGCCTGCGGCGAAGACACCCGGCACGCTGGTCATGGTGGCCAGCCCGTTCAGGCCGGAGCGGGTGACGATGTAGCCGTCCTTCATCTCCAGCTGGTTCTTGAAGATGTCCGTGTTGGGCTGGTGGCCGATGGCGATGAAGCAGCCCTTGACCGCCAGATCCTGCGTGCTGCCGTCCGTGTGCTTCAAGCGCACGCCCGTGACACCGCTGGTGTCGCCCAGAACTTCGTCCAGAGTCTGAAACAGATGTAACTCCATTTTTCCGGCGGCGACCTTCTCGTGGAGCTTGTCGATGAGGATGGCCTCGGCCCGGAACTTGTCGCGCCGGTGGATCAGGTGGACCTTGCTGGCGATGTTCGAAAGGTACAACGCTTCTTCGACAGCCGTGTTGCCGCCACCGACCACACAGACCTCCTGGCTCCGGTAGAAGAAGCCGTCGCAGGTCGCGCAACCGCTGACGCCGCGGCCCATGAACGCCTCTTCCGAGGGCAGGCCGATGTACTTGGCACTGGCACCCGTGGCAATCACCAGCGCGTCACAGGTGTAGGTTCCGGAGTCACCGGTCAGCACGAAGGGCCGCCGCGAGAAATCCACCGTGTGGATGTGGTCGTACACCATCGTGGTGTTGAAGCGTTCGGCGTGCTGCTGGAATCGCTGCATCAGCTCCGGGCCTTGCACGCCCATCACGTCGGCGGGCCAGTTGTCCACTTCGGTGGTGGTCATGAGCTGTCCGCCTTGCGCCATGCCCGTGACCAGCATGGGCTTGAGGTTGGCACGGGCGGCGTAGATGGCGGCCGTGTAGCCGGCAGGACCGGAGCCGAGGATGAGGAGTTGGGCGTGCGTGGAAGTGCTGCTCATGGGGTGCGGAGTCGGTTTGCGTGGCTGCGTGCAGTTTCATTTCGGGGTCGCCGCGCTGTTCAACGGGGTGACGCTTCGGTTAGAGTCGCGGCGCAATGGGCATGTCGTGACATGGTGCAGCGCGAAGCTTAGCGGTTCTTGCCTGTCCCTTCGCCATGTCCCGCTTTCCAAGACAACGCCAGACACCAACAAGCAGGAGTAGCCCCATGGCCATGCTCTCAAACCTGGACCTGATTCGACGGGTTCCTCTTTTCTCGATGCTGACCGTGGAGCAGGCGCAGACCATCGCCGACGGCGTGGTCAAGCGCCGCTACCGCCGTGGCGAGATCATCGTCGAGCAAGGCCGCAAGTCGGATGCCCTGTTCATCCTGTTGAGCGGTCGCGCCCGCGTCATCACGTCCGACACCCGCGGTCGCGAGGTGATCCTGGCGGTGCTCGAAGCCGGTGACTACCTCGGCGAGATGAGCCTGATCGACAACGAGCCGCATTCGGCCACCGTGCGTGCCGAGGTCCAGACCGACGTGCTGGTGCTGGGCCGTGGCGAGTTCGCGACCTGTCTGCCCGACAACTCCAGCCTGTCCTACGCGATCCTGCGGGGTCTTGTGGCCCGCCTGCGCAATGCCGACCGCCAGATCGAGTCGCTCGCGCTGCTGGACGTGTATGGCCGCGTGGCGCGTGCGCTGCTGGACATGGCCGAGGACGACGAAGGCCGCCGCGTGATCCGCAGCAAGGTCTCGCGCCAGGATCTGGCCAAGGTCGTGGGCGCGTCCCGCGAGATGGTCAGCCGCGTGATGAAGGATCTGGAAGAGCGCGGCCTGATCGAGACGCAGGAAAACGGCTGGGTCGTGCTGACCGAGCGTCTGGCCACCCAGTAAGCCCTTCGGCCAGGCATCTCCGGGTGCTTCGGTTAACGCAAAGCCGCCATGCCACATGGCGGCTTTGCCGTTTCTGCGGATCGCGGACAATGCCGGCATGACCTATCCGCTCGGTTCGCTGCGCAGTTCAGCATCCGCCCAGACGCCTGCCCCGCAGGCCCCGGCCACCTCCTCCCCTCCCACCCCCCGCTGGCGCCTCCAGGTGGGGATCACGCTGGGCGGCACCTTGTTGCTGCTGTGGGTGCTCGCCATGCTCAGCCACCACCCCGGCGATGCGGCATTTTCCACCTCCGGCGATGGCCAGCGCCTGCGCAACCACGTCGGCGTGGCCGGTGCCTGGGCGTCGGACCTGTCGTTCGTGCTCTTCGGGTTGTCTGCGTGGTGGGGTCTGCTGTTTGGTGCGCGGGCCTGGCTGTCGGTGGTGGCGCGTCTGCTGCGGGCCGATCTGGCGCCGGTCGATCCGGTGGGTCCGGTGCATTGGCGCCCGCAGTGGCTGACCTGGGTGGGTCTGGCGCTGCTGCTGATGGCCAGTGCCGCGCTGGAGTGGACGCGGCTGTACCAGTTCGAGGGGCAGGTGGCGGGTGCCCATGCTGGCGGCGTGCTGGGCGCTGTGCTCGGGCCGTCGAGCATGCGGCTGCTGGGGTTTGTCGGCAGCGGGGTGCTGTGGATTGTCGTGCTGCTGCTGGCGCTGGCCTGGGCCTTCCGTTTCTCGTGGCTGGGCTTGGCCGAGCGCATCGGCGGGTGGTTCGACGGCTGGCGCGAGCGGTACCAGCTCTACCGC
This sequence comes from Sphaerotilus sp., assembly GCA_013299055.1. Classification (GTDB taxonomy): domain Bacteria; phylum Pseudomonadota; class Gammaproteobacteria; order Burkholderiales; family Burkholderiaceae_C; genus Sphaerotilus. The sequence goes on from JAAFKB010000021.1 coordinate 18,267, forward strand.
AAGGAGGCGGAAGACAAGCGCATCGGTGCCGAGGCACAGGTGCAGATGCAGCGGCAGATGTCCCGCGAGCGCGACGCCGTGGCGGTGACTGCCCCGGCACCGCTGGACACCCCGACCGCGCCGATCACCCTGGACACCCCGACGCCGCTGGCCCAGGCCGGTCGCAAGAAGAAGGAAAAGCTGGCGCCCCCGCCCAGTGTCGAGCCGGTGTTCGACGCCGAGACCCTGCCCGGCGTGCTGCAGGTCGCCCCCGGCGGCACGCGCGCAACCACCTACGAACCCGATTTCGTGGACACGGTGCCGGACAGCCTGCCGCCGCTGGTGGTGGCGCCGTGGGACGAGGGACTGCCGATGCCGGTGGTCCGCGCCACACCGCTGGTCCCGGCACCGGCTGCTGCACCGATGCCAGCGCCCGTGCGTGCTGCACCGCCGCCGCCACTGCCGCTGGCGACGCCGTCAGCACCACCAGTGCTTGCACCACTGCCCCCGCTCGACGGCCCGGCCCACCTGCCGCAGGTCAGCCTGCTCGACCGCGCCACCGTCGCCACCGAGACCGCCACGCCCGAACACCTGGAGGCCACCAGCCGCCAGATCGAGCGCAAGCTCGCGGACTTCGGCGTGGAGGTGCAGGTCATCGCCGCCATGCCCGGCCCGGTGATCACGCGCTTCGAGATCGAGCCAGCCACCGGCGTCAAAGGCTCGCAGATCGTCAACCTCGCCAAGGACCTGGCCCGCTCGCTCAGCCTCGTGTCGATCCGCGTGGTCGAGACGATTCCGGGCCGCAACTGCATGGCGCTGGAGCTGCCCAACGCCAAGCGCCAGATCATCCGGCTGTCCGAGGTGCTGGGCGCGCCGGTCTACACCAACGCCGCCTCGTTGCTGACCCTCGGCTTCGGCAAGGACATCGTCGGCCAGCCCTTCGTCGCCGATCTGGCCAAGATGCCGCACTGTCTGGTGGCCGGCACGACCGGCTCCGGCAAGTCGGTGGGCATCAACAGCATGATCCTGTCGCTGCTCTACAAGGCCGATGCGCGGGATGTGCGGCTGATCCTGATCGACCCGAAGATGCTGGAAATGAGCGTCTACGAGGGCATCCCGCACCTGCTCGCACCGGTCGTCACCGACATGAAGCAGGCGTCGAACGCGCTCAACTGGTGCGTGGCCGAGATGGAGCGGCGCTACAAGCTGCTCAGCAAGATGGGCGTGCGCAACCTCGCCGGCTACAACAAGAAGATCGACGACGCCACCGCCCGCGAGGAGCTGATCCCCAACCCGTTCAGCTTGACCCCGGAGGAGCCCGAGCCGCTCGATCGCCTGCCGCACATCGTGGTGGTGATCGACGAGCTGGCCGACCTGATGATGGTGGTCGGCAAGAAGATCGAGGAACTCATCGCCCGGCTGGCCCAGAAGGCCCGCGCCGCTGGTATCCACCTGATCCTGGCCACGCAGCGCCCGTCGGTCGATGTCATCACCGGTCTCATCAAGGCCAACATCCCGACCCGGCTCAGCTTCCAGGTCTCCAGCAAGATCGACAGCCGCACCATCCTCGACCAGATGGGCGCCGAAGCCTTGCTGGGGCAGGGCGACATGCTGTACCTGTCGCCGGGTTCGGGCGTGCCGATCCGCGTGCATGGTGCGTTTGTCAGCGATGACGAGGTGCATCGGGTCGTCGAATACCTGAAGTCGCAGGGCGAGCCGAACTACATCGAAGGCATCCTCGAAGGCGGCGTGCTCGATGGCGACGGCGGCAACGACACCAACGCCGAAGGCGGTGGTGGAGACGCCGAAGCCGACCCGATGTACGACCAGGCCGTGGCCGTCGTGCTGCAGAACCGCAAGGCGTCGATCTCGCTGGTGCAGCGCCATTTGCGCATCGGCTACAACCGCGCGGCCCGTTTGCTGGAACAAATGGAGCAATCCGGACTCGTATCGAGCATGTCCACCAACGGCAACCGCGACCTCCTCGTCCCGGCCCGCAACAACGAATGATGCTGCTGAACCACTTCCCGACGTCCCCGAAGGCTGTGCTGCGGGGTGCAGTGCTGGCGCTGGCGGTGCTCAGTCCCGTGCTGGCCCGCGCCGACGCGGTGGACGCGCTGCGCAGCTTCGTGCAGACGGTGCAGTCCGGTCGCTCGCCGTTCACGCAGGTGGTCACGGCGCCGGACGGCGCGAAGAAGAAGACCACCAGCGGCGAGTTCGAGTTCCAGCGACCCAACCGTTTCCGCTTCGACTACACCAAGCCCTACGAGCAGCAGATCGTCGCCGATGGGCAGAAGGTCTGGCTCTACGACGTGGACCTCAACCAGGTGACGGTGCGCGCCTTCGACCAGGTGCTGGGGGCGACCCCGGCGGCGCTGCTGGCCGGTGGCAACCTCGACCGGGATTTCACGCTGCAGGCCGATGCGGACGCGGGCGGCTTGCAATGGGTGCAGGCCCAGCCCAAGGCCAAGGAAGGCCAGATCCGCCAGTTGCGCGTGGGTTTCCGCGGCAAGGATCTCGCGGCGATCGAACTGGTGGACGCGCTGGGCCAGCGTTCGCGGCTCGACTTCAGCCGCTTCGAGCCGAACGTGATGCTGGCACCGACGCGCTTCAAGTTCACTGCGCCTGCGGGTGCCGACGTGCTGCAGCAGTGACCCCGACGAGCCCAGACCTGTTTGGCGAAGCGTCTGGCACGCTGCCGGATGCTGTCCCGGTGGCTGCGCCAAGCGCGGATGCCCCGCTCGCCGAACGCCTGCGTCCACGCCACCTGGATGACGTGATCGGCCAGCGCGACCTGCTCGGGCCGGGCAAGCCGGTGCGGGTGGCGTTCGAGTCAGGCCGGCCGCATTCGATGATCCTGTGGGGACCGCCGGGCGTGGGCAAGACGACGCTGGCCCGCTTGATGGCCGACGCCTTCGACAGCCGCTTCGTGCAGATCTCGGCCGTGCTGGGCGGCGTGAAGGACATCCGCGACGCCGTCGAGCAAGCGCGGGTGACGCAGGCGCAGGGGCGGCGCTGCATCGTGTTCGTCGATGAAGTCCACCGCTTCAACAAGGCGCAGCAGGACGCCTTCCTCCCGCACGTCGAGTCGGGCCTGTTCACCTTCATCGGCGCGACCACCGAGAACCCGTCCTTCGAGGTCAACTCGGCGCTGCTGTCGCGGGCGACGGTGCATGTGCTGCAGCCGCTGTCCGAGGACGACCTGCTCGCGCTGCTGGCCACGGCGCGGGCGGCGCTCCAGGCGGCCGAGCCCACCGCCGAAGCCACCCAGCGCCTGATCGCCTACGCGGACGGCGATGCACGGCGCTTGCTCAACACCTACGAGAACGTGGTGCGGATGGTCGGTGCGGCCACCGTGATCGACGAAGCCGCGCTGGAGCGCAGCCTCGGCGCGCAACTGCGCCGCTACGACAAGGGCGGCGAGCAGTTCTACGACACGATCTCCGCGCTGCACAAGTCGGTGCGCGGCAGCAACCCGGATGCGGCGCTGTACTGGTTCGCGCGCATGGTCGATGGCGGCGTCGATCCGCGCTACATCGCCCGGCGGCTGGTGCGCATGGCCAGCGAGGACATCGGGCTGGCCGATCCGCGGGCGCTGCGGCTGGCGCTCGATGCCAGCGAAACCTACGAGCGGCTCGGTTCTCCCGAGGGCGAACTCGCGCTGGCCCAGGCCGTCGTCTACCTCGCCGTGGCGCCCAAGTCGAACGCGGTCTACACGGCGTGGAAGGCCGCGCGCGCCTTCGTGCAGCAGGACGGTTCGCGCCCGGTGCCGCTGCACCTGCGCAATGCCCCGACCCAGCTGATGAAGGATCTCGACTACGGTCGGGATTACCGCTACGCCCATGACGCAGCGGACGGATATCCGTCTGGCGAGCAGTATTTCCCGGATTTTCCGCACGACCGCGACCCCGCCCCGCGCTTCTACGCCCCCGTGGCCCGCGGGCTGGAAATCCGCATCGGCGAGAAGCTGGCCCAGTTGCGCCAACTCGACGAAGAAGCCCCGAAAAACCGCTGAATCGCCGCGCATTCCCGGCTGTTCCACGCTGTTCCTAGCGCAAACGCGCATCCGTCGGTGCTGGGCGCCCACCTAGAATCGGCGTGCGCAATGCGGCGGCAAGAAGTCACATCCTGTCCTGGCACGGGCCTTGCAGCATGGCGCAGCAGCGGTCACAGGAGAGCTTGGAATGGACATTTTTGTACAGCAGATCATCAACGGTCTGGTGCTCGGGAGCATGTATGCCCTCGTCGCACTGGGCTACACGATGGTCTACGGCATCATCAGCCTGATCAACTTCGCCCACGGCGAGGTGCTCATGGTGGGCGCCATGGTCAGCTGGACCGTGGCGATCGCCTTCCAGGAGGCGGGTTCGACCTTGCCGGGCTGGCTCATCATGCTGATCTCGGCGGTTGCGGCGATCATCGTCTGCTCCTTGCTCAACTACGCCATCGAGAAGATCGCGTACCGGCCGCTGCGCAACGCCCCGCGCCTGGCCCCGCTGATCACCGCCATGGGCATGAGCCTGCTGCTGCAGACCATGGCCATGATCATCTGGAAGCCGAACCCCAAGCCCTACCCGCAGCTCCTGCCGGTCGAGGTGTTCTTCCTCTGGGAGGAGGGGCCGGTCATCACCATCACGCAGATCCTGATCCTGGTCATCACGGCGGCGGTGCTGGCGGGGCTGCTGTGGCTGGTGAACACGACCAAGCTCGGCCGTGCCATGCGCGCCACCGCCGAGAACCCGCGTGTCGCCGGTCTGATGGGTGTTCGGCCTGACCACATCATCAGCGCCACCTTCGTCATCGGTGCGGCACTGGCGGCCATCGCCGGCATCATGTGGGCAGCCAACTATGGCACGCTGCAGCACACCATGGGCTTCATGCCGGGCCTGAAGGCGTTCACCGCCGCGGTGTTCGGCGGCATCGGCAACCTGGCCGGGGCGATGGTCGGCGGCGTGCTGCTGGGGCTGATCGAGGCCATTGGTGCGGGCTACCTCGGCGACCTGACCGGTGGCCTCTTCGGCAGCCACTACGTCGAAATCTTTGCCTTCCTCGTCCTCATCCTGGTGCTCACCGTGCGACCGTCCGGCCTGATGGGCGAACGTGTGGCCGACCGCGCCTGACGCCCGAGGAGACACTCCCATGCAAATCTTCCAATCCATGAACAAGACCAAGCAACTGGTGGTGTTCGCACTGGCCGCGGTCGTGCTGCTGGCGCTGCCGCTGTTCGCCGCGCAGTTCGGCCAAGGCTGGGTACGCATCATGGCGCTGGCCCTGCTGTACGTGATGCTCGCCCTCGGGCTGAACATCGTGGTGGGCTATGCTGGTTTGCTCGACCTGGGCTATGTCGCGTTCTACGCGGTGGGTGCCTACCTCTACGCGCTGCTCGCCTCGCCGCACCTGACCGACAACTTCGAGTCCCTCAAGGCGATGTTTCCGGACGGGTTGCATTTCCCGATCTGGGCGGTGGTGCCCTTGGCGGCGGCCGTGGCGGCGGTCTGCGGCATGGTGCTGGGGGCGCCCACGCTCAAGTTGCGCGGCGACTACCTGGCCATCGTGACGCTGGGCTTCGGCGAGATCATCCGCGTGTTCATGAACAACCTCGAACACCCGGTCAACATCACCAACGGCCCGCGCGGCATCAGCCAGATCGACCCGATGAACCTGTTCGGCTTCAGCTTCGGCAAGCCCTTCACACTCTTCGGTCACAGCTTCCCGTCGGTCACGCTGTACTACTACCTGTTCCTGGTGCTGGTGATCTTCACCGTCATCATCAGCCACCGGCTGGAGGTGTCGCGCATCGGCCGCGCCTGGATGGCCATCCGCGAGGACGAGATCGCGGCCAAGGCGATGGGCCTGAACACCCGCAACCTCAAGCTCATGGCCTTCGGCATGGGCGCGACGTTCGGCGGGGTGTCGGGCGCCATGTTCGCCTCCTTCCAGGGCTTCATCTCGCCCGAGTCGTTCACGCTGGCCGAGTCGGTGATGATCGTGGCGATGGTGGTGCTGGGCGGCATCGGGCACATCCCCGGCGTGATCCTCGGGGCCTTGCTGCTGGCCGCGCTGCCGGAAGTGCTGCGCTATGTCGCCGGTGACATCCAGGCGATGACGGGCGGGCGGCTGGACGCGGCCATCCTGCGCCAGTTGCTGATCGCGCTGGCGATGATCACGATCATGCTGGTGCGCCAGCGGGGTCTGTGGCCCGCCCCCGAGCATGGCAAGGCCGCCCCGGCAGCCAAGTGAAGCGAAGTCCCCCGGAGCACCAACCATGAGCAAGAACACAGCGGACATCGTCCTCGAAGTCAAGGGCGTCTCCAAGCGCTTCGGCGGCCTGCAAGCCCTCTCGGACGTGGGCATCACCATCCACAAGGGCCAGGTCTACGGACTGATCGGCCCGAACGGCGCCGGCAAGACCACCTTCTTCAACGTCATCACCGGCCTGTACACCCCGGACGGCGGCACCTTCCACCTCGGCGGCGCCCCCTACACGCCAACCGCGGTGCATGAAGTCGCCGCCGCCGGCATCGCCCGCACCTTCCAGAACATCCGGCTTTTCCCCGAGATGACGGCGCTGGAGAACGTGATGGTCGGCCGCCATGTGCGCACGCACTCCGGCCTGATCGGCGCCATCTTCCGCACGCCCGCCTTCCAGGCCGAGGAAAAGGCCATCGCCGAGCGCGCACAGGAGCTGCTGGACTACGTCGGCATCGGCAAGTTCGCCGACTACAAGGCCCGCACGCTGTCCTACGGCGACCAGCGGCGGCTGGAGATCGCCCGTGCGCTGGCCACCGACCCCAAGCTGATCGCGCTGGACGAGCCCGCCGCCGGCATGAACGCGACGGAGAAAGTCGTGCTGCGCGAGCTGATCGACCAGATCCGCCGCGACGGCCGCACCATCCTCATCATCGAGCACGACGTGAAGCTGGTGATGGGGCTGTGCGACCGGCTGACCGTGCTCGACTACGGCAAGCAGATCGCCGAGGGCACGCCCGCCGAGGTGCAGAAGAACGAGAAGGTGATCGAGGCCTACCTGGGCAGCGGTCACAAGGCCCATTGAACGCAGCAGGACACCTCCATCCCATGGCAAGCGCAACGAACCACACAGCCGGCAGCGGCAGCGGCCAAGTCCTGCTGAGCATCGAGAACCTGAAGGTCGCGTATGGCGGCATCCAGGCGGTCAAGGGCGTGACCTTCGAAGTCCGCGAAGGTGAGCTGGTCAGCCTGATCGGGGCGAACGGCGCCGGCAAGACCACGTCGCTGAAGGCGATCACCGGCATCCAGCCGATCGCCGACGGCGACGTGAAGTACCTCGGCAAGAGTCTCAAAGGGCAGGGCGCCTGGGATCTGGCCAAGCAGGGGCTGGTGATGATCCCGGAAGGTCGCGGCACCTTCACCCGCATGACCATCACCGAAAACCTGCAGATGGGCGCCTACACGCGCAACGACAAGGAAATCGACGCCGACATCGACAAGGTGTTCGGCATCTTCCCGCGCCTGAAGGAACGCCGTGACCAGCTCGCCGGCACGATGTCCGGCGGCGAGCAGCAGATGCTGGCGATGGGCCGCGCGCTGATGGCCCGACCCAAGGTGCTGCTGCTGGACGAGCCCTCGATGGGCCTGTCGCCGATCATGGTGGACAAGATCTTCGAGGTCGTCGGCGACATCCACAAGCAGGGTGTGACGATGCTGCTGGTGGAACAGAATGCCAGCCGCGCACTCGCGGTGGCCGACCGCGGCTACGTGATGGAGTCCGGCCTCATCACGATGACCGGGCGGGGGCAGCAACTGCTCAGCGATCCGAAGGTGCGGGCGGCGTATCTGGGCGAATAAGGCGGCGTGCGGTCGGCGGGCCGGGTGGGCGTGGGATGATTTCGTCCCGAACTGAAACCTGATCGCCGTCCCATGTCCCGTCCCGTCTCTCCTGTGCGCACCTTCCCGGTGCTGGTGCTGGCCATCACGCTGGCCTTGTCCTCCACGCCCGCCATGGCGCGCACCGATGGCCCCTCCGCTGCGGCCCTCGCAGCGGGCTACCAGAGTTTCTCCCCACGCGCTGCGTACCGGCTGTGCTTCACCCCGGATGGCGACTCCTGCGAGAAGCTGCTCATCGAGACCATCCACGCCACACGCCGCTCGCTGCGGGTCCAGGCGTATTCCTTCACCAGTGCCCCGATCGCCCAGGCCGTCAAGCAGGCCAAGGACCGTGGCGTCGATGTGCAGGTCATCGTCGATGAAAGCCAGGTCAGCGAGAAATACACCAGCGCCACCTACCTGAAGAACGGCGGCGTGCCGGTGGTCATCGACACCAAGCCGGCCATCGCCCACAACAAGGTCATGATCTTCGACGGCCGGGCGGTCTTCACCGGGTCGTACAACTTCACCAAGTCGGCCGAGACGCGCAACACCGAAAACGGCCTGCTGATCCGCGACGACGCGGCGCTGGTCAAGGCGTATCTGGACAACTGGAACGCGCGGTTCGTGGTCTCCACACCGTACTGACCGACCCACCGCAGGAGGAATCCCGTGCGCCTCGTCCACAACCCCGACCACCGCCTGCACACGGCGCAGCACGAGATGTACCGTGGCCGCCTGGTGCCTTGCCACGAGACGCCCGACCGGCTGGACCATGTGCTCGCCGCCGTGCAGGCGCGGGCGTTGGGGGTGCTGTGCCTGCCTGATCCGGTGTCGGATGCAGTGCTCGCGGCCATCCACACGCCGCGTTACCTGGACTTCCTGGCCGGCGCGTGGGACGCCTGGGTGGCGCTCGACCCGGCCAACGCCGCGCTCGACATCCTGCCCTCGGTCTGGGCAGGGCATGGTCTGCGGCGCGACGTGGTGCCGCGCAACTTCGCGGCGCAACTCGGGCTGTACACCTTCGATGCCGGCAGCCCGATGGTGGCCGGCACCTGGGCGGCGGCGCGTGCCGGGGTGGCGTGTGCGGTGACGGCGGCGCGGGCGGTGCTCGCCGGGGACCGCTGCGCCGTGGCCCTGACCCGCCCGCCGGGCCACCATGCCGGGCCGGACTTCTTCGGCGGCTACTGCTTCCTCAACAACGCCGCGCTGGCCGCCCAGACCTTGCGCGACGGCGGCGCGGCGCGGGTGGCGGTGCTCGATGTCGATTACCACCACGGCAACGGCACGCAGACGATCTTCTACGGCCGGGACGATGTGCTGACTGTCTCGCTCCACGGCGATCCGATGACCGAATACCCGTTTTTCCTCGGCCATGCGGACGAACGCGGGGAGGGCGCCGGACTCGGCTGCAACCTCAACCTGCCGCTGCCACGCGGCACCGCGGCCGACACCTGGTTCGACACGCTCGACCACGCGGTGCAAGCGGTCGAACGCTTCCAGCCCGATGCGCTGGTGGTGGCGCTGGGCGTGGATACCTTCGAGGGCGATCCGATCTCGGGTTTCCACTTGCGCAGCGCGGACTACCTGCTGCTCGGCGAGCGACTGGCGCGGCTGGGCTTGCCAACGGTGGTGACACTGGAAGGCGGGTATGCCGTGGCGGAAGTTGGTTGCAATGTGGCGAACGTGCTCGAAGGATTTGCGGCGACGGCGCGGTAGGCTTGCGGTCTTGCGTCTGGGAGCTGTCCGCCATGTCCTTTGCGTCCTTTGCGTCCGTTTGCGTTTGCGTCTCTCCCGCCGTGCGGGCCGTGCTGTCCTTGTCCCTGGTGTCGGCACTGGCTGGCTGCGGTGGGGGTGGGGCCACGGCCGGCACTGGGATGGGTACTGGCGGCACCGGCGGCACTTCCGACTTCACCACCGCCGCCAGCGCCCTCTACACCGCGCTGCCCGACACCAGCATCTGCCGCGCCGGCACGCTCACCGCCGCCGAGAAGTCCAGCGCCCTGGCCACCGTCAACGCCATCCGCGCCGCGCACGGGCTGGCCAGCGTCACCTACGACAGCGCGGGCGACGATGCGGTGATGCAGGCCTCGCTGATGTCGGCGGTCAACGGCCAGCTCGACCACGCACCACCCAGCACCTGGGGCTGCTACAGCACCTCTGGTGACCAAGGCGCCCAGACCAGCAACCTCTACCTCGGTGGCCCGAGCGCCTACCTGACGCTGGCCTCCTCGGAGTCGATCCTGGCGGGCTGGCTGGCCGATGTCGGCAGCGAGGCGACGCTCGGCCACCGCCGCTGGATGCTCGATCCTTTCCTGAGGCAGATCGCCTTTGGCCGCGTCGATGTGCAGGCGGCCAGCGGCGTGAAGACCACCACGTCGGCGCTCAAGGTCATCTACTCCGCCGACGCCACGGGCACAGTCACACCCGACTACGTCGCCTACCCGGTCGGCGACTACAAGAAGGCGTACTTCCAGGGCAGCAGCGCCGCAGACCCCATTCAGTCCTTCACCGCCATCGCCGACAAGACCAGCCGCAACGCCAACGGCCAGAGCAAGGTCGATTACGGTGTCGCCACCGTCTCGGTCGTGCCCCGTGGTGGCGCGGCGCTGGCCGTCACTGCCGTGTCGCCCGACTATGTGGGCTACGGCGTGCCCAATGTGCTGCGCTTCCGCGCTGGCGGCATCGTGGCGGGCGTGGTCCACGACGTGACGGTCGCCAACGTGCGGGTGAATGGCGTGCTGCGGAGTTACCGCTACAGCTTTCGGCTGGTGGATTGAGTGCGGCGGGTGGCGCCGCACCCCGGTCCGATCTGCCCAGTCTGCATTGACCAGCAAATCCCCCTTGAATGAGGGGGTTGTCATCAAGCGGTTGGCATGTGAACATAATTTTTGCAAATTAAGACACGATCGTACATAAAAAGTACACATTCAGATGTGGGGCGAATGATGGGAACTGGACGCCTCGACGTGCATTGCATCCGTGCCGCGGCTGCGGTTCTGTGTCCGTCTATTCTTGCTTCCCTGTATGAATCCGAACTTCAATATCGCCAGCCTTGGCCGGCTTCTAGGTGCTTTGTCGCTGGCCTGTGCTGCCGCGTTGCCGGCGCATGCCGCCATTCCCGCGACGCCGCTGGTCACGGAAATCTTCGTCAACAAGAATGGTGTTCTGGGGCTTGCCTGGAATCCGATTGCCAATGCGGCGTCTGTTCGCGTGCAGGTGCAAACGAGCGGCACGGCGGCTTACTGCAAACTGGATGCGACGAAACCGACGGGATGCCTGGTGAATCAGGTCGTGGCGTTGAATGGCCCACTGGCGCCTGCGCTGAACACTGGAATTTCGGTCGCGGCTTACAACAGCGGCAATGTCTTCGTGCGGTTGGTTGCGGTCGATAGCACGGGCAAGAATTGGCGGAATACGGCTTGGATTGCTGCGCCTCGTTATCGCGGGATGACTTCTGGGGGCAAGACGTGGCCGCTGGCATCGGTCGAGTCTGGGAAGAGTCTGACCGTTAGCGCGACGATGAGTAATACAGCCTCCATGATGGACTTGTGGGCTTTCGACATCAATGGAAACCTTCCGGCTAAATCACGTTCCGGAGTAAATTTCACAGTTACCCCTGTGCCGGTAGGTAATCAGGCATGGGTGTTGAAATCGAAGTCTGGCGCGAATGGACTTGTCGTTGATCAAGGCACTGTCCCTGTCGTCGCGGCTTCGGTTACCGCTCAGCAGTTGGGGCAGATGATGCTTGGAAATAACTATTCCGAGATAACTCTGCCTTACTTGGAATATTATGGTGATGGACCTCTTGGGGGTGGTAAATTTGGTGGGTATCATCCGGGCATTGATTATCGAGCGTCAATGCGCACCCCTGTTTATTCACCTGTTTCTGGTTATGTGCAGAAGGTCGATTCTTCAAGTTATGGACAAGTGGGCGTGAAGATTGATGGTACATCTACTGGGTTCATATTTATTCATTTGGCATCAATTAATGTGAGAGTGTCTCAATATGTTTCAAAAGGTTGTTTGATTGGTTATAGTGGGAAAACTGGTGCTACTGCTCCGCATCTTCATGTGGAGGCGAGGGAGGGTGCGTATAATGGCGCCTTTTACTTCAAAGACAATAAGGCCGTTGGTGTAAATAAAGACCCGGCTTCGGTGGTTAAGGGCTATTCTGCCCCGTCCAGGTTGCCTTGTTGATCGGTTGTTTATGAACAGTAGGGACTCGATAGCTACGGGTGACTTCTAATAAAAAAGGCGGCCGATGGCCACCTTTTTTATCCTGTGTTCCGCAACCCCGCCGCCACCCCGTTGATCGAGATGTGAATCCCCCGCTGCAGCCGCTCCAGCGTCGCGTCGCCCGCCGTCTTCGCGTCCGCCGGGCGCTGCCGGTAGCGGCGCATCAGCTCGACCTGCAGGTGGTTCAGCGGGTCGAGATACGGGAAGCGGTGCTCGATCGAGCGGGCCAGCGTCGGGTTGTTCGCCAGGCGCTGCGTGTCGCCGGTGATCAGGTTCAGGGCGTCGTTCGTGCGCTGCCACTCGGCCTCGATCGCGGCGAAGATCTTCTTGCCCAGCTTCTTGTCCTCGACCAGATCGAGGTACCGCGCCGCGATGCGCAGGTCGGTCTTGGCCAGCACCATGTCCAGGTTCGACAGCAGCGTGCGGAAGAACGGCCAGTCCTTGCACATCCGCTGCAGCAGCGCCAGCCGCTCGGCGCGCAGCGTGTCGGTCTTGCCGTTGGCCAGATACGCCTCCACCGCCGAACCGAAGCCGCACCAGCCCGGCAGCGCCACCCGGCACTGGCCCCATGAGAAGCCCCACGGAATCGCCCGCAGATCCTCGATCGCCCGCGTCGCCTTGCGCGAGGCGGGGCGCGAGCCGATGTTCAGCTCGGCGATCTCGCGGATCGGCGTGGCGCTGAAGAAGTAGTCGGTGAAGCCCGGGGTTTCATAGACCAGCTTGCGGTACGCCGCCATGCTCGCCGACGAGATCTCGGCCGCTGCATCGAGGAAGCTGCGCGGCGCGCTCTTCGTCGGGTGCAGCAGCGTGGCTTCCAGCGTGGCGGCGACCAACGTTTCCAGATTGCGCAGGCCGATTTCCGGGTGTGCGTATTTCGAGGCGATGACTTCCCCCTGCTCGGTCAGCCGGATCTGGCCGTTCACCGTGCCGGGCGGCTGCGCGAGGATGGCCTGGTAGCTCGGACCACCGCCACGGCCCACCGTGCCACCACGGCCGTGGAACAGGCGCAGCGTGATGCCATGGCTGTGGCCCAGCGTGTCGAACAGTTCGACCAGCGCGAGTTCCGCCGCGTACAGCTCCCAGTTGCTCGTGAAGAAGCCGCCGTCCTTGTTGCTGTCGGAGTAGCCGAGCATGATGTCCTGCTCCGCGCCCGACCGCTGCACCAGACCGGCGACACCGGGTAGCGCATAGAACTGCTGCATGATCGGCGCGGCATTGCGCAGGTCGCCGATGGTCTCGAACAGCGGCACGACGATCAGGTCGTTGCGGGCCGCGCCACTGTCCAGCGTGCCGCGCAGCAAACCGACTTCCTTCTGCAGCACCAGCACCTCCAGCAGGTCGCTCACGTCCTCCGTGTGGCTGATGATGTAGTGGCGCAGCGCGTGGCGGCCGTAGCGGGCGAGCATCAGGCGCGCCGTCTCGAAGATCGCCAGCTCGCTCTGCGCATGGTCCGAATAGTCTGCGCCGATCACGCGCAGCGAACGCGCGTCGTTCAGCACCCGCATCAGCAGCTCGCGCCGGCTGGCCTCGTCGAGCGCGCTGTAGTCGGCTTCGATGCGCGCCGTGCGCAGCAGCTCGGCGACCACCTCCTCGTGCTTGTCCGAACTCTGGCGCAGGTCCACCGTCGCCAGGTGGAAGCCGAACACCTCGACCGCCCGCATCAGTGGCGCAAGCCGCGGCGCGATCAGCGCCTGGGCGTGGTGGTGCCTGAGCGAAGCTTCGATCACCTTCAGATCGGCCAGGAACTCGTCGGCCGACGCATACGGGTTCTGCGGCGCAACCGCGTGGCGCAGCGCCTCGGTGCCGGTCAGCGCGTGCAGCGTCGCGGCGAGCCGGGCGTAGACGCCGATCAGGGCGCGGCGATAAGGTTCGTCCTCGCGGTGCGCGTTCTGGTCAGGTGAACGTGCGGCCAGCGCGGTCATCGCGGGCGTGATCGGCGCCAGCAGCAGCGACATCGACAGCTCGGCGCCCAGCTCATGCGCCTCGGTCAGGTAGTGGCGCAGCACGGTCTCGCTCTGCCGGGACAGAGCGAGCTGGAGCGTCTCGGCGGTGACGAACGGGTTGCCGTCGCGGTCGCCGCCGATCCAGTTGCCCATGCGGAAGAAGTTGGCGATGGGCCGGCCGGGCAGGGCGTTCTCCACCTCGCGGTACATCTTCGGGATCTGGCGCAGGAAGGTGCTGCGGTAGTAGGACAGCGCGTTCTCGATCTCGTCCGAGACGGTGAGCTTGGTGTAGCGCAGCATCCGCGTCTGCCAGAGCTGCGTGACACGCGCGGTCAGCATCGTCTCGTTGTCGCTGCGCTCGCGGGCGGTGTGCAGGTCGTCCCGCACGCCGATCAGCTCGGCCACGGCGCGCTCGGCGTCAAGAATCGACTTGCGCTGCACCTCGGTGGGATGCGCGGTCAGCACGGGCGAGATGTGCGCGTGCTCCAGCGTGCGGGCGATGTCGTCGGCGCGGATGTCGGCGTCCGCCAGCCGCTCGAAGGTCATCGCCAGCGAGCCTTCCTGCAGATGGCCCTGGCGCTCATGTACGTCACGGCGGCGCACATGGTGGCGGTCCTCGGCGATGTTGGCCAGGTGCGAGAAGTAGCTGAAGGCGCGGATGACGCTGACGGTCTGGTCCACCGAGAGGTTCTTCAGCAGCCGGTCGAGCGCCTTGCCGGCGGTGGCGTCCTGCTTCAGGCGGTAGGCGACGGAGAGCTGGCGGATCTTCTCGACCAGCTCGAAGGCGGCCTTGCCCTCCTGCTCGCGGATCACGTCACCGAGGATGCGCCCGAGCAGGCGGATGTCCTCGACCAGCGGGCGGTTCTTCTCGGCCGCGTCGGCCGGGGAGCCGGTCTCGACCACGGTGTCTGGGGCGGCAACGGGGCCGGACGAGCGGGAACGGGCGGCGCGTGGCATTGAAACCTCGGTGTGATGAGATTGGTAATCTGGTTACGCGACAAATTTTACCATCGCGTATTTTGGACGTATGACGAAATCAGCAAGTTCGAGGCCAGCGCCGATGCGGGAGAATGTCGGGATGAATACACCGCCGCTCTCCTGCACCATCGCCACCCGAGAAAGCCGCCTGGCCCTGTGGCAAGCCGAACACGTCCAGGCGCTGCTGCGCACGCGCTTCGGCTGGACGGTCGACCTGCTGGGCATGACGACCCGCGGTGACCAGATCCTCGACCGCGCGCTGTCCAAGGTGGGCGGCAAGGGCCTGTTCGTCAAGGAACTCGAAGTCGCGCTCGAAGAGGGACGCGCGCACCTGGCCGTGCATTCGCTCAAGGACGTGCCGATGGAGCTGCCCGCCGGTTTCACGCTGTGCACCGTTCTGGAGCGCGAAGATCCGCGCGATGCCTGGGTGTCGAACCACTTCGACTCGGTGCTGGCGCTGCCGCTGGGTGCGAAGGTGGGCACATCGAGCCTGCGCCGCGTGGTGCAGCTCAAGGCGGTGCGGCCGGACCTGGACGTGCAGCCGCTGCGGGGCAACCTCGACACGCGACTGCGCAAGCTCGATGAGGGCCAGTACGACGGCATCGTGCTCGCGGCGGCGGGGCTGAAGCGGCTCGGGCTGGCGTCGCGCATCCGGGCGGTGATCGACCCGCAGGTGATGCTGCCGGCGGCGGGGCAGGGCGCGCTGGGCATCGAGGTGCGCACCGACCAGGTGGCGCTGCGCGAGGCGCTGGCGACCCTGATCGACACGCCGACCTGGCTGGCGGTGCACGCCGAGCGGGCCGTGTCGCGCGCGCTGGGCGGCAGCTGCAGCATGCCGCTGGCCGCGCACGTGACCTGGCGCGGCGCGACGATGGTGCTGGAAGCCCGCCTCGGCCACCCGACCGACGCCGCCCAGCCGCTGCTGATGGCGCAGGTCGATGGCGCGGTGACCGATGTGGCGGGCGCCGAGGCGCTGGGCCTGTCGGTCGCGCAGCTGCTGCGCGATGGCGGCGGGATGGCCTATCTGGCCGCGGCCGAAGCGCTGGCGGCGGCCTGACCCCATGACCGTCACGGTGGTCGTGACCCGGCCGCAGCCGCAGGCGGACGACTGGGTCGCGCGCCTGCAGGCACTGGGTCAGGCGGCCTGCGCCCTGCCGCTGATGCGCATCGAGCGGGCGGCGGCCTTCGACGCGGACGTGGCGCGCAGCTGGGCGGAACTGGCTAGGCACCGGCTGGTGATGTTCGTCAGCCCGAATGCGGTGCTGGCCTTCTTCGCGGCGCGGCCGGGCGGCCTGTGTTGGCCGGACACGACACTGGCGGGTGCCACCGGGCCGGGTACCGTGGCGGCGCTTCGGGCGCAGGGCGTGGATGCGGCCTGCACCGTGTCGCCTCCGATGAATGCCGCGAGCTTCGACGCCGAATCGCTCTGGAACCACGCGCTGGCGCAGCGTGACTGGACTGGGCAGTCTGTGCTGGTGGTGCGCGGCGAGGACGGCCGGGACTGGCTGGCCGACACGCTGGCCCGCGCTGGCGCGTCGGTGGCCTGTCTGGCGGCCTATCGGCGCGGGCTGCCCGCGTGGCCGGGGGTGCTGACCGACACGCTGGCCCGGGTGGCGGCACAACCCGCGCGGCATGTCTGGCTCTTCAGCAGCTCGCAGTGCATCACCCACCTGCTGGCGCCGGAGGCGCCTGCTGCCGATCCGGCGTTGCGGGCGGCGGTGCTGGCGGTGCCGGTGCTGGCCACGCATCCGCGCATCGCCGAAACGGCGCGGCGATGCGGCTTCCGCCAGGTGGTGTCGGTGGTGCCCGACCCGGCTGCCGTGGTGCGGACGGCCGCGGGCGGGTGCTGAAAGTGTCCGCAGTTGTGATGCGTTGCACGGCCGTCATGCCCGGTCGATACAATCCGCGCAGCGGGATGCACACTTCGGACCCGTACCGCCTGTGAACGATCAAACACTTCCTCCCACCGGCCCCCCCGCCAGTGCTGTCGCTTCCGCTCCCCCCCCGGAGGTTCCGGTTGCTGTGCCTCCCCCGGTGGCGCCACCTGCCGCAGCCGTGCCGATGATCGTGCATGCCGCGCCAGCGGCGCCCGGGTTGCCGTCGTGGGTCATGCCGGTCGGTCTGGTGATGGCCCTCGTGGCAGGGGGCAGCCTCTGGATGGGCTGGCAGACCCAGCAGCGGGTGCATGCCCTGGAGATGGAACTCGTCAAGCGCCAGCAGGGCAGCAGCGAGCAGGCCTCCGAGGCGCGTGTGCTGGCCAAGCAGGCCGAGGAAATCGCCCGCGACGCCGCCGCCAAGGTGGCACTGATGGATGCGCGGGTGTCCGAGGTGTCCCTGCAGCGCGACCAGCTCGACGACCTGATCCTGTCCATGTCCCGCTCGCGCGACGAGAACGCGGTGTCGGACATCGATGCCGCGATCCGCGTCGCGGTGCAGCAAAGCTCCATCACCGGCAGTGCCGAGCCGCTGATGGCCGCGCTGCGCAGCGCCGACGAGCGCCTGGCCCGCATCAGCCAGCCGCGGCTGGAGCCGCTGCGCCGTGCCATCGCCCGCGACCTGGACCGGGTGCGCGCAGTGGCGGTGCCGGACATTGGCTCGCTGCTGATCAAGCTCGACGAAGTGGTCCGCCTGACGGACGAGCTGCCGCTGGTCTCGCAGTCGGCGACCACGGCCCGTGCGGTGGTGTCCGCCCAGCGTGCGCAGGCCCAGCAGGCCGCGGCGTCCGCCCCGCCGCGGGCCGAGCTGCCGGTCTGGCGGCAATGGCTCCTGGACTGGGAGCGGCCGGTGCGACTGGTCTGGGACGAGGTCAGCAGCCTGCTGCGCGTGACCCGCATTGACCGGCCCGAAGCCATGCTGCTGGCGCCCGAGCAGGGTGTGTTCCTGCGCGAGAACCTGAAGCTGCGGCTGCTGAATGCGCGCCTGTCGCTGCTGTCGCGGCAGCCTGAATCGGCGACGGTCGATCTGCAGAGTGCGCAGCGTTCGCTGCAGACCTATTTCGACGGGACCGCGCGCCGGACCCAGATCGCCATGGACCTGCTGCGCGCGGTGACGGCGCAGAGTCGCCTGGTGGGCATCCCCCGGCCCGACGAATCTCTCGCCGCGACCGCTGCCGCCGTGGCGGGGCGCTGAGGGGGCTGGCATGCGTCAAGTGGTCTGGTTGCTGCTGATCTTTGCCGTTGCGGTGCTCGCGGCCAGCACGCTGGGGGCCAATGACGGCCTGGTGTCCATCTACTGGGCACCGTGGCGGGTCGACGTGTCGATCAACGTCTTCGTGCTGGTGATGCTGGTGCTCGGCGGTGCTGGGTATGTCGTGATCGGGGCCGTGTCGAGCCTGATCGGCCTGCCCGAGCGGGCCAAGGCCTGGCGCACCCGCCAGCGCGAGCATGCCGCACAGAAGGCGTTGCGCGAGTCGTTCTCGCTGCTGTTCGCCGGCCGCTACGGCCGTGCGCACAAGGCGGCGCAGCAGGCGCTGGAGATCCAGGCGCAGTCGCCGGACTTGCGCATCGAGCCGGACTTCGCGGTGCTGGCGCATCTGGTGGCCGCCAGCAGCCTGCACCGCCTGCAGGACCAGACGCGCCGCAACGAGCAGCTCTCGCAGGCGCAGGCGCTCATCGCGAACTTGCCGGGTGGCTCGGCCGTGGGCGAGGGCGCGCGGCTGCTGGCGGCTGAATGGGCCGTCGACGACCGCGATGCCGACCGGGCGCTGGACCAGCTGGCGCTGCTGCCCGCCGGTGTGGCCCGGCGCACGCACGCGCTGCGGCTCAAGCTGCAGGCCTCGCGACTGGCCCGTCAGCCGCTGGAGGCGCTGAAGACCGCGCGCCTGCTGGCCAAGCACCAGGGTTTCACGCCCGCCGCTGCGCAGGGATTGCTGCGCTCGCTGGCGGTCGAGGCCCTCGACTCGGCGCGTGACGCCGACCAGCTTCGCCGCGCCTGGCTGCAACTGGAGAGTGCCGACCGCCGCGATCCCTATGTCACCGCGCGCGCCGCGAAACGTGCCGGCGCGCTGGAGGCCCTGTCCGATGCCCGCGGCTGGCTGCGTCCGCATTGGGAGAACCTCGCGCAGCTGGGCGAGCGTGAGCGCGCCGATGTGCTGGATGCTTTCTCCGAAGTGCTGCCCGGACTGCCGGCCGACTGGCTGCCCCTGCTGGAGTCCAGCGTGGAGTCGCTGCCGCAGGATCCTCAGCTCGCGTTCGTGGTCGGTCAGGCGATGGCCGAGCGCCAGCTCTGGGGGCGGGCCCACCGCCTGCTCGAATCGGCCGCCCAGTCGCCGCATGCCGATGGCGTGCTGCGCATGAAGGCCTGGCGTGCGCTGGCGGAGATCGCCGAAGTCGAGGGAGATGAAGAGCTTGCGCACCGCTGCTACCGCGAGGCGGCAAAAAATTCCTGAGTTCTCTTGCCAAGCGTGTTCGGTTCACGCCATAATCCATCTCTCAGCGAAATTTGAGCGGCTGTAGCTCAGTTGGATAGAGTACTTGGCTACGAACCAAGGGGTCGTGGGTTCGAATCCTGCCAGCCGCACCAACAACAAATTTCGACGCGAGAATTGCGGCTGTAGCTCAGTTGGATAGAGTACTTGGCTACGAACCAAGGGGTCGTGGGTTCGAATCCTGCCAGCCGCACCAGACAAAGCAAAGGGTCAGCTTTCCTCGGAAGCTGACCCTTTCTGCTTTCAGGCGATCGTCTGCCGGTCCAGCCGGGATTTCAGCACCAGGTCCACCACCGGCTGCTCGCGCTTGTTGGCGCGCTGGCAGTGGTCCTTCTGGAAATGGTCGGTCACGCGGATCACCACCTGCGCCCAGCGCTGGTCGCGCGCGCGCCAGGCGTGCGAGGAGATCGACTCCCAGGCGTAGCCGTTGAAGACGGTGGCGTTGACAAAATGGTCCAGTGCCCGCACGCCGGCGCGGCCGCGGGCATTCGGTCCGAACAGGCCGATCCACACCAGCAGCAGATAGCCGCACACCGCCATCGGAACCACCGCGCACATCAGCAGGAAGCCCGCGAGCCGCTCCTTCATGCAGCCGATTCCGTGCCGGTGGTGGCGTCGCGCCGGAACAGCCGCAGCCGCACGCCGTTGGCCGAGCGGATCGTCAACCGACCGACCGGCTGCGGCACATGGCCGGGTACCGCCTCCAGCCGGTACCCGCGCACCAGCTGGGCCAGGATCAGCGTGGCCTCCTGCAGCGCGAAGGCGGCCCCCATGCACACCCGCGGCCCCATGCCGAAGGGCAGGTAAGCCTGCTTGAGCGCCGCGCGCGAGGTCTCCTGGTCGTAGCGATCCGGATTGAAGGCGTCCGGCTCCGGCCAGAGTTCGCGGTGGCGGTGGATCAGCCACGGCGCCACGACCACGGTGGCGCCCGCGGGCACCTGCTTCTTGCGCATCGGGCAGCCGCGGCTGGTCTGGCGCGCCATGAACCCGACTGGGGGGAACAGCCGCAGCGTCTCGCGGAACACATTGCGGGTCAGCGGCAACGCCTTCATGTCGCCGAGTTCCGGGGCGCGTGTGCCAAGTTGTGCGGTCACTTCGGCGTGGACCCGGGCCTGCACATCCGGCGCCCGCGCCAGCAGGTGGGTTGCCCAGGTGAGCGCGCTGGCCGACGTTTCGTGGCCCGCCAGGAACAGCATCGCCACCTGATCGACCAGGGCCTCGAACGAGAACGGCTCGCCGCTGTCCGGGTCGCGGGCGTCGAGGAAGGACGCGAGGATGTCCTGCCGTGTCGCCGGGCAGCCGGCGTGGTGGGCCTCGTAGCGCGGTCGCACCAGCTTCTCCAGCAAGCCGCGGATCTCGCGCGCCGCCCGGCGGCTGCGCCACGCATCCCACGGCCAGCGCAGCCAGCGCTTGCCGAACAGCGAGGGCAGCATCAGCCGCGGCACCTGCGCCTGGAAGCGCGAGAAGGCGTCGAACACGCGGTGGGCGTCCGGTCCGGCCATGGGCTCGGAGAAGATGGTGCGGAAGATGATGTCGGCGGTGACGTGGGTCATCTCGACTTCGAGGTCGTGCTCCGCGCCATCCGGCAGCGCCGCCAGCCGCGCCAGCATCGCGTCGGTCGCCTCGCGCATCACGGGGAAGGCCACATTCAGCCGCGCCTGCGCAAACGCCGGGTCCATCATCTCGCGCTGGCGCTGCCACTGGGCGCCGTTGGTGGTGAAGATGCTCTCGCCGAGCAGCGGCTGCAGCGCGTCGCCGAGCAGGGCGCTCTTGGGGAAGTTGTCTCCCGCGTTGGTCAGCACCTGGCGCACCAGTGTCGGTTCGTTGACCATGTAGAGGTCCAGCCCGGGCAGGTGGACCTCGCCCATCTGCATGCGGTAGCTGCGTTCGTACAGCGCGTCCAGCCAGGAGCGGCGGGCGCTGAAGAACATCAGCAGCCCGGAGGCCTTGTGCTGTCGTGGGGTCGGGTAGGCGGGACAGAACGGCGGGGTGCTCATGGCGTGTGGTCTGTCTGGAGGGCTTGGCCCAGGTGCTGCTCGAACGGGCGGGGCCCGTAGAGCAGGTCGTGGAGATCGAAATTGCCAGGGCGGTCCGGGGTCATCAGGTAGAGGCTGTGGGTGCGCTGCTTGTCGTGGCGGATCGTCTGCCAGCGGGCTGGTGTGTACATCTGGAAGAAGCGTGCCGAGCGCCGCACCGGCGTGGTGGCCCGGGTGTCCACTTCCGTGGTGCCGGCCAGCGGATGGGCCTGGTCGACACACATCGGGTCGATGCGCGCCGTCACGTCGAGCCAGGCCAGCGCGTGGCTGCGGCACAGCGCCGCCACCCCCTGCCGGAAGCGCCGGGCGCCTTCTCCTTCGCGCAAGGTCAGGCCGGCGTAACAGGCGCCCAGCGTCACCAGCGCCGTGCGCCGATCGCCCTGCAAGCCTTGCCAGCGTGGATCGGCCAGCAATGTCTCCGCCGTGGACACCGCCAGCAAGGCGCCGACGCTGTGTCCGGCCAGCACGACCTCGTCGACTGGATCGGTCTGCTGGCTGCGGATGATCTGCTCGACCCACTCGGTGCGGCGCAGCGCCAGGGCGGGCGGCTCGGCGCGGCCCAGTTGCCAGAGAAAATCGTAGATCCGCAACAGCCATGGCCCACCCGGTCCACCCAGCAGCGGCCAGAGCGCGGTCAGCAGGGCGGGTGGATGGAGTCGGTAGAGCCGGCGCGGGCCGACTTCCGTCAGCAAGGCGGCATAGACCCGCACCACGGCGCGCAGCCATTGTCCCGGCGTGTGGCGCCAATGGGCGCGCACCAGATCGTCCCAGCCCATGCGCACATGGGTGGTGTGGACCGGCGGCGCTGCGGCGGGCTGGCAGACCACCTCCCAGCGGTGGAGATGGGTGTCGATCCGGTGGCGGGGGCCGATGTCCAGCCTGGCGCCGCTGGGTTGGGCTCGGCGGGCTTCGGACTGCGCGAACTGGTGGTCATGGGCCGCGCCACGCGGGTCGAAGCCGCTGAAGGCGTGGACCCGGCGGCGGCGGATCGGGGAGAGGTCGCGGGTGGGCTGGTGGTTCACCCGGCGATCATGGCGCGGGGCATTCGGCGCCGATCGGCAGAACTTGAGCGGAAAAGCCGCTGAAAAGCGGAAGTCAGTGCATCAGGCCTTGCGCGGCGGATCGGGCAGCAGACAGGCCTCGATCACCTGCAGGTCGTTGTCGCGGGCGAAGTTCATCACGAACTCCCAGGCCATCGGCTCCAGATCCTTGAGCGCCTCGTTGACAACGACGCACTTGGCGCTGCCCAGCGACGTGGGGATGCAGTAGGGCGAATAGCCGATGGCGCCACCCAGGCCACCGGTCTGGCCACCGGGTCTGAAACACGACATGGCGCCGGCCAGTCGCTCCGCCCAGTCGCTGGGGCGGAAGGTGCGGCCGTCGCTGGTGATGCCCTGGATGAAGACTTCGCGTGGTTTGGGAGTGTTCGTCGTCACGTGCTGCTGCCTGCTGCCTTGCTGTGACAAGCTCGCGCGGTTGCCACGTAAACCCGTATTGTGCTGCACCGCAGCAGCCCTGTGACAGGGCGAGACAGTCGGCGCGGGCGGAGTATCGCCTTTGTCACTGTCGGTCGGCTGTCAACGGCATTCCCTACAATCGCCCAGGCGCCGACTCCTTGACGGCGCCTTTGTTTTTTTCCGCCCCTTCCTCCCTTCCGGAGAATCCACTGATGTCCGCTGTCTCTGCCTCGATCGCCGAACCCCATGTGATGACCACCTACGGCCGCCTGCCGATCGCGCTGTCGCATGGCCGAGGCTGCCGAGTCTGGGACACCACCGGGCGCGAATACCTGGACGGCTTGGGCGGCATCGCGGTCAACACGCTCGGCCACGCGCACCCGAAGTTCGTGCCCGCGCTGCAGGAACAGATCGCCACGCTGATCCACTGCTCGAACTACTACCACGTGCCCGGCCAGGAACAGCTCGCCGCCAAGCTGGTGGAACTGTCCGGCCTGACCAACGCCTTCTTCTGCAGCACCGGCCTCGAAGCCAACGAAGCCGCGCTGAAGCTGGCGCGCAAGTTCGGCCATGACAAGGGCATCGAGCGCCCGGAAATCATCGTCTACGAGAAGGCCTTCCACGGCCGCTCGATCGCCACGCTGTCGGCCACCGGCAACCCGAAGGTGCAGGCCGGCTTCGGCCCGCTGGTCGAGGGTTTCATCCGCGTGCCGATGAACGACCTGGCCGCCGTGGAAGCCGCCGTGCGCGACAACCCGAACGTGGTCGCTGTGTTCCTGGAGACGATCCAGGGCGAGGGCGGCATCAACCCGGCGCGCTGGGACTACCTGAAGAGCCTGCGCACGCTGTGCGACGAGCGCGACCTGCTGTTGATGCTCGACGAGGTGCAGTGCGGCATCGGGCGCACGGGCAAGTGGTTCGCGCACCAGTGGGCGGAGATCAAACCGGACGTGATGCCGCTGGCCAAGGGGCTGGGCTCGGGCGTGCCGATCGGGGCGGTGGTCTGCGGGCCGCGGGCCGCGAAGATCTTCCAGCCGGGCAACCACGGCACCACCTTCGGCGGCAACCCGCTGTCGATGCGCGCCGGCATCGAGACGCTGCGCATCATGGAAGAGGACGGCCTGATGGAAAACGCCGCCACGGTCGGTGCCCACCTGAAGGCCGGCCTGCTGCGTGAACTCGAAGGCGTGGCCGGTGTCACCGAGGTGCGCGGTTACGGGCTGATGATCGGCATCGAGCTGGACCGTCCCTGCGGCGAGGTGCTCACCCGTGCGATGGAGGCCGGCCTGCTGCTGAGCGTCACGGCGGACCGCGTGGTGCGCCTCGTGCCGCCGCTGATCCTGACCGCCGCCGAGGCCGACGAGATCGTCAGCATCCTCTGCCCGATCCTCAAGACCTTCCTCGCCGCGTGATGCGGCCTCTCCGTCCCATGAAACCAGGCATGAGTCTCATGAAGCACTATCTGCAATTCAAGGATCTGCGGGCCGAGGAATACAGCTACCTGTTCGAGCGCGCGCGCACCATCAAGCGCCGCTTCAAGAACTACGAGCGCTACCAGCCGCTGGCCGACCGCACGCTGGCGATGATCTTCGAGAAGGCGAGCACCCGCACCCGCGTGAGCTTCGAGGCCGGCATGTACCAGATGGGCGGCTCGGTCGTCCACCTGACCACGGACGGCAGCCAGCTCGGCCGCAGCGAGCCGATCGAGGACTCGGCGCGGGTCATCAGCCGCATGGTCGATCTGGTGATGATCCGCACCTTCGAGCAGACCAAGATCGAGGCGTTTGCCGCGCACAGCCGCGTGCCGGTCATCAACGGGCTGACCAACGAGTTCCATCCCTGCCAGATCCTGGCTGACCTGTTCACCTACCTCGAACACCGGGCGCCGGTGGGGGCCGAGGGGTATGACATGAACAGCCTGAAGGGCAAGGTCGTGGCCTGGGTCGGGGACGGCAACAACATGGCCAACACCTGGCTGCAGGCGGCGGAGATCCTGGGCTTCACGGTGCATGTGAGCACGCCGGGCGGCTACGAAGTCGATCCGAAGGTGGCCGGGATTCGCTCGACCGACTGCTACAAGGTCTTCGACAACCCGCGCGAGGCCTGCCGCGGCGCCGATCTGGTCACCACCGACGTGTGGACCAGCATGGGCTACGAGGCCGAGAACGAGGCGCGCAAGACGGCGTTCGCTGATTGGTGCGTGGACAGCGAGATGATGGCGCTGGCCCGACCCGATGCGCTGTTCATGCACTGCCTGCCCGCGCACCGCGGCGAGGAAGTGGCCGC
This sequence comes from Sphaerotilus sp., assembly GCA_013299055.1. GTDB lineage: Bacteria > Pseudomonadota > Gammaproteobacteria > Burkholderiales > Burkholderiaceae_C > Sphaerotilus. Next base: position 43,456 of record JAAFKB010000021.1, read on the forward strand.
CGATGTCATCGACGGGCCGCAATCGGTCGTCTGGGACGAGGCCGAGAACCGGATGCATGTGCAGAAGGCGCTGATGGAGTATCTGCTGATCGGGCGGATCGGCTGATTCCCCGCCGCCGCCGTCATTCCCGCGAAAGCGGGAACCCACCCCCGGCAGGCACAGGCCGGATCACGCCGCCAGCAGCGCGTCCAGCGGACTGCGCGTCGTGCCGGCGGCCATCTTGAGCACATGCGTGTAGATCATCGTGGTGCTCACATCGCTGTGGCCGAGCAGTTCCTGCACGGTGCGGATGTCGGTGCCAGCTTGCAGCAGGTGCGTCGCGAACGAGTGGCGCAGCGTGTGGACGGATACCGGCTTGGCGATGCCCGCTTCGGTGACGGCCAGTTTCAGCGCCCGTTGCAGGCGCTGCTCATACAGGTGATGGCGCCGGATGACGCCTGAGCGCGGGTCGGTGGCGAGTGTCGGGGACGGGAATACCCAAAACCACGCCCAGGTTTCGCCGGCGCGCGGGTATTTGCGGTCCAGTGCGTGCGGGGTTTCGACGCCGGGTTGCTGTGCGGCTCGGTCTGCTGTCCAGACCGCTCGGGCCTTGTCCAGTTGCTCGGACATCGGCGTTGCCAATACCTGCGGCAGCATCACGACGCGATCCTTCCCTCCTTTCGCTTCGCGGACAGTGATGACCTTGCGAGGGATGTCGAGATCCTTGACACGCAGGCGCAGACCTTCCATCAGGCGCATGCCGGTGCCGTAGAGCAGGCGGGCGAGCAGGCCGGTTTCGCCTTCGGTGCGCGAGAGCAGGGCTGCCACCTCGTCGATCGTGAGCACCGATGGAATGCGCGGTCGGGCAGCGGGCCGCGCCATGTCGTTCATCCAGGGCAAGTCCATGCCCAGCACTTCGCGGTACAGGAACAGCAGTGCCGACAAGGCCTGTCTATGCGTCGAAACCGACACATGGCCGTGCGTCGTCATATGGGTCAGAAAGGCTTCCACTTCGGCGCCGCCCATGTCTCGGGGATGGCGCATCTGGTGGAAGCGTATGAACGTCTTCGTCCAATGCACATAGGCTTGCTCCGTTCGCAAGCTGTAGTGCAGGTAGCGGATGCGCTCGCGCAACTGATCCAGCAGTCGGACGGCGCTTAGCGGTGGGCGATCGGCGGTTTGTGCGCGACGAGGCTTGTTGTTCATCCGGTCAGTCTGCTGGATTGGCACCTGCGGTCAATCGCTCCGAATGGGGATGGCGGGCAGTAGACGGACGCACCAATGCGCGGGTATGCTGGCGACCGGTCTGACGGCGTAACTGGTTACGCCAGCAGTGCAGGCTTTGGGGTCATTTTTACGGGGGACAAACCATGCAAGACAGAGAAAAATTTTAATCCTGGCGCGGACTTACGTGCTGTAGTCCGCAAGCTGATACGCAGCAGCATGGTTGTTACGCCGGCAAGGCGTGACGTCGATATTACGTTAGGCAACACAAAGCTGCGGCCCGTTCACTCGAAGCTGGCAACCATCCTGAAACCGACACACAAAGAGGAATCGTGTGAGAACTCAAGTAACTAGCGTGGTCGAGAAATACATCGATGCTGTTCGTCGAAACGATCTAAGGGACCTCCCAATTCATCCGGAGGTGATTGGCGTCTTTCCCATGAATACGTACCGGGGTGCGGTGGCCTTCCTTGAAGCCTCGGAGCGGTTCGCGAGAATCGTCAAGCATATCGAAGTCATTCGCCTCGTCGTCGATGGCGAGCACTGCGTCGCCCTCCTCAACATCGATACAACCTTCGGAACAATTCCGTTTGCGGAGCACATCCGCGTCGTAGACGGACAAATCGTGTCGGTTCGTGGCTACTACGATCCGCGCCCCATGTTGGTGGGGCAAACATGAGCGCGCATGGCTCGTCGTCCAACACAAACGGTGTCGCCTAACCCTTCCATCGAGCGGACGTGCCAAAGGCCGCTTCGCGCCCTTTGGCCCGCCGCTCATGTCAAACGTTAGGCCGCACAGGAGACCAATTGCGCATCATCGGAAATCAGTCCCTCGACGTGGAAGAGCCACTTTGGCGCTACTTCAAAACAGAACGATTCTTAGATGTCCTGAACTCCGGCCATCTGTACTTTGCTGCTGCACGTCAATTTGAAGATCCATTTGAAGGAGCGGTCGCCGTACTTCCTCCTGGATTTCCTGTCGATCCACGCTATGCCGAACCGGAGCACTCAGAACGCGCCTTTGAACAACTTCGGCGACTTACCAAGATTAGCTGTTGGCATCGCGCTTCCTACGAAAGCGATGCGATGTGGCAGCTATATGCTGGATCACGCAAAGGTGTCGCGATACGGACTAACGCCGAGCGACTTCGCGCGTCTGCAAAGCCGTTTCGACTGAAGCCAGAATACGGACACGAAGATCTCTGGGCAGGTAACGTCAACTACGTTGATCTACTCAAGGAACGCCTTCGCGTGAGCATGATGGATCGCTTTTGGTTCAAGCACATGGCGTTCGCTTGGGAGCGTGAATTTCGGATGGCGGTCTCAGTTCGGTCGGCCGAGGAATTTGGAGTTCAAGTTCCAGAGCATGGCGTTCAGGTTGAATTTGATATGGCGCAAGTTGTTGATCGCATCTATCTAGGCCCATCTCTATCCAAAGAAGATATTGAGGCGATTCGAAAGGCGGCACGACAGCACGGTATGGAGGACCGTATCAGAGTTACAAGCATGCTAGGTACTCCGCGGTACACGTAGTGCGGCCTAACCCCTCGGTCGAGGCGAGAGCCTACAGCCGGCCGCGCTCCATGGCGTGTTTATCGTCCATTCCGCGCGGCCGTCTGTAGGCTCCGCCTCACCTCGAACGTTAGGCGTCACGATGTCGACTAAGACTGGTTCGCATAAGGCAGAGAATCTTGAGTCTGTTATTTTCCCCTTATAGGGGCGGCTTTCAACGCAGATGTTGGTAACTTTGCACGCTATGAAGTCTTCGCCGCAACATATCGCCGCCTTTCGACTGCTCGATGAGGCGGGAATCTTGAAAGGTAACTACGCGCCGCCTATCGCTCGGTTACTTTGGAAGATGGGATTTAGTATTCCACCTCCGCACTTCATGACCTTTGTTGGGAGTGCCGTACTTTCTGGCACCACCTTCGGTACTCTCTGGGGTTTGGTTATGCTAGCCTTTGCCGCGGCTACGGGCACCGTTAACGGCGCCGTACTTCTTGGCGCGTCGGCGGGCGCTGGCGTGTTGTTCGGCATAACAATGGCCACTTACTATGCCTATGGTCGCAAGCGATATAAGCTGCCAAAGTGGTCATCCTTGCGCCAAATTGCGCAGTGACGCCTCTCAAGAAACTCCTTCCAAGTGATTGATTTTCCATGATTTTTTCAGGCGACCTTGGCAACTGGTTCGACGGGCACGAGCGCCATGCCGAGTTGCTGGGCGCGCCTGGTGAGGTTGTGGATCAC
>JAAFKB010000210.1 GCA_013299055.1 Sphaerotilus sp.
CGGGATGCCCTGGTTCTTCATCCAACTGCGGTACATGAAGCCGTTCTTGTCCACCGTGCCGAACCATTCGGCGGACCTGAGCTTGCGGGGGAGCGACGACATGGCGGGTGGGACGCGGGGACGCTGGAGTGGCAACGTCGCCATTAAAGTATTACTTTATTTGCGATGTTCACGGTACAAACCCTGAATCCATGCAAATCACCAAAATTTAGTATGACTACATCGCTACCCGAATCACCACCCCAGTCGCCACTACCATGTCCCCGCCCAAGCCCCGCCCTGCCCGCTTTGCCCGCTACCCCAGCCTGACCGACCGCGCCGTGCTCATCACCGGCGGTGCCACCGGCATCGGCGCCACGCTGGTGCGCGAATTCGTCGCGCAAGGCGCGCGGGTCGGCTTCATCGACATCGACGAGACGGCGGGCGAAGCACTGGCCGCCGCCCTCGCCGCCAAGGCCCGCACCCGCCACGCGCCGGTGTTCGTGCACGCCGACGTGACCGACATCCCGGCGCTGCAAGCCGCCATCGAGGCCATCCGCCAACGCTGCGGCCCGATCGCCGCACTGATGAACAATGCCGCCAACGACCAGCGCCACAGCATCGACTCGACCACCTCGGAGTCGTGGGACCGGGGCGTGGCGGTGAACCTGAAGCACCAGTTCTTCGCCGCGCAGGCGGTGGCGCCCGACATGCGGGCGGCGGGCGGCGGCTCGATCGTCAACTTCGGGTCGATCAGCTGGATGCTCAAGCAAGGCGGGATGCCGGCTTATACGGCGTCCAAGGCAGCGGTGCAGGGGCTGACCCGCGGGCTGGCGCGGGATCTCGGGCGGTTCAACATCCGCGTCAACACGCTGGTGCCGGGCTGGGTGATGACGGAAAAGCAGGTGCGGCTGTGGGTCGATGATGCGGCGAAGGCGGACATCGCACGGCTGCAGTGCATCGACCGGCCGCTGATGCCTGCCGACATCGCCCGCATGGCGCTGTTCCTGGCAGCGGACGACAGCGCGCTGTGTACGGCGCATGACTTTCAAGTGGATGCAGGGATCGTTTGATGGACAACGACAACAACCAGGCCACAGCGGAATTGCTGGTGGATGCACAGGCCAGGCTCGGCGAAGGGCCGCTGTGGTGCCCGGTCGAGCAGGCGCTGTATTGGACCGACATCCAGTCCTCGACGCTCAGCCGCTGGCGGGCGGCGGATGGCGCGGTGCGGGTCTGGCCGATGCCGGAGCGGCTGGGCAGCTTCGCGTTCTGCGAGGCGCCGGGGCGCTTGCTGCTCGCGCTGGAATCGGGGGTGGCGCTGTTCGATCTGGCGCTTGGCGCGTTGCTGACGGCGATCGTGCCGGTCGAGCCAGAGAACCCGACGACGCGCCTGAACGACGGCCGCTGTGATCCGCAGGGGCGCTTCGTCGTCGGCATCTACAACCAGACGCCCGACGAGGCGCCGATCGGCCATTTCTACCGCATCGGCTGCACGGACGGGGCGCTGAACGTCGAGCGCCTGCCGCTGCCGAAGATCGGTGTGGCCAACAGCCTCGCCTTCAGCCCGGACGGCACGCGGCTGTATTTCACCGACTCGCCGACGCGGCAGATCTGGTGCGTCGAGTACCACGCCGATGGGCGGCTGGGCGAGCCGCGGCCGTTCGTGAAGCTCGGGGCGCACGAGGGGTATCCGGATGGTTCGACGGTCGATGCGGAGGGCGGTTTGTGGAACGCGCAGTGGCGGGGAAACTGCGTCGTGCGCTATGACGCAGACGGGCGCGAGACGGATCGGCTGGCCTTGCCGGCGAGTCAGATCACCTGCACGGTGTTCGGCGGCGCTGCGCTGGATGAATTGTTCGTCACCTCGGCGCGTGCCGGGCTGGACGACACCTCGCTGCAGCAGCAACCCACCGCCGGTGGGGTCTTCCGGCTGCGCCCCCGCTGGCGCGGGCTGGCGCCTCACCGTTTCGTGACCCACCTTGGATCCCCATGAACACACTGCAATCCTTCAATGCCCGCACCGGCGAGGCCATTGGTGAACCGCTGCCCGCCTCTACCCCCAAGCACGGCAGCTCGCACGGCGGCCGGCTCCACGATGCGGCTGAAGGAGAACCGCTCGCACAGCTCCGTTTCCGAGGGCAGCACCTGGCCAGGCTTGTAGCGGCCAGAACAGAGTTGACATCCTCCCGCCCTAAAGGACGGGGATTCCTCCTGCGAGACGCGCATGTCCGCGCGCAGCGATGTTCAGAGCGGCGTTCACGTCGCGGTAGTGTTCCGCGCCGCAATCGCAGCATGTCCATCGCCTCATTCGCAGACCTGTCCTGCCTTTCGGACTGCTGGCGGGTATGCCCCGCAGCGCGAACAGGTCTGGGTTGTGCAGGCTTCATTCACCTCTTCGAACACGATGCTGGCCTGATGGCTCGACCTTCGAGCGCAGCGAAGAACTGCGCCAGGCGACCGAGGTCGTGGGGCAACTCAAGGCCAAGGGCATGAGCGTTTCGGAGATGCCGCCCGCCGAACTCGACAAGATCCGCACGGCCGTTCAGCCCATCATCGAGAAGAACGCGTAAACCATTGGCGCCGAGTTCGTGCAGTCGTTCTACGGGGAGCTGAAGAAGTTCCGGGCCACCAGGCACTGAACGGCCGAAGGCGCGTCGCGATCCGCTCAGCCCTGCGGCGGCCCCACCGGAAAATCGACCGGCATCGGCGCCGGCCGCTCGCAGGTGCTGGCGATGTCGATGTAGCGGCCTTGTGCCGCCGAGGCGAGCAGGCCCTCCATCAGCTCCAGGCAGTGGTAGGCCATCTGGCCACTCGCCCGCTCGGGGC
>JAAFKB010000211.1 GCA_013299055.1 Sphaerotilus sp.
GGCCAGACCGGCTTCCTTCGGGAACTCGGTCATCACGCCCGAGGCGTTGTTGATGCCGGTGCGCGCATCCCGCTCGAAGTGGTTGCGCGCGTTGGACTTGAACAGCGCCGGGATGCCCAGGCGGGTCGATTCGGTCAGCGCCTGCACGCCGTTGGTGAACTGCGCGGCCTGCTGCGGCGTCAGTTGCGAGCCGGCGCGGATGCCCGCGTCCGGGTTGCAGGTGCCCACCGCGTTGACCACGTTGCGCAGGATGAAGCGGTGCATCTGCTGCCGGGTGACGTACTCGTTTGCCGCTGGCTGCAGTGCGCCGCCACAGCCGCCGTTGAGCGTCTCGATCAGCATCAGGCCGGCCTTCTCCTCCAGCGTCATCTGTGCCACCAGGTCATCGACACGCTGGTCGATCGGGCGGCGCCAGTCCTCGTAGCCGTCGAGCCGGCCGTTGCCGTTCAAGTCCTTGTAGCGCGTGCCGTCGGCGGCGGTCAGGATGGGCTTGAGGCGTGTCTTCAGTTCGGGGGCATTGACCGAGGTGGAGGGTGCGCCAACGCTGGCACAACCAGCGACAAGGGCGGCGGCCAGGGCCACGGCGGTGGGGGTCCAGCGGGTCAGCGGGATCGTGGGCATGGTGGAGATCCGTTCAACAGGGTGGGCGCAAGCGCAAGCGCAAGGGCAAGCGCAAGGGCAGAGGCAAGGGAATGCGGTTCGCGCGGTCACTTGAACAGCGACGGCAGCCACAGGGAGAAGGCCGGCACGTAGGTCACGAACACCAGGCAGGCGCCGAGCGCGCTGTAGAACGGCAGGATGGTGCGCATCACCTGGCCGACGGAGATCTCCCCGATCGCGCAGCCGACGAACTGCACCGAGCCGACCGGCGGCGTGTTCAGCCCGAGCGCGCAGTTGATGAGCATGATGATGCCGAACTGCACCGGGTCCATGCCGAACTGCATCGCGATGGGCAGGAAGATCGGCGTGCAGATCAGGATGGTCGCGGCCATGTCCAGGAAGGTGCCCAGGATGAACAGCAGCACGTTGATCATCAGGAAGATCACCCACGGCTCGCTGGAGACCGACTTCATCAGCTCGCCGGTCTTCTGCGGCACCTCGTAGAGCGCCATGAAGTAGCCGAACGCCGCCGAGATGCCGATCAGCAGCAGCACGACGCCGGTAGTCTTGCACGCCTTGGCGCAGGCTTTCAGGAAGTTGGCCCAGGTGAGCGAGCGGTAGACGAACACGGTGATCAGCAGCGCCCAGGCCACGGCGATCGAGGCCGATTCGGTCGCCGTGAACGCGCCCGACAGGATGCCGCCGAGGATGATCACCACCACCAGCAGCCCCGGCAGCGAGGCCAGGAAGGCCGTCAGCACCGCCGGCCAGCCGCCGAAGCCGCCCGGCCGCACCGGGTAGCCGCGCTTGACCGCCACCCAGTAGGCCGCGGCGAGGTTGCACAGCGTCAGGATCAGCGCCGGAATCATCCCCGCCAGCATCAGGCTCAGCACGCTGACCGAGGCGATGCCCGAGGTGGCCAGCGTGAAGATGATCATGTTGTGCGAGGTCGGCATGATCGCGCCGACCAGCGCGGCGTGCGTGGTCACGTTGACGGCGTAGTCGGCGTCGTAGCCTTCCTTCTTCATCAGCGGGATCATCACCGAGCCGATCGCCGACACGTCCGCCAGCGGCGAGCCGGCCACACCGCCGAAGATGGTGCAGCCGAGCACGTTGCTCATGCCCAGCCCGCCGCGCACATGGCCGACCAGGCTGTTGGCGAACTTGACGATGCGGTCGGCGATGCCGCCGTAGAGCATGAGTTCGCCCGCGAAGACGAAGAAGGGGATGGCCAGGAAGCTGAAGACCTGCATGCCGCCGACCATCTTCTGGAAGACGATGGCGATGGGCAGCCCGGCGGCGACGATGGTGGCGACCGAGGACAGGCCGATCGCGAACGCCACCGGGACACCCAGCAGCAAGAGGGCGGTGAAGCTCACCGCCAGGACAGTCAGTTCCATGCTGGCACCACTTCCTCGCCGCGCAGCAGCGCGACGATGTGTTCGATCGAGAACAGCACGATCAGCACGCCGGCGATGATCACCGGCACATAGTCGATGCCGTCCGGGACCGGCAGCATCGGTTTCTTCTCGCCCCACTTGGCCGAGGCCCAGAGCCAGCCGCCCTGCGCCATCAGGAAGCCGAACAGGCCCACCAGCGCGTGGATCAGCAGCTCGACCCGGTGGCGCCAGCGGTCCGGCAGCAGCGCGACCATCGACTCCAGCCCGATGTGGCCGGCGTCGCGCACGCCCACCGCCAGCCCGAAGGCCGTGACGAACAGCACCAGCAGCATCGACAGCGCCTCCGCCCAGGTGGGCGTGTCGTTGAAGACGTAGCGGCCGATCACCTGGTACTGCACGCACAGGATGACCGCGATCAGCCCGATCACCGCCAGCACGAGGCTGAGCTTGGACAGGGCCGCACAGAACTTGGTGTACATGGTTGCTCGCGCTTTGCTCCCCTCTCCCAGCGGGAGAGGGGTTGGGGGTGAGGGAGAAGCTTGCCTTACTTGGTGTCCTGGATCGTCTTGACCAGGCGCTTGAGGTCCGGCGTGGTCATGAACTTGTCGTAGACCGGGCCCATCACGGCCTGGAAGGACTTCTTGTCCACCTCGGCGATCTCGGCGCCGCCGGCCTTGACGGCGGCCAGCGACTTGGTTTCCTGCTCGTCCCACTTCTTGCGCTGGAAGGCCACCGATTCCTTGGCCGCCGCGCGCACCATGTCCTGCTCGGCCTTGGGCAGCTTG
>JAAFKB010000212.1 GCA_013299055.1 Sphaerotilus sp.
TTTCCCGCAGGCGCAGATGCTGGTCTGCGGCGTGCTCGGCCCGAAGAGCAACGCCCACGGGCCGAACGAGTTCCTGGAGGTGCCCTACGCCCGCCGCCTCACCGCGGCGGTGGCGCAGGTCATCGCCGATCACCCCTGATTTTTCAACCCCGTTCCATGCACCGCCCCAGGTGGTCCTGGCCACTGTCCCGGCTCTCCGGGTGCATGAAGGAACCACATGCTCTCCACCCGGCACACCCGACTCCACGACCTGGTGGTCTCGAACAACCCGCACGATGTGCTGGCATGCAGCCCGAGCGCCTGCGCCGGACTGCCGGTGGCTGTGCGTTCGATCCCCGCCTGCGGTTTTTCGGAACACGACCACCATCCGACCGCGTGCATCTACGTGGCCCACACGGGCACGGGCCACCGCCGCTACCAGCGCGGGCTGCACACCCTGGATCTGCGCACCGCCCCCCGGATGATCGAGGTCTACGAGGCGGGCCTGCACTTTGATCGGGCCGAGTGGGCTGGCGAGGCCGGGCGCTGCATCGAGATCCTGTTTCCGGATGCACAGGTGCAGGCGCTGACCGGCGGCGAGCTGCAGTCGCTGCCGCTGCGCACCGCGCACGAGGTCTTCGACGACCGCGTGAGTTCGCTGGCCTTGCAGCTGGCCGAGGAGGTGCTGGCGGGTGCGCCGTCCGGCCCGCTGTATGCCCGCGGCCTCAGCCTCGCCTTGCTGGCCGTGCTGCATGCGCACCATGCCGGACCGGCCCCCGCACGCCTTGCGGCCGGGCAGGTGCTGGCGCCGGATCAGCGGCGGCGCATCATCGACTTCGTGGCTGCCACGTTTGGCGACAAGCTCACGCTCGACCGGCTGGCGGGCGAGCTGCGGCTCAGCCCCTTCCACTTCGCCCGGCTGTTCAAGGCCACGTTCGGCGTGACGCCGCACGACTATGTGCAGCGCGTCCGGCTCGACGCGGCCGTGCGCGCGCTGCAGTGCCATGAGGACCGCTCCATCGCCGAGATCGCCGACCGCTGCGGCTTCTCCAGCCAGTCGCACCTGACGACCCAGATGCGCCGCCACCTGGGCACCACCCCCCGCACCCTGCGCCGCCTGCACGGGTAAGTCCCGGGTCCGCCACAGCAAGCCGCTGCAATTTGCGCACGATCGTGAAAGACGGTCGGGTGGTCCGTTCCTATCGTGAGCTTGCTGCCGGAACAGGCAGGAATCCACACGAAAGCGAGACAAGCATGGCATTTCCTCTCCCACCCTCCAGGCTTCGGCTGGCCAGCGTGAGCGCCACCCTGGCCATGACCGCCCTCGTGCAGGGCTGCGGCGGCGGCGGCGACAGCACCCCCGCCACACCGGCGGTGACCACGCTGTCCTGCGACGACAGCCTCAAGACTGCTTTCAACCCGGACGCCCACACGACCGTGCAACTGGTCAAGTCCTTCAAGGCGGGTGACGCGATCGCGCTGTCCGGCACCCCGACCACCCCCGCGCCGCCCACCGCGCCGGCCGATCTGTGTCTGGTCAAGCTGCTGGTCGGCCCAGGCAATGCGGGTCCGGCCACAGCACCCTCGACCTCCCCCGGCATCGGCATCGAGGTCTGGCTGCCCACCCACGCCAACTGGAACCAGCGCATCCGCGCCTACGGCAACGGCGGCTGGGCCGGCAGCGCCCAGGCCAGCACCACCACCATCGGCGGCGGCGACGGCACCGACCTGCACACCGCCGCCGCAGGCAAGGGCTATGTCGTGGCCACCTCCGACCACGGCCACAGCAGCCCCTTCAGCGCCATCGGTGCTTCCTTCGCCATGAACCCGGACGGCACGATCAACACCACGCTGTGGAAGGACTTCGCCGAGCGCAGCCTCCATGAAATGGCCGTGAAATCCAAGGCGTTGGCCAAGCTGTACTACGGCAAGGCACACCGCTACGCCTACTGGGACGGCTATTCCACCGGCGGTCGCCAGGGCCTCAAGCTCGCGCAGGTCTACCCCGACGACTTCGACGGCATCCTCTCCGGCGCGCCCGCCATCAACTGGACGCGCTTCATCACCAACGAGCTGTACCCTCAGGTGGCGATGCAGCGCGAACTCGGCGGTCCGCTCGCCAGCGCCAAGCTCACGGCCGTGTCCACGGCGGCGCTCGCGGCGTGTGGCGGCGCAGCACTCGGCTTCCTGACCGACCCCTACGCCTGCCGCTATGACCCGACCAAGGACGCGGCGGCGCTCTGCGCGGGCGTGGCGGGCAACGGCGGCGTGGTCGGCACGAACACTGACACGGCGAGCTGCGTCACGCTGGTGGAAGCCTCCGTGGTCAACCGCATCTGGTACGGCCAGACGGCGGACGGCAGCGTGCCCGATCCGGCGCTGGACAACGCCTCCGGTCCCTCCCTCGCGGGCAGCAACCAGCTCTGGTTCGGCCTCACGCGCGGTGCGCCGCTCGACGCGCTGGCCGGCGCCAACGCCTTCCCCATCGCGGCGGACCAGGTGGCCCTGGAGATGCAGAACCCGGCGCTCGGCTCGGTCTTCTTCTCCAACGCCACGGGCAATGGTGCCAACGCCTGGCAGCGGTTCAGCTACAACGACCTGACGCTGGCGGCGTACCAGGGCTTGGTGCTGCAGCCGCAGTTCAGCCACATCAACACCGACAACCCGGACCTCACCGCCTTCAACGCACGCAAGGGCAAGCTGCTGCTCTACCACGGGCTGGCCGACAACCTGATCGCCCCGCAAGGTTCGGACAACTACTACCAC
>JAAFKB010000213.1 GCA_013299055.1 Sphaerotilus sp.
CGCTGGGTCAAGGGGCATGCGGGGGATCCGGGCAACGAAAAGGCGGATGCGCTGGCCAACCGCGGGGTGGAAGCGGCCCGCCGGTAGCGCCAAGACCCGCCTTCGCGGGCATGACGGGTTTTGATCGGCAAACCATGGCGTTTCAATCCAACCCGACCAACGGCCGGGAATGTCGCTCGCGGAGCTTTTGCAGGCTCTCCGTGACCTCTCGGTTTCAATCCAACCCGACCAACGGCCGGGAATGTCGCCGCCCATCGACTTGACCGCGTTGGTGCCGACGACCGTGTTTCAATCCAACCCGACCAACGGCCGGGAATGTCGCCCGCCGTCAGATCGACGATCAGCTCCACCTTGGGCTTGTTTCAATCCAACCCGACCAACGGCCGGGAATGTCGCTCAAGTATTCGACCGCCAGCGTCGTCGGCGCGCAGTTTCAATCCAACCCGACCAACGGCCGGGAATGTCGCGCCGTAGCTGTTGCCGACGATGCCCCCGAGGGCGTCGTTTCAATCCAACCCGACCAACGGCCGGGAATGTCGCGCGTGGTTCGTCGGCGCGGCCGGCTCCGAGCGCCTGTTTCAATCCAACCCGACCAACGGCCGGGAATGTCGCGGTGAGTTCGGCGCCGAGTCGATTGGCTCAATCACGTTTCAATCCAACCCGACCAACGGCCGGGAATGTCGCACGTAGAGGGCGCGGCCCTCGGCCAGCTCAGCCAGTTTCAATCCAACCCGACCAACGGCCGGGAATGTCGCGGGTAGAGCACCGGTCAGCGGTACAGCACCGGCCTGTTTCAATCCAACCCGACCAACGGCCGGGAATGTCGCCCGGCGGGTCGCTGATCATGATGTTGGCCCCGTAGTTTCAATCCAACCCGACCAACGGCCGGGAATGTCGCCCGGAGAGGTCACGGACCTTGGGGAGTTCGGTCGGGTTTCAATCCAACCCGACCAACGGCCGGGAATGTCGCCAGGTGATCGCCCTGCGCAAGCGCGTGTCCGACCTGGTTTCAATCCAACCCGACCAACGGCCGGGAATGTCGCCTCAACGCCTGGGACACGTGGCTGCGGCTCGCCCTCGTTTCAATCCAACCCGACCAACGGCCGGGAATGTCGCCGGATCTGAGGCAGGTCCAGCACATCGGCGCTGCTGTTTCAATCCAACCCGACCAACGGCCGGGAATGTCGCCCCTACCTTCGCAACCCATTGATTTGATTGAGGTTTTTTCCAGCAAAGCGCGAACCTGCATCATACCTACGAAAACGAAGGCTTCGCCGGGCGAGCCGGTGCGCAAGTGCTTGATTCGCCGTGCGCGAACCTGCCGGGCTTCGGTCTTGACATCCTCCCCGCCCTAAAGGACGGGGATTCCTCCTGCGAGACGCGCATGTCCGCGCGCGGCGATGTTCCTGGCGGCGTTCACGTCGCGGTGGTGTTCCGCGCCGCAATCGCAGCATGTCCATCGCCTCATTCGCAGACCTGTCCTGCCTTTCGGACTGCTGGCGGGAATGCCCCCGCAGCGCGAACAGGTCTGGGTTGTGTAGGCTTCATTCACCTCTTCAAAGACGATGCCGGCCCCATGGCTCTTGTATTCCAGCATCGTTTTCAGCATTGCCCATCCGGCGTCCAGCGTGGACTTCGCCATCTTGGTCTTCACCATCGCTTTCGCCTGCACGTTCCCGACGAAGATCGCCGCGTTGCGCTCGACCAGCCCGGTGCTGAACTTGTGCATCGCGTCCTTGCGCGTGTTGGCGATCTTCGCGTGGATCGCGCGCACCCGGTCCTTCTTCCTGGCGCGCTGGGCGATCCCCAGCGCGCCCTCATGCTTGCGGTACAGGCCGGACGCCAGCTCTTCGCCGTCCGAGCACGTCGCTGCAGTCTTCAGGCCGAGGTCGATACCGATCAGCCCAGTGCCAGCCGACTTCAGCACGTCCACCTTGACGCACACGTTCAGGTACCACCGGCCGCGCGCGTCCTGCGAGAACGAGCCAGCGCGCAGATCGAACCGGCTCAGCCCGTAGCTGTCCCACAGACTGAACCTGTGCCCGAGAAAAGCGATCTGCCCGGCCTTGTACTTCGCGCCGCCCGCCTTGAACGGCACCCAGCCCAGCGAATGCTTCGCCGCCTTCGCGTTCGACACCCGCCAGTTCAGCCTCGACTTCTTGAACTGCTTGCGCCGGGTGGCGTACTCCTCGCACACCAGTTGCACCGTGGCGCTACCGATCTGCACGCCCTCGCACTTCGAGTACCCGGCCGTGAGCTTCTGCAGGTCGAACCCACTCAGCCACTTGCCTCGCTCGCGAATCGCCCGTGAACTGGTCTCGTTACAGTAGTTCCACACCTGATTGACCTCGCGCGCCATCAAGGACAGCACGCCTGCGTGCTTGTCCTTGATCCGCAGCTTGAGGGTCTTCACGGCTTCCATCTGACAACTGTATTTCCATACATGTCGCTTGACAAGCCGTTCCGGCTTGAACGCTCGACCCCGGGCTGAACCCCGGGGCTTGTCGCTTCGTCCGGGTCACTCGGGGTTCGCGCACGGCGCGAGGGTGCCCACGCCCGCGTTGCGGCCTTGGCCGAGGACGAGCGGGCCGGTGATGGGACGGGTGAAGGTGAGGCGGACATGGACGGCCGGCATTTTCCAGCT
>JAAFKB010000214.1 GCA_013299055.1 Sphaerotilus sp.
CTGTCCAACTGCGCTCGCCCAATGGTGCGCAGGCCACCATCCTGCTGCACGGTGCGCACGTCGTGTCGTGGATTCCGGCGGGTCACGAGGAACAGCTCTACCTGTCGTCCGAGACGACGTTCGGTGACGGGGCGGCGGTGCGCGGCGGCGTGCCGGTGATCTTTCCGCAGTTCAACCAGCAAGGCCCGCTGCCCAAGCACGGCTTCGCCCGCAACCGGGCGTGGCAGGTGCAGGTGGCGCAGGTCCGCGGTGAACACGCCTTCGCGGTGCTGACGCTGAGCGACGACGAGGCGACGCGCGCGATCTGGCCGCATGCGTTCACGCTGGAGATGACCGTCAGCGTCGATGACCGGCGGCTGGAGATGGAACTGGCTGTGCTCAACACGGGCGACAGCACCTTCGAGTTCCAGGCCGCGCTGCACACCTACCTCGGCTGTGGCGACGTGCGCCAGGCGCAACTGGAAGGGCTGCTCGACCAGAACTACCACGACGCCGTGCTCGACCAGCCGCGCCAGCAGTGGATCGACGTGGTCACGATCGCGCAGGAAATCGACCGCATCTACTGGAGTGCCCCGAAGGAGCTGACGCTGCGCGAAGCGGGTCGGCGCCTGCTGATCCAGTCGCACGGGTTCGACGACGTGGTGGTGTGGAATCCGGGGCCGGAGAAATGCGCCGCGCTGCCGGACATGCCGGACGACGACTGGCTGCAGATGCTGTGCGTCGAGGCGGCGCAGATCGGCGACCGGGTGCGGCTGGCGGGTGGGCAGGAGTGGGTGGCGATGCAGACGCTGGTGATCGCGGACTGAGCGTCACGCTCGACCACCACGGTACGGAGCCTGGTGTCGTGTCAAGCGTTGATGTACGGTTGGCGCGGCACGAGCCCCCACCCCAACCCTCCCCCGCTGGGGGAGGTCGCGTCGGCGCTGGGGCTGGAAGCCGAGCAACTGCGGTGGTGATCGAGTCTGGGCCTCACCCGGACGATCTGGCCTGACCTGATCGGGGCCGGCATGGCAGGCGGATTGCCTGACTTCGCCGAAGCTGCTGATCGACGAATGGCTGTCGCTCGCACTGACCAGACTGCCCGACAAGTCGTGAATTTTTCACGCGCAAAATCGAAGTGAAAAACTATGCTTCCGGGGCTGTGACGGCGTAACGGGTTACGCCAGCAGCGCAGGCTTTGGGCCTGTTTTTACGGAGGGCACACTGTGCAAGACCAAGAAAAACTTCAATCGTGGTGCGGCCTTGGGCGCCACCCCTGGCAGGGCGATCGCATCTAAATTAGCAGATGTTGGCCGAAGATGAGCGACGTTGTATGCATCGCGTTGGTCGATCAAAGACAGTGTTGCCACAGAACGGTCCCCTGATACGGGTTGAAAGCCATTCCGAGGCGTTTGGCAATATAAAAATTGGAAGCGGTTACAAAGAATGTCGTCAATCGACCTATTGGACGACATTTAGATGCGATAGCCCTGCCACCCCTGGCGAGCTGATACGCAGCAGCATATTTGTTACGTCAGCAAGATGTGACGTCATACTCACACACGATGACCATGCTCTTCCTAAGTCACTCTTCAGCCGACAAGCCGATGGTCAGAAAACTGGCCCGAGACGTTGAAAGCTTGGGTGTTGATGTTTGGCTCGACG
The DNA here is from genome assembly GCA_013299055.1 of Sphaerotilus sp. Taxonomy (GTDB): domain Bacteria; phylum Pseudomonadota; class Gammaproteobacteria; order Burkholderiales; family Burkholderiaceae_C; genus Sphaerotilus. The sequence continues at coordinate 1,645 of JAAFKB010000214.1, forward strand.
AAAGAGAAATCCGCGTCGGCGACTCGATACCTCAAGCAATTCAGGAGGGCATTGAGAAGAGCGACCTGCTCGCTCTCTGGGTAACCCCAGCTTCGCTCGCATCACGTTGGGTTATGGAAGAGTGGCAGACAAAATTCTTCCAGCAAACGAACGAGCGAAAAGCACTTGTCTATCCGCTCCTTGCCGGACCCGTGGTTCTGCCCCCCTTTCTTAAGCAGCGCAGGTACGCGGACTTTCGCAGAAGCTACATGTTCGGCCTCGGTGAACTGGCCCAGGCGCTTGACAAGGTACCTGAATTTGAAGAATCGATAGCGCTTCAAATTCAAGGCGATTGGGAAGGCGACACGCATCATGTTGGGCGAGCCCACTTTGTGGTTCAAGGCACACGTGTTAGTGGCTCGTACCTTTGGCGGCCCCTTGGAACTATTGGAAAGCTAACCGGCGAAATAGTCGCTGGCCGAATAGTCTGTCAGTGGTTTAATGGTGGCAGTGGTTGTGCCATCTTTGATCTTATAGGGGACCGCCTAGTCGGCTCATGGTGGGGCGACGGCGTAGGACCGCCTTATTTCGCGCTCCTAAACGGCGCGGAGCCGACTGCGGAGTTCGGCGAAAACAAATGGTCAATGCGCAAGCTGCCGCGCCAATGACGCCTCTCAAGTCACTCCTGCTAAGTTGTTGATTTTAAATGGGTCTTCAAAGTGATCTTCGGGCGATTTTCGGCTGCGGGCCGATTACTTCTCTAACCCCTCGCTCAACCTGAGAGCCAACGGCATGCCACTAGAGCGTGTTATTGACTTATAGCCGGCTCCCCCAAGGCGAGAAACGCTGCAACCTTGGGCGCCATGAGCATCGCGAAGGCCACGAAATGCAGCCCCGCCAGCACCTGCGGCAGCCGCTCGAAGTCCCGGCTCAGCCTTCTGAACCTCGCCATCCACCCGAAACTGCGCTCCACCACCCAGCGCCGGGGCAGCAGCACGAACCCCTTCTTCGCCTCGGGCA
>JAAFKB010000215.1 GCA_013299055.1 Sphaerotilus sp.
GACCGTGAAACGACTCCGCGCCAATGATAGTGCGCACCGCGCGTGTGAAAGTAGGTCATCGTCAGGCTTCTATTAGAAAACCCCTCTGATCTCTCCGGTCAGAGGGGTTTTTGCTTTGGGGGATCGATTTCAATTCGAACGTCATTCGGGCCTCATTCGGGCCTCATTCGGGCATTTCGCGCATGAAAAAGCGCCCCGAAAGGCGCTTCGTTGCAATCGAAAGTCGCGAATTCCGCGACCGCGTCACATCACCTTGACGATCGCATCGGTGACGTAGCCGATGTTCTTCGTGTTCAGTGCAGCCACGCAGATGCGGCCCGAATCGACACCGTAGACACCGAACTCGCCGCGCAGGCGCACCATCTGGTCCTTGTTCAGACCCGAGTAGCTGAACATGCCCTTCTGGCGAACGATGTAACTCAGGTCGCCCTGCACACCCGCAGCGGTCAGCTTCTCGACCAGCAGGGTGCGCATTTCCTTGATCCGCACCCGCATTCCCGCCAGTTCGTCTTCCCACATCGTGCGCAGGGCCGGCGTGGACAGCACGGTCGCGACGATCTGCGCGCCGTGGATCGGCGGGTTCGAGTAGTTCGTGCGGATCGCGATCTTCAGTTGCGACAGCACGCGCCCCGCCTCTTCCTTGCTCGCACAGACCACCGACAGGGCGCCGACGCGCTCGCCATACAGCGAGAAGCTCTTGGAGAACGACGTGGACACGAAGAAGTCCAGTCCGGCCGCGACGAACTTGCCGATCACCGCGCCGTCTTCCGCGATGCCGTCGCCGAAGCCCTGGTAAGCCATGTCGAGGAAGGCGACGAGGTCGCGGGCCTTGATCGAGGCGATGACCTGGTCCCACTGCTCGCCGGTGATGTCATAGCCGGTCGGGTTGTGGCAGCAGGCGTGCAGCAGGATGACCGTGCCAGCCGGGGCGGCGTCGATCGCGGCCAGCATGCCGGCGAAATCGATGCCCCGGTTGGCGGCGTCGTAGTACGGGTAGGTGCCGACCGGGAAGCCGGCAGCGGTGAACAGCGCGCGGTGGTTCTCCCAGCTCGGGTCGGAGATCAGCACCGTGGCGCCCGGATTGACCTTCTTCAGGAAGTCCGCGCCGATCTTCAGGCCGCCGGTGCCGCCGATGGCCTGCACGGTGGCCACCCGACCGCCTGTCACCACCGCGCTGTCGGCGCCGAACACCAGACCTTGCACCGCCTTGTCATACGCCGCGATGCCGTCGATGGGCAGGTAGCCGCGGGCCTTCGGCGCTTCGAGCATCTCGCGCTCGGCTTCGATGACACATTTCAACAGGGGAAGCTTGCCGTTGTCGTCGTAGTAGACGCCCACGCCCAAGTTGACCTTGGCGGGGTTGGTGTCGGCACCAAACTGTTCGTTCAGACCCAGGATCGGGTCGCGCGGGGCCATTTCGACGGCGGAGAAGAGGGACATGTTCGGGCGTCCGGCAGACGTGTTGTGACGTGTTGTGGAAAGAACAGCCGCCTTCAGGTAGGCTGGGCGGTTGCGCCGATTTTACGGCGGGTCGGGAAATCCATGAGCCACATCGACTCCATCGAGAGTAAACAGCCGGCGCCTGAAGGGCAGTTCGTGTCGTTTCCGGACTCGCCTTTCCAGCTTTTTCAGCCGTATCTGCCTGCCGGCGACCAACCCGCCGCGATCGACCAGCTTGTGGAAGGCATCCAGGACGGCCTGACCTTCCAGACCCTTCTCGGCGTGACCGGCTCGGGCAAGACCTTCACGATGGCCAATGTCATCGCCCGCCTCGGCCGCCCCGCCATCGTCTTCGCGCCGAACAAGACGCTCGCCGCGCAGCTCTACGCCGAGTTCCGCGAGTTCTTTCCGAAGAACGCGGTCGAGTACTTCGTCAGCTACTACGACTACTACCAGCCCGAAGCCTACGTCCCGCAGCGCGACCTGTTCATCGAGAAGGACAGCGCGATCAACGAGCACATCGAGCAGATGCGCCTGTCCGCGACCAAGAGCGTGCTGGAGCGGCGCGACACGATCATCGTCGCCTCGGTCAGCGCCATCTACGGCATCGGCAAGCCCGAGGACTACACGCAGATGCGCTTCATGGTGCGTGTCGGCGACAAGATCGGCCAGCGCGACGTGATCGCGCAACTGATCCGCATGCAGTACACCCGCAACGAGACCGATTTCACCCGTGGCACTTTCCGCGTGCGCGGCGACACGATCGACGTGTTCCCGGCCGAGCATTCGGAACTGGCGGTGCGGCTGGAGCTGTTCGACGACGAGGTGGAGACGCTGCAGCTCTTCGATCCGCTCACCGGCCGGATTCGCCAGAAGGTGCCGCGCTTCACCATCTACCCGGCGAGCCACTACGTCACGCCGCGCGAGCGCGTGCTGGAGGCGATGGAAGGCATCAAGACCGAGCTGCGCGAGCGGCTGGCCGAATATGTCTCGCAAGGCAAGCTGGTCGAGGCGCAGCGGCTGGAGCAGCGCACGCGGTTCGATCTGGAGATGCTGCAGGAAGTCGGCCACTGCAAGGGCATCGAGAACTACACGCGCCACCTGTCGGGCGCGAAGCCGGGCGATCCGCCGCCGACGATGGTGGACTACATGCCGCCGGACGCGGTGATGTTCCTGGACGAGAGCCACG
>JAAFKB010000216.1 GCA_013299055.1 Sphaerotilus sp.
GTACCTGGACGCCGATCCGCTGGCTGTGAGGTTCTATCAGCGGCTGGGGTTCACGCTGCTGGAGGGGGATCGGACGCCGGAGCCGTCGCCGATGTTCTTGCCGCTGAGCGGGATCGGGTGAGGCGCCGGTGCCCGAGCGTCGAGAAGGTGCCGCTGCGCACGGGTCAGCGCATCTCCTGCGCGGCTGACGCCAGTGAGCACACGCGCACGGTGACAGACAGACCGCGCGCAGCCGGAAAACAAGGTGTCCCGTCAGCAAAGACGCTTTTCCAGTATGAAATCACTGTTCCAGACGTGGTCGGGGCAGTGAATTCGACGCTGAGGTAAACCTTTTCTCCTGGCGGGGTGTGGGGGACCGGGATGCGGGTGGTCGTGGGCCGAAGGGCGCAGGCGAGCAGCAGATCCTGACCATAGCGGTTGTAGACGACGAGGAAACGCTGACCTGGCAGCACCAGCGTGCCATCGGGAAACGTCACGTGCTGATCGTGTCCTTCAAGGAGCTGTGAAGATGAAATGCCCCGTCTGCGGTGCGGCGGAACTGATCCACGACACCCGTGACCTGCCCTACACCTACAAGGGCGAAACCACCACGATCCCTGCGGTGACGGCCGATTTCTGCCCCGCGTGCGACGAGTCCATCACCGACATGGCGCAAACCGAGCGCGTCATGCGCGAGAGGCAGGCGTTCAACAAGCGGGTCAACGCCGCCATCGTCGATCTACGAAACCGGCAAGACCCGGCCGCCGCTGGCCCTGGTGAAGCTGCTGAAGCTGCTGGACCGGCACCCTGAGCTGCTCAGCGAGGTTCGTGCCGGGTAGGGGCTGCGCCGAACCGCACGGGCCGGATGTACAGTGTGTCCATCTATCCTGTTTAAGGTATATTTTTCCCAAATGGCAACCCATGAAAAACCGCTTGAATGGATCGCGAGCAGCCACAGAGACCTGATGGCCTTGCCCGATGACGTTCGGCGGTGCCGGTGTGCTGGAAGTCGTGGAAGACGATGCCGGTGGCACCTACCGGGCGGTGTACACCGTCAAGTTCGACGAGGCCGTGTTTGTTCTGCACTGCTTCCAGAAGAAGAGCAAGCGGGGCATTGCCACGCCGAAGGCCGACATGGACCTCATTCAAGCCCGGCTCAAGGTGGCCGAAGCCCGCGCCAAGGAGTTGAAACATGCAAAAACAGGTCATTGACGGCATCGAGGTGATGCGCAGCTCCGGCAACGTGTTCGCCGACCTCGGCTTGCCTGATGCCGAGAAACTCAGGATCAAGACGGGCCTCGTGATCGAGATCCGCAAGGCCATGCGCGTGCAGGGACTGACCCAGCAGGCTGCCGCCAAGCGCATGGGCATCACGCAGCCCAAGGTCTCGGACATGATGCGTGGCGACTTCTCCAACCTGTCCGAGCGCAAGCTGATGGACTGCCTGAATCGGCTGGGCTATGACATCGAGATCAAGGTCCGGCCGGCGGCGCAGCCCATCGGGCATCTGATGCTGGCGGTCGGTTGAGGCTGCCTGGGACACCCTCAAAGAAACACATCCGCCCGCACCCGAAACCGCTGCGCCAGCCGCTTCGCCACCGCCTTGCTGACCTCGCGTCGCCCCAGCAGGATGTCGGAGATCCGGCTCTGCGGGGCGCAGTCGCTCAGATCCTCCTGCCGCAGACCGTGCTGTTCCATCAGGAAACGCAGCACCTCAGCCGGCGGTGCGTCCGGAATCGGCGCCGCGTGGTCCTCGTAGTGGCGCACCTGCTCCGACAGGAAATCGAGCACTTCGGCCAGCGGGTGGTGCTCGTCCTCGCCGACGACATCGAGCAGCCGGGCGATGGTGGCGCTGGCGCGGGCGTGGTCGGCCTCGGTGCGCACGGTGGTGACGCCGATGAGGTCATGGAACGACTGCCATGCCTGCAGGATGGCCTGAACCTCGGGAACCGGGGGCGTTGTTGCAGCAAGGGTGCTCATGACAGTCGGCGCTTCCAGGTGTTGCGGTCGTAGTCGGCATGGGTCAGTACGGATCGGATGTAGACCTTCTGCCGGTTGTAGTGGACCGCCGCGATCAGTCGGTACTGGTTGCCGCCGATGTTGAACACGGTGAGTCCGTCCACGTGATCGGCGCTGGCGAAGGTGGCGCGCAGGTCGTTGAAGTCCCGGAAGACCTCGCTTTCCATCAGGCGGTACCACGCTTGCAGCGGGCTTTGTGCATCCGGATGCCTTGTCCAGAAGTCGATCAATGCGGGCTTGGCGATCACATGCATGGTGGTAATTTATACCTTGGTGGTATAAATGACAAGTGCGAGACCACAGAGCTGCCATTGAGGCCGCGCAGATCTTCGGCGGCGGCGTCAACGCCTTCTCGCGCGACGAAACCGAAATGAAGGAACCCTCGCACCATGACCACCACGCCTCCACGTCCCGCACCGCCCGTCGCCGAGTTCGCCTACGAGGCCATCGTCGAGATCGCACCCCGCCAAAGCCTGGGCGCCTCGGCCTTGGGCGAGCGGTTCATCGTGCCGATCCTGGGCGGCACGTTCG
>JAAFKB010000217.1 GCA_013299055.1 Sphaerotilus sp.
GCAGGAAGTGCATCTCCACCTTCAGCACCCCGTCGCCCTGGCACGCCTCGCAGCGCCCGCCCGCGACGTTGAAGCTGAAGCGCCCCGGCCCGTAGCCGCGCTCGCGGGCGGTGGGCATCTCGGCGACCGGGATCTCGGCCGTGACGCCCTTCAGGTTGTTGCCCCGCGCATTGACGACGCGCAGCACCCGCGGATCGGCCTGGTCCTGCAGCCGGCGGCGCTGCGCGGGCAGCTCGATGCGCATCACCTGCGCGACGCGGTCGGCGAGATGTACCTCGGCACCGAGGCCGAGGCCAAGGTACGTGACCCGCTCGTCTCGCGCGGATCATCCGGCGGGGGCAGGCCGAGGGCGTGGCGCGGGCGATCATCGACACCATCGAACGGCAGATGTATCCATGAGCAGCGCGCCCCAGAACCTCCCGACCATCGAACCCCTCTACGCCGCTGTCGTGGACATCGGCCCGCGCCGTTCGCTGGGCAAGTCGCCGCTGGGCGAGCGGTTCATCATCGACAGCCTCGGCGGCACGTTCGAGGGGCCACGGCTGCGCGGGCGCGTGCTGGCCGGCGGGGCGGACAGGCAACTGGTGCGGCTGACGGCGCCGGACGGGCCGCATGCATGGCTGAACCGGCGGATCTTCGTCGGGACGCTGACGCCGCTGCCGGCGGAGCGCAGGGCGGTGCGGATCGGGGTGTATCTGCTGCGTTGACGAGTCGGTACCGGGCTATCCAAACAGCGACGCCACCGTTTTCATCGACAAGAACAGCCGCGCCGGCTGGCCTTGCAGCGGGGTGAAGCCGAAGTGCCGGTAGAAGGTTTCGGCGGACGCGTTCTTCGCCTCCACCAGCACGGCTATCGCACCAACCATGGACGCAGCGTCCAAGCTGCGGTGCAGGGCGTCCATCAGCAGGAATTCGCCCTGCCCGCAACCCTTGAGCGTGGTATCCACCACCAGACGGCCCAGCAAGACTACGGGCAATTGCGGATAGCGCGGGATCTTGCGGGCCAGCTCGGGCGGCAGCTCGTCAGCCGTGATGGTCGAGGCCGACAGCGTGTAGTAGCCCAGCACCTGCGACGCCGTGGGTACCACCAGCACGAAGGCGGCGGCCACGCGCTTATCGGCATCCTGCCGGGCCTGCTGCTTCAGGTAGCGGTCGAGCGCCTCGGTGCCGCACGAGAAGACACTGCGGTCGTGGCGCTTATCGAGCGGCTCGACGCCATGCGAGGCCACCTGCGCAGCCAATCAGAGCCCCATCTGCCGGCGATAGTCGGCCGCAGCCTGGCGCAGACGTTCCGCTGGTGCCCGGGGATCAAGCAGCGCACTGACAAAGGCGATCTGGTCGGCACGGCTCAGATGGAGGGTCTCGTGTTCCTGGATGACCTTGGCCGCCGCTGCCTGCGCGCTGGCCACCACGAACTCGCTCAACGTACGCCCGGCAAGCGTGGCGGCGCGCACCAGCACGGCTTTCTGGTCGGCGGTGATCCGGGCTTCCAGGCGGGCGGCGCGCACTTTCTCGGGCGTTTCGATCGTGTGGTTTTGCATGGCAAGCTCTCGGGAGCACGAGAAGAAATCGTACGGCAATTGTACGGATGGAGACTCGACTCTATTCAATCGCCTAACTCATCACAAAAATGCCTCATCAGCAGGAAAAGCCAAGGAAGCTGGCTAGCCTGCAGACACAGCACGTTGACGGGTGGATGTCCCGAAGGCCACGCCACCAAGGCCCCAAGATCAGAAATCGCGTACTGCTGATCCGCTGGATCGGTGACCCCTGGTGACACGCAGGCGCGAATCAGGGCAACGCACACCTCGGTGAGGCAGAGGTCAGAACCACCCAGGTACGTCCACCAGTCCTTGCCGATGCGGATCGTCGCCGTGGCGTGGTGTGTCCCGAGAGCAAAGCCACAGTCCCAGCGTTGATCGGGTGGCTGGGTCACATGGTCCGCTGGCAGCTTGGTGGCGATCTTGCGCAGGATGTGCCAGTCCTTCTTGTTCGACTGCGCACGGGTGCCATACAGCACGCCGTAGGTGAACTCCAGTTGAGTTGCGCCGTTCTCTTGCAGCCACGCTGGCCCATGCTGGACGACGTTGTCGGCGAAGTTCTCGCTCATCTCGTCGTTGAGACAGCGCGGGCCACTCTTGAGCGTCACGGCCTGGAGCACAGAGCCGGCCCTGCACTTGCCGTCCAATGCCGAGTTGGCGGTGTGCATCCCGCTGGGAACGGTCTGCCAGCCATACACGGGCAGCGCCACGTCTTCGATCATCCGACCAGCAGACGTTTCAATCGACGAGAACAGCTTGGCCGCCGGAATGTGGCTCTCCAACTGACTCAGGCGGGTGAATTGCTTCAGATTTGCATAGATCAGCAGCACGAACGGGCTGGTGCTGAACGCTCCCAGACGCGCATTGGTCAGCGGCAGCGAGGCGACGTGCGCTTGGACCCGTGTGCGGAATCCATTTTCCAGCGCCAGGATGCGGGCCTGCGACTGCGGGTCGCGGTCCACGGCGACCAGATCGGCCA
>JAAFKB010000218.1 GCA_013299055.1 Sphaerotilus sp.
GCCTGGCAGCCCTGCGTGTTCAACTTGACGCGCACCGCGTCCACCTTCGCCGACACGACGGCCACGTTTCAGCGATGGGCCGTTCATTGGCCGGCGAGGTGACGAGGCTCCAAGCGGTTGTGACAACGGCCGAGAACGCCCGAACCCGTGAGCTTCACGCCCTCGCTTCAGGCGGGTTCACGATGGATCAGGCGATGAAGACGGTTGACCACTCCGAAGCTCGGGCGGTGGCGCGCAAGCTGGAGGCGCTGGCCGCCGCTGGCATCGACCCAGCCGATGCACCGCCGGTCCTGTCTGATGCGCAGATGACCGCTCAACAGCGCCAGCGGGCAGCACGGCTGCTGCCAGACCTGGAGCGCATCCAGGATTTTCAGCGCGATGCGGTGCGCGACGTTCGGGCGCTACCCGATTGGGTTCGTGCCGCCATCGAGGCCGGCGCCGTCGATCTCCACGACGACGAGAAGAACCGGAGGCTTATCCCCGCCTGACCGTCCTTTGGAATGGGTAGGTTTTGGGTAGTTTTTCGGCGCTGCAATGCTCAGAAAACCTTGTCAAAACCTTGCCTCGCCCTTGTCTCGCATGGTGGTGTTTTGGGGAGGGTTCGAAGAGTTGCAGAGGGCAGCGCCAGCCCTGCGTTCAGGCGTGAAGGGTGTCGGGCTGGCGCTGGTGGATGACACGGCCATGTGCCTCTGCGATGTCGGCGCGCAGCCGGTCGTGCAATCCGCAGCGGGCGCCCATATCGGCAACCGACAGCGCCAGCCGGTCAGCAGTTGCGATCAGCCGCGCACCGCCGATCAATTCATCATCGAAAAGCCGTTCGTTTCGCTCGCGGCAGTTGGCAATGGCCCCGAGTAATTCGCCTACCAGCCCGCCAAGTCGATTCCAACCCGCCTCGGCCTCTGCTGCAGCGCGTGGCAAGCTGGTGCAGGCCGTAGCGACGGCACCAACCGCCGCTTCGATGGCGGAGCGAGCTTGCCGAATCGCTTCGCGCCGGGTTGCTTCCATGCGGTCGGGGTCTTCCTCAGGTGAGCAGCCGCAGAGGTACTCCACGGAGACGCCAAGATGCGCCGAGAGAAGCAACAGGCCGGCCAGTGGTGGGGTTCGCTCCCCGCTTTCCCACAGCGAAAGCTGTGTGCCGTTCTTGTGGCCGATCTTCAGCGCCAGCACTTTTCCCTCAAGCCGGCATGCCTTTCTTGCCCTGATGATCCGCTGGCCAACCAGCTTCTGAAATTCAACCTGGTTGCGAACGTCCTCCCCTGCCAGTATTTCTCGCACGGCCGGGTCAAGCCATCGTGGTTCAGCGTCCACAGGCGCGGCATCCTGTACCTCGGGGTGGTGGGCGGTGTAGTCCGGGTCCAGGGTCGGGCAGAAGTCGAGCATCGGGCGTTCCGGTGGAGGTGGTGCCGGCATTGTCGTGCTGGTGCTGGACGTTCATCCAGTGTCCCGGATCTTCGTGGGTGTCGAACGTGCCGGAAATTTTCCGGGCACGTTCGACACCCACGAAAAACCGGGGCTTCACGGAATAGGGGGTGTCCGAAATTTTCCGGACTGCCTTCAACGCGCACCAGGTGGGCGAGCTTGCCCGTTCGTTCTGGATCATGCCGACCGCGAAGGGGGCGCGCTCGATGCCGTCGCTTGGCGATTCACCCACCCCCTGCAGAATCAACGACTTGACCCCCGTTCCAACCGTGAACCACGGTTGCGCAACGGTGCGCCACTGCTGGCCGGGATGCCAACCAGACAGGGAAAGTGCGCTTCCGCACCGCCTGCGCTGCTGGCCGAGCAAAGCGCGATTTCGTGCTTTGGGCTGGCGCTGGTCCACGCTGCTGGTGTACGATTGCACCGTCACTGCACACCAGTGACACGGGTTTTGCAGCCCGGCAGATTTGGCGCAGTAGCCGCGCCACGAGGCAGCGGCTTTTTCACGTCCTTGACGTGCTGCGCGCATGGTTCCGTCTATGGCGGGTCCGTGTTGGGGAACCGCAAGGTTCGCCGGTCCCAAATCCCGGTCTGCAAACCCGACACGCGCCCGCCACCCTCGTTTTGCAGCGGGGGAGGCAGGTTCAAGACCTGTTGATTTGGAGCCATCATGGCTGACACCCTCATTGCGCCTACGTCGCGCCGCACCCTGCTGCGCCTTCCTGCGCAACCGTCCCCCCGTCCGTCGCCTGTTGCCAAGTACGCACGCGCCCACATGCTGCGACTGGCGCGCAAGCTCGCAGACCGTGCCGCCCTCAAGCGCGCTGCACTGCGCGCCCGTGCCTTCGAGGCCGTCGCCGCTGACCGCCTGACGACCGGGAGGGGCTGAGCATGTTCGACAACATCGAATCCGGCCCGGACGTGGCCGGCGGCGCCGCATCGCCTGCCCGCAACCTGAACACCTATGTGCCCGCCGCCCCGGTGCAGACCGAAGCCAAGCGCACGCAGGATCTGGCCGCAGGGCTTGCCACCGTGCTGGCGCTGCTGGACCGAGACGAACTGGCCG
>JAAFKB010000219.1 GCA_013299055.1 Sphaerotilus sp.
ACTGGGACAAGCTGCTGCCCGAGAAGATCCGCAACGCCGTGAAGGTCAACGGCAAGTACTTCGCCGTGCCGGTCAACCTGCACAACGAAAACTGGGTCTGGTACAACAAGGCCGTGCTGGCCAAGGTGGGCGCCAAGGAGCCGACCAACATGGACGAGATGATCGTGGCCATGGACAAGGTCAAGGCGGCTGGCGGCGTGGTGCCGCTGGCGCTGGGTGGCCAAGGCTGGCAGGAAGGCATCACCTTCCGCGGCGTGCTGCTGGCCACCGGTGGTCAGGACCTGTACCTGAAGACCTTCAAGGACAAGGACGCTTCCACCCCGGGTTTCCGCAAGGCCGTCGAGACCTTCAAGAAGCTCAAGGGCTACGTGGACCCCGGCTCGCCGGGCCGTGACTGGAACCTGGCCACCGGCATGGTCATCGAAGGCAAGGCCGCCTTCCAGATGATGGGCGACTGGGCCAAGGGCGAGTTCGTCAACGCCGGCAAGACCGCGGGCAAGGAATACGGCTGCTTCATGGCCGGTGGTCCGAAGATGCCTTACGCCATCGGCGGCGACGTGTTCGTGTTCCCGAAGCAGAAGTCGGCTGACGCCGCTACGGCACAGAAGAAGCTGGCCGAGATGATGATTTCGGCGGAAGGTCAGGTCGCCTTCAACAACAAGAAGGGCTCGATCCCGATCCGCACCGACGTGGACACCAGCAAGATGGACATGTGCGCCCAGATGGGTGTGGCAGCCGTCAAGGAAAACCGCCTGCTGCAGAGCGACAACGAGCTGCTGAGCCCGGATGCCAAGGGCGCGTTCGAGGACGCCGTCAGCAAGTACTGGAACTCTGCCCAGTCGGCGGATGACGCCATCAAGGCGATGGCCACTGCCCTGAAGCGTTAAAGCTTCTCCGCGCGGGGTCAGGTTCCTGGTCCCGCGCCCTCTTTTTTCCCACGCGCGCAAGCGACGCCGCCGACGCCAGTCGTCCGGGTCGCGCTGCCGCATGACCAGCGAGGTCCGCCATGGCGCGCGCCGCACGACCCAAACGCCTGAACCTGGCCCTGCACGCCGCCTTGCTGCCGCTGGCCATCACCGCCCTGCTGGCCTACGTCGGTTCGGTGATCTGGAGCATCCGGATCTCCTTGTCCTCGTCGAAGCTGTTCCCCCGCGACGACTGGGTCGGGTTGATGCAGTTCGAGCGCCTGTTCGAGACCGACCGCTGGACCGTGTCGCTGCAGCACCTGGGTGTGCTGGCGGTGGTCTACGTGCTGGGCGTGCTGGTGCTGGGCACGCTGATGGCGATCTTCATCGACCAGCAGGTCCGGGCCGAGAGCTGGTTCCGCACGATCTTTCTCTATCCCTACGCGATGAGCTTCGTCGTCACGGGCCTGATCTGGCAGTGGCTGTTCAACCCCTCGCTGGGCTTGCAGAACGCCTTCCGCCTGATGGGCTGGGAGGGTTTCACGCTCGACTGGACGGTGCGCCCCGACATGGTGCTCTACGCCATCGGCCTGGCGATGGTCTGGCAGGGCAGCGGCACGACGATGGCCATCCTGCTGGCCGCGCTGCGTGGCGTCGATGAGGAGCAGTGGAAGGCCGCCCGACTGGAGGGTGTCTCCAAGCCGCGCTACTACCTCAGCGTCGTGCTGCCGCAGCTCGGCCCGGCGTATGCCACGGCGTTCGTGCTGCTGGCCGTGGCGCTGGTGCGGACCTTCGACGTGGTCGCGGTGATGACCAGCGGCGGCCCCGGCGACGCCAGCGAAGTGCCCGCCAAATTCATCATCGACCACCTGTTCGGCCGCAATAACATCGGACTGGCCTCGGCCGCCTCGGTGGTGATGCTGGTCACCGTGTTCACCGTGCTCGCGCCGCTGCTCTACTGGCGCTCCAAGGTCCAGGCGCGTCAGAACGCCGGCCACTGAGGGTTTACTGACATGAGCACCACTGCAACTTCCACGGCCATCCCCGCCGCCCCGGCGACGCCACGCGGCCAGCGCCCCCGCCGCCCGCTGGTCACCCCCGCCCGCATCGGCATCTACGCCTTCCTGCTGGTCACCTCCGCCTTCTTCCTGCTGCCGCTGTACGTGATGGTGGTGACTTCACTGAAGACACCCGAGGAGATCCGCCAGGCACTGCTGTTCGCGTGGCCCGCCTCGCCGCAGTTCGGCAACTGGAGGGAAGCCTGGTCCAGCGCCTGCATCGCGCTGGCCTGCGAAGGCATCCAGGGTGGTTTCTGGAACTCGATCCGGCTGGTCGTGCCGGCCACCATCCTGTCGGTGTTCCTCGCCGCGCTCAACGGCTACGCGCTGAGTTTCTGGCGCTCGCGCTGGGGCGACATCCTGTTCGGCATCATGCTGCTCGGTGCCTTCGTGCCCTTCCAGGTGATGATCTACCCGCTGGTGGCGTGGTTCCGGCTGGGCGGCTTCTACAACACCTACTGGGCGATCCTGCTGGTGCATTGCATCTTCGGCATGCCGGTGCTGACGCTGC
>JAAFKB010000022.1 GCA_013299055.1 Sphaerotilus sp.
CGACATCGCGGTCTACACCGTCGGCGACGAGGTCTACGCCACCGACAACCTCTGCACCCACGGCCACGCCCGCCTGTGCGACGGCTTCCTCGACGGCCACGAGATCGAATGCCCGCTGCACCAGGGGAAATTCGACGTGCGCGACGGACGTCCGACCTGCGCGCCCGTCACGGAGGCGGTGCGCAGCTATCCCGTGAAGGTCGAAGGTGGGCGGGTGTTCCTGCAGATCGACTGAGTCCCGTGCTACACCCCAGCAGGTAGCCCCAGCAAGGCCCGTGTCTCAGCCGGCGTCGCAGCATGCCGCCCATGGACCTCGCACAGTTGCACGACCTGCTGCACCAGCGCCGCATTCGACGGCGCGAGCGTGTCGCGGTCGAGCCGCACGTTGTCCTCCATCCCGGTGCGGCAGTGGCCGCCGAGTTCCAGCGACCAGCGTGCCAGCGTCAGCTGGTCACGCCCGATGCCGGCACCCGTCCAGGTGGCATGGGGCGACAGGCGGCGCAGCGTCTGCACGTAAAAGGCCAGCACCTCGCGGTCCGCCGGCATCGCGTTCTGGATGCCCATCACGAACTGCACATGCAGTGGCCCGGTGATGCGGCCTTCGCGCGCCATCTTCGCTGCCTGGAACACCATCGACAGATCGAAGGCTTCGACCTCGGGCTTGATGTCGTGGGCCTGCATCTCGGCCGCCAGCCAGGCCACCAGATCCGGTGCGTTGTCGTAGACGCGGGTGGGGAAGTTGACCGAGCCGGTGGCCAGCGAGCCCATGTCCGGCCGCAGCGCCAGGTGGGCACCACGCTCACGGCCGGCACCGGAGCGGCCTCCGGTGGAAAACTGGATGACCATGCCGGGGCAGTGCTGGCGGATACCGGCCATCACCTGGGCGAAGCGTTCGGGCGAGGAGGTGGGCGAGCCGTCGTCGTTGCGCACATGCAGATGCACCAGCGACGCGCCTGCTTCGAAGGCGGCGTGGGTCGATTCGATCTGCTCGGCCGCGGTGATGGGCACGGCTGGGTTGTCGCGCTTCTGGGGCAACGAGCCAGTGATGGCGACAGTGATGATGCAGGGAGTGGTCATGGGCAAGGTTCAAGCGAGGTCTGCGGCCTGCAGGAAGGCTTCGACGGCGGGGTGGAACGCAGCGGGCTGCTCCCAGGGGCTCAGGTGTGACGACTGCGCGAACACCTCCAGCTGGGCGCCGGGGATGCGCTGCTGGATCGCCCGCGCCATCTCCGGGGTGGCGCCGAGGTCAAGCGCACCTGCGAGCACCAGGGTCGGACAGGCGATGTGGTGCAGTGCGTCGAGCCAGTCCACTCCCGCCACGGCGTGACAGCAGGCGGCGTAGCCCACAGGATCACAGGCCAGCAGCTGGGCGCGCAGGATCGCCACGGCTTGCGGGTGGTCGGCTCGGAAGGTCTCGTGCAGGTAGCGCGCCACCACCTGATCGACCACCGCCGCCATGCCTTGCGCCTGCACCGCCGTGATGCGCTGCGCCCAGATGGGCTGTGCAGCATCGGGATAGCGGGCGGCGGTGTGGGCCAGCACGAGTGCGCGCACCCGCTCTGGGTACTGAATCGCCAGCCCCTGGCCAACCATCCCACCCATCGACAGGCCGATCCAGACCACCGGCCCACGCCCCCAGGCGTCAATGAGCGCCGCAGCGTCGTCGGCCAGCCGGGCCATCGCGAGCGGCCCGACTGGCACCGCCGACTGGCCGTGACCACGCTGGTCATAGGCGAGCACAGGACGGCAGCCGGCCTGCGTGGTGGCCCAGTCACGCCACATCGTGTGGTCAAGGCCGAGCGCATGGCCCAGCACCACCGGCTGGCCGGGGCCGTCGGCGAGCACCATGGCGTGCAGGTCAGGGACAAGCGGCAAGGGAGCGCGTGCCATGGCGGGGCTCAGTCCGCCTGGATGCGGCGTTCGCGGATGAGTTTTTCCCACTTCGTGTTCTCGGCGGCGAGTGTGGCGGCGAACGCCTCCGGGCCATGGCCGATCACTTCGGCGCCGAGGACGGAGAAGCGGGCCTTGACCTCGCTGAGCTGCATCGCTTCGGTCAGCGCGTTGTGCATGGTGCGGACCACGTCCTTCGGGGTGCCGGCGGGCATGAAGATCCCGAACCACGGTACCACCTCGTAACCCGCCACCCCCACCTCGGCCAGCGTGGGCAGGTCGGGCATCGACGGCGAGCGCCGCGCCGTCGTCAACGCCAGCGCGATCAGCTTGCCGGACTGCACATGCGGCCGTGCCGAGGCGATGCTGTCGAACATCATCCCCACCTGGCCGCCGATCAGGTCGCTCATCGCCGGACCGCTGCCACGGTAGGGAATGTGCTGCATGTCGGTGCTGGTCATGGCGGTGAACAGCTCGCCCGAGAGGTGGATCGAGGTGCCGTTGCCCGCCGAAGCGTAGGTGAGCTGTCCGGGCTGGGCCTTGGCCTCGGCGATCAGCTCGGTCACCGTGCGGGCCTTGACCTTGGCCGGGTTGATCACCAGCATGTTCGGCACCACGGCGAGCTGCGTCACCGGAGCGAAGTCCTTCAGCGGGTCGTAGCCCAGCTTGGCGTAGAGGTAGCGGTTGGTCACCATGCCGATGGAGGTGATGACCATGGTGTAGCCGTCCGCCGGGGCCTTGGCGACAGCTTCGACCCCCAGGTTGCCGCCTGCGCCGGACTTGTTCTCGACGACGATGGTCTGCCCGAACTTGCGCCCCAGGGGATCGCTCAGGGCGCGGGCCAGTCCGTCCATCGCGCCGCCCGGCGGGAAGGGCACGACCAGGCGGATCGGTTTGTCAGGGTAGGCGGCTTGTGCGGACAGGCTCAGCACGGCGCCGAACATGGTGACCGCCAGGGCGGTGCAGGCGTGGCGGGTGGTGCGGGTGACGTGGTGGAACATGGGCAGGCTCAGCGGATCGAGGAAGGGTGGCGGGCCAGCGGCGTGACCTGCAAGCGCATGTAAGCGAACAGCGGCAGGCCGGACAGCAGGGTGTGCAGCGTGTCGTGGTCGGGCGCATCGAAGACGCTGTAGTTGGCGTATTCGCCGACCACGCGCCAGAGGTGCGGCCACTGGCCCGCCACCTGCAGCGACTGCGAATAGGCTCTTTCGCGTGCCTTGAGGGCGTCGGCTTCGGCGGTCGGCATGTCGGGCGGCAGTTCCACGCGCATGTGAACGAGGTAGAGCATGGGGACTCCTCGGTGGGTTCAGGGGGTGCGCACCGCGAGGACGGGGGTGCGGTCACGGCGGTAGAAGGCGAGCTTGGACGGGTCGATCTCGACACCGAATCCATCCCCGTCGTGCAGGTGGATCGCGCCGTCGTGGTAGCGCAGCGGCTGCGTCACCAGATCGTCCTTGAGCAGCAGCGGCCCGAACAGCTCGCAGCCGGCCCGCACACCATGGATCGCCACGAAGGTGTGCAGGTAGGCGGCGGTGCCCACACTGGTTTCGAGCATGCAGCCGCCATAGCACGGGATGCCAGCGGCTTCGGCGATGGCGGCGGTCTTCATGGTCGCCAGCGGCCCGCCCGCCTTGGTGAGCTTGAGCGCGAAGACATCGGCCGCGGCGTGCTGCACCAGGTTCAGCGCATCGGCAGGGGTGCCGAGCGCCTCGTCGGCCATGATCGCCACGTCGAAGCGTGCCGCCAGCCGCGCCATCGCCGCCACGTTATGGCGCGCCACGGGTTGCTCGATCAACGCCACGCCGGCCGCTTCGAGCCGGGCGATGCAGCGCGTGGCGGTCAGCTCGTCCCAGGCCTGGTTCACGTCCACCTGTACCCGCGCCCGGCCGGCGAAGTGCTCGGCGATGCGGCTGGCGTGGGCCACGTCGGCCATCGGGTCGCCAGCGCCGATCTTGAGCTTGAAGACATGGTGCAGCCGGGCGTCGAGCTTGGCCTCGCCCTCGGCGATGTCGGCGTCAGTGCCGCCGCTGGCCAGGGTCCAGGCCAGCTCGATCTGGTCATGTACCTTGCCCCCCAGCAGCCGGTGGGCCGGCACGCCCAGTGACCGCGCCACCAGGTCCAGCAGCGCCATCTCGACCGCCGCCTTGGCGAATCGGTTGCCCCGCACCAGCCGCTCCATCAGCACCGACATCGCCTGCAGGTCGCGTGGGTCGCGGCCGACCAGGTGCGGTGTGAGGTAGGTGTCGATGATGGTCTTGATGGTCTCGGTGCTTTCTTCCGCCCAGGCTGGGCCGCCGATGGTCGAGGCCTCGCCGATCCCGACGACACCGTCCTCGTCCCGCACGCGCACGATCACGTAGTTCTGCGTCGTGATCGCACCGAACGACAGGTGGTGAACCCGCGTGGTCGGGATGTCGACCAGCACGGTCTCGATGCTGTGGAGCTTCATCAGGAGAACCTCAGGCGCGGCGCTGGCCAGGTCGGTTGGCCAGCACGATGTCGATGGCGCCCGTGCTGCCACTGCCACCCTTCTTCACGTCCATGACCAGACGCGAGTGCCTGGCCCACGGATCCTTGGCGATGAAGGGGTCACCCTTGAGGTAGATCTGGGAGGTCAGCGGCAGGTAGATCGGGTGCGTGACCGTCAGGTGGAAGTGCGCGGGGCGGGTCTGGCCGGCGTAAGCCTCGAAACCTTCCAGGCCGGGCGGGATGCCATAGCGGCCAGGGATGACGGTGTCGAACACGAAGCGGCCGTTCTGGTCGGTCTGTGCCATGGCGCGGAAACGGAAGTTCTCCGGCGCGATCTTCTCGTCAGGCGTCTTGATGTCGTAGGCGCCCTTGTGGTCGCAGTGCCAGAAATCGACGGTGGCGCCCACCACGGGGGTCTTGCAGTCCGGGCGCAGCACGGTGCCCGTCAGCACCAGGCGCTCGCCTTCGACACCCGCCTCGGCGAGCTTGACCATGTTCTTGGCGCCCGAGCGGTAGAACGGGCCGAGGATGTCGCCATCCGTGACCAGGCAGGCGTTGCGGGCCTGTGCGGGCAGGGCCACCACGCCGGCCACGGCGGCAGGGGCAGCAAGGAGGAAGCGGCGGCGCTGGGGGCTGGACGAGGGCATGGGAGTCTCCTGTTCGAGGTGTAGGGAACGTGACGGGTGCTGGAAAGATTAAAGAGCGTCGCTCCATTGATCCAATGAAAAATTCAGCGGTTATCCTTCGATGCCGTCGATGGATTTCAGGGGTTTTCATGGAGCTGCGTCACCTGCGTTATTTCGTGGCGATTGCGGATGCGGGCACGATGGCCCGTGCGGCCGAGCAGGTCTTCGTCACCCAGTCCACGCTGTCGCACCAGCTCGCCCAGTTGGAGGACGGACTGGGCGTGGCGCTGTTCGAGCGCATTGGCCGCACGCTGCGGCTGACCGACGCCGGACGCGAGCTGCTCGGCCATGCCCGTGGCGTGCTGGCACAGGTCGAGGAGGGTCGCCAGGCGGTGGGCCGCATGCGCACGACGGCCAGCGGCGCGCTGCGTGTGGGGGTGATCCACTCCTTCGTGAACGGCCTGATGCCGCAGGTGGCTGCGGCCTTCCTGACCGCGCATCCGGGCGTGCGCCTGCAGATCGCCGAGCTGACCGGCACGGACATCGAGGCACAGGTGGCCGAGGGCGTGCTCGACCTGGGCGTGGCGTTCTATCCACCGGTGCGCGAAGGTGTGCTGGGCGAGCGGCTGTTCGACGACACGCTGGTGCTGGCCGTGCCCGCCGGGCACACGCTGGCGGCGCAGCGGTCAGTGCGCTTCGCCCAGCTCGGCACACTACCGCTGGCGATGCTGGGCACACGCTTCGCGACACGGCGGCTGCTCGACGGGCATTTCCAGCGGGCAGGCGTGCGGCCGAACGTGGTGGTGGAGATCGACTCGGTGGACGCCTTGTACCGGTTGGTCGAGCAAGGGGTGGCTGCGGCCTTCCTGCCCCGGCGATCAACCCGCCACACGGTGCGGGTGCGGCTGGTGGACGTGACCGACCCGCAGCCGGTGCGTGCAGCCGGGCTGGTGTGGCGGCGCAGCCCGTACCGCAGTGCGGCCGCGCTGGCCTTCGTGGACGTGCTGGCAGCGGTGCTGAAGACGGAAACGGAGGGGGCGTCGCCGTAACCCGGGGCCGGCACCGAGCTGGCCGAGTCCTCCGCCACACCAGTCTGGCCGCCCTGAAAACCGTCGGCACACCCCCTCGACAGGCGACAATGCCGGATTGACGTGCGCACTCCTGCGCGCCGCCGCCCGCTCCCCGACCTGCACCATGTCCGACCTCTCCACCGAGATCCGCCGCCGCCGCACCTTCGCGATCATTTCCCACCCTGACGCCGGCAAGACCACGCTGACGGAAAAGCTGCTGCTGTTCTCCGGCGCGATCCAGATCGCCGGCTCCGTCAAGGCGCGAAAAGCCTCCCGCCACGCCACGTCTGACTGGATGGAAATCGAGAAGCAGCGCGGCATCTCGGTCGCCTCCTCCGTCATGCAGATGGAATACGGCGACTGCGTCATCAACCTGCTCGACACCCCCGGCCACCAGGACTTCTCGGAAGACACCTACCGCGTGCTGACCGCCGTGGACGCCGCGCTGATGGTGATCGACGCGGCCAACGGCGTGGAGCCGCAGACCCGGCGCCTGCTGCAGGTCTGCCGCGCCCGCAACACGCCGATCCTGACGTTCATCAACAAGATGGACCGCGAGGTGAAGGATCCGCTGGCGCTGATGGACGAGATCGAGCAGGAGCTGGGCATGACCGTCGTGCCCTTCACCTGGCCGGTCGGCATGGCCAAGTTCTTCCACGGCGTGATGGACCTGCGCGAGGACCAGATGCGCCTGTTCGCGCCGGGCGAGGACCGGGCCGGTGGTGACGAGGAAGTGCTGCACGGGCTGGAGAACCCGGTCCACGCCGAGCGTTTCGGCGCGCCGTACGAGCAGGCGCTGGGCGAGGTCGAGCTGGTGCGCGAAGCGGCGCCCGCGTTCGACCACGCCGAGTTCCTGGCCGGCCGGCAGACGCCGATGTTCTTCGGCTCGGCCATCAACAACTTCGGCGTGCGCGAGGTGCTGGACGCACTGGTGGCCCTGGCACCGCCGCCGGGCAACCGGCAGGCGATCGAGCGTGTCGTCGAGCCGAACGAGGCGAAGTTCTCCGGCGTCGTCTTCAAGGTGCAGGCCAACATGGACCCAGCCCACCGCGACCGCATCGCCTTCGTGCGCGTGTCGTCCGGCAAGTTCATCCGCGGCATGCGCCTCAAGGTCGTGCGCAACGGCAAGGAAATGCGCCCGCAGACGGTGGTGAGCTTCCTGTCGCAGCGGCGCGAACTCGTCGATGAGGCGGTGGCCGGCGACATCATCGGCATCCCGAACCACGGCGTGCTGCAGCTCGGCGACACGCTGACCGAGGGCGAGATGCTGCACTACACGGGGCTGCCCTTCTTCGCGCCGGAGAGCTTCCGCACGGTGGAGATCAAGGATCCGCTGCGTGGCAAGCAGTTGCGCCAGGGCCTGCAGCAGCTCGGCGAGGAAGGCGCGATCCAGGTGTTCAACCCGGTCGCGGGCGGCTCGCTGATGCTGGGCGCGATCGGGCAACTGCAGTTCGAGGTCGTGCTGCACCGCCTCAAGGGCGAGTACGGCGTGGACGCGCGGCTGGACCCGTGCCGCTTCACGGTGGCGCGCTGGATCACCAGCACGGACGAGAACAAGCTCAAGCGTTTCATCGACTCGGAGCCGCTGCGCATCGCCTACGACGTGGTGGGCGCACCGGCCTTCCTGGTGCAGTACAGCTCGGACCTGCGGGTCGCGCAGGAGCGGGCGCCGGACATCCAGTTCCACGCGATGCGGGAGCACTCGGGGCGGGTGTTCGGGCAGGCGCCGACGCTCTGACCTTGCCGCCGTTCAGCCTGCAGAACCCAGCCGCCGCGCCAGCTCCAGCACTGTCGCGCTGGTGTTCATCGTGTAGAAGTGCAGCGACGGCACGCCCTGCGCCCGCAGCCGCTCGCACAGGTCGGTCACGACATCCAGCCCGAACGCCTTGATGCTGGCCGTGTCATCGCCGTAGCTCTGCAAGCGCAGCCGCACCCAGCGCGGGATCTCGGCGCCGCAGCCGTCGGCGAAGCGCAGGATGCCGCTCGAATTGGTGATCGGCATGATGCCCGGCACGACCGGGATGTCCAGACCGAGCGCCTGCACCTCGTCCATGAAGCGCCAGTAGGCGTCGGCGTTGTAGAAGAACTGCGTGATCGCCGAGCTGGCACCGGCCCGCACCTTGGCCGCAAACGCCTGCAAGTCCGCCTCGGGCGAGCGGGCCTGCGGGTGCATCTCGGGATAGGCGGCGATCTCGATGTGGAAGTGCTCGCCCGTCTCGGCGCGGATGAAGGCCACGAGGTCGCTGGCGTGGCGGAACTCGCCCATCGGGCCGAAGCCGCTCGGCAGGTCGCCACGCAGCGCGACGATGCGCCGCATGCCCATCGCCTTGAACTGCGCCAGCCGCTCGCGCACCGAGTCGCGGGTCGCGCCGACGCAGGTGAAGTGCGAGGCGCCGTCCTGGCCTTCGTCGAGGATGGACTGGACGGTCTGCAGCGTGCCGTCCTGGGTCGAGCCACCCGCGCCGTAGGTGACGGAGCAGAACTGCGGCTTCAGCGCATACAGCGCCTGGCGCACGGCGGTCAGCTTGGCCACGCCCTCGGGCGTCTTGGGCGGGAAGAACTCCAGGCTCAGCGGGAGGGAAGCGGTCTGGGTCATGGCGGGTCCAGGGACAGGTTCAGGGCGTGGCCTTCTTGGGCGTGGGCTTGGCGATCGGCTTGTCGCCGGACTCCAGGTCGAGGTGGCGCGCCCACAGGAAGAACTCGGTGTTGCCGTTGCCGCCGGTGATGGGGCTCTGGAAGTAGCCGTGGACCTTCATCCCGGCGTCGCGGCAGCACTGGCGCACGCGCGTCTCGACTTCCGGGAACAGCGCCTTGTTGCGCACGATGCCGCCCTTGCCGATGTGCTCGGGCTGCAGCTCGAACTGCGGCTTGACCAGCACCAGCAGGTCGGCGTCCGGCGCCATGTAGGCGAACAGCGTCGGTAGCACATGCGTCAGCGAGATGAACGACACGTCGGCGACGACCACATCGAAGCTGCCCGGCGCCCACTCCTGCGCGAAGGTCGAATCGCTCACGTCACGGGCGTTGATGCCCTCGTAAGGAACCACACGTTCGTCGCCGCGCAGCTTGGCGGCGAGCTGGTCGCGGCCGACATCCAGGCCAACCACCTTGGTCGCGCCTTGCTGCAGCAGCAGGTCGGTGAAGCCCCCGGTGCTCTGCCCCACGTCGAGGCAGGTGCGGCCCGCCACGCTGAAGCCGCAGCGGGCCATCGCGCCTTCGAGCTTGAGGCCGCCACGCGAGACAAAGCGCAGCTCCGCGTCGTCGGTGACCTCGACCACGGCATCCTCGGGCACGTCCTCGCCCGATTTGGTCGGCACCAGCCAGCCCTTGGGGCCGCGCCAGCGCACGGCCTTGCGCTCGATCAGCCGCTGGGCGGCGGAGCGGGTGGGGGCCATGCCCCGCTGGACGATCAACTGGTCGATGCGCATGTGGTGTGTCTTTCTGGGTGGCCCCACCGAGGGGCCGGGTGAATCAACGTCAACTCAATAACGGTAGGTGTCGGGCTTGTAAGGCCCCTGCTTCGGCACGCCGATGTACGCCGCCTGCTCGTCGGTCAGCTCGGTCAGCATCGCGCCGACCTTCTTCAGGTGCAGCCGCGCCACCTTCTCGTCGAGGTGCTTGGGCAGCACGTAGACCTGGCCGGACTGGTAGGCGTCGGGGCGCGTGAACAGCTCGATCTGGGCGATCGTCTGGTTGGCGAAGCTCGACGACATCACGAAGCTCGGGTGGCCCGTGCCGCAACCCAGGTTCACCAGACGCCCCTTGGCCAGCAGGATCAGACGTTTGCCATCCGGGAAGATGATGTGGTCCACCTGCGGCTTGATCTCTTCCCACTCGTACTGCTCCAGCGACGCGACCTCGATCTCGTTGTCGAAGTGGCCGATGTTGCAGACGATCGCCTGGTCCTTCATCGCCAGCATGTGCTCGTGGCGGACCACGCCCTTGTTTCCGGTGGTGGTGACGAAGATGTCGGCCTTGTCGGCGGCCCACTCCATCGTCACGACCTTGTAGCCCTCCATCGCGGCCTGCAGGGCGTTGATCGGGTCGATCTCCGTGACCCAGACCTGCGCCGACAAGGCCCGCAGCGCCTGCGCCGACCCCTTGCCCACGTCACCGTAGCCAGCGACCACGGCGACCTTGCCCGCGATCATCACGTCGGTGGCACGCTTGATGCCGTCCACCAGTGACTCGCGGCAGCCGTAGAGGTTGTCGAACTTGCTCTTGGTGACGCTGTCGTTGACGTTGATGGCGCGGAACAGCAGCGTGCCGGCGGCCGACATCTCCTTCAGGCGGTGCACGCCGGTCGTGGTTTCCTCGGTCACGCCGATGATCTCGGCCGCCTTGCGGGTGTACCAGGTCGGATCGACGGCGAGCTTGGCGCGGATCGAGGCGTAGAGGCAGGTTTCCTCTTCGCTGGTCGGGTGGTCCAGCAGCGACAGATCCTTTTCAGCGCGCTGGCCCAGGTGCATCAGCAGCGTCGCGTCGCCGCCGTCGTCGAGGATCATGTTCGGGCCTTCGCCCGGCGTGCCGGCAGCGCCGAAGTCGAAGATGCGGTGCGTGTAGTCCCAGTAGTCGGCCAGCGTCTCGCCCTTGTAGGCAAACACCGGCGTGCCCTTGACGGCCAGCGCAGCAGCGGCGTGGTCCTGCGTCGAGAAGATGTTGCACGAGGCCCAGCGCACGTCCGCGCCGAGGGCCTGCAGCGTCTCGACCAGCACGGCGGTCTGGATGGTCATGTGCAGCGAGCCGGTGACGCGGGCGCCTTTCAGCGGCTGCGCGGCGGCGAACTCTTCGCGGATGGCCATCAGGCCGGGCATCTCGGTTTCGGCGATGCGGATTTCCTTGCGGCCCCAGGCGGCCAGCGAGAGGTCGGCGACGAGGAAATCGGGGGTGTGGACAGACTTGACGACAGCGTTCATGGCGAAAGAGGCTCCGAAAGATGAGCCGCTCACTGCATCGACGCGCGGGCCAGTCAGGGGGGTCCGGGGACCGAAAGCGCAGCAACCTTGCCGCCTCACCCTGTGCCCTCGCCGCGGATGCGGGCGAGCGGGTGAGCGCCGTTGCCTTGGGGAAGGGGTCCGAGCCTGGGATCGGGTACAAACACCGATCTTGCAACGCTCCTCGGACACGAGGGCGCATTGTAGTCCACCGCATCCGCCCCACCGCCCCACCATGAACCCCATCGGCACCCCCCATTCCCCGAACGCCACCCGCGTCATGCTGCTCGGCAGCGGTGAACTCGGCAAGGAAGTCCTGATCGCGCTGCAGCGGCTGGGCGTCGAGACCATCGCCGTCGACCGCTACGACCACGCCCCCGGCCAGCAGGTCGCGCACCACGCCCGCACCATCGCCATGGACGACCCCGCCGCGCTGCGGGCGCTGATCGAGGCCGAGCGGCCGGACCTGGTCGTGCCCGAGATCGAGGCCATCGCCACCCAGACGCTCGAAGCACTGGAAGCCGAAGGGGTCGTGCGTGTCATCCCCACGGCCCGTGCCGCCCGGCTGACGATGGACCGCGAGGGCATCCGCCGCCTGGCCGCCGAGACGCTCGGCCTGCCGACCAGCCCGTACAGGTTCTGTGACTCGCTCGAAGCGTTGCAGGCCGCCATCGACGCTGGCATCGGCTACCCCTGCGTCGTCAAGCCGGTGATGAGCAGCTCCGGCAAGGGACAGAGCAAGCTCGACGGCCCGGCCGACGTGGCCACCGCCTGGGACCACGCGATGGCCGGCGGGCGCGTCAGCCACAGCCGCGTCATCGTCGAGGGCTTCATCGACTTCGACTACGAGATCACGCTGCTCACCGTGCGCGCCCTCGGGGCCGACGGGCAGGTCGAAACCCACTTCTGCGACCCGATCGGCCACGTCCAGGTCAGCGGCGACTACGTGGAAAGCTGGCAGCCGCACCCGATGCACCCCGCCGCGCTCGACGAGGCCCGGCGCATCGCCAAGGCCGTCACCGACAACCTCGGCGGCCAGGGCCTGTTCGGCGTCGAGCTGTTCGTCAAGGGCGCACAGGTCTGGTTCAGCGAAGTCAGCCCGCGCCCGCACGACACCGGCATGGTGACGATGATCACGCAGTGGCAGAACGAGTTCGAGCTGCACGCCCGCGCCATCCTCGGCCTGCCGGTGAGCACCGCGCTGAAGAGCCCGGGCGCCAGCGCGGTCATCTATGGCGGCGTCGAGGCGGCCGGCATCGTGTTCGACGGCGTGGACGAGGCGCTGCGCGTGCCGAACTCGGACATCCGCCTGTTCGGCAAGCCGGAGAGCTTCGTCAAGCGCCGCATGGGCGTGGCGCTGGTGCACGACGCGGACGTGGAAACGGCGCGCGTGCAGGCCAAGCGGGCAGCGTCCAAGGTGCAGCCGCGGGTGGCTTGACCCGCTTGCCGCCACAATGGAGCCCTTTTCTGTCCCAACGACCACCGCCCCATGTCCACGTCTGACACCCCGATCGTCCCCGAAGAGACCGCACAGCCCGTCGCCGAATCCATCGCCGAGCCTGTCGTGGAGGCTGCCGTCGAGCCTGTGGCGGAAACGGTGGCGGACGCTGCCGTGGTCAAGGTGCCCGAGATGACCCCGTCCGAATGCGCCCGCCAGCTCAAGGAACGCTTCCCGGCCCTGTTCGCCGGCAGCGCCGCCAAGCCGCTGAAGCTGCGCATCCAGGCCGACATCAAGGAGCGCGCACCGGGCGTGTTCACCAAGGCGGTGATGTCGGCGTTCCTGCGCCGCCACACCGGCACGACCGCCTACCTGATCGCGCTGACCAAGGCCGAGCACCGCGTCGACCTCGACGGCCAGCCCGCCGGAGAGATCACCGACGAACACCGCCAGGTCGCCCAGGAAGAGCTGGACCGCCGCCGCGCCGTCCACCAGGAGCGCCGCGCCCAGGAAGCCCAGGCCGAGCGCGCCGGTCGCGACAAGGCCCGTGCCGAGGAACGCGCCGCCCAGCAGCAGCAGCGTGCCGAGCAGGAACTGCAGGAGCAGAAGCGCCGCAACCGTGCGCAGCTGCTGCGCGACTTCGAAAAGACCACGCTGACGCGGGCCAACTTCTGCGTGCTCAAGGGTCTGCCGGAATCGGACCTGGACCGGGTGCTGGAGCAGGCCCGCAAGGAAGCCGCCGAGTGGGCTGCCAGCCGGCCACCCATGCCTGCTGACGCCACGCCACGGGACGACCGCCACGCCGCGCGCCCGCCGCGCCGCGAGATGCAGGCCAGCGAAGCCCCACGCCAGGACAAGCGCCGAGCGCGCTGAACAGGGCTGGCCCGCCGCTCAGCCGGCCAGCACCGTGATGCGGTCACGGCCGCTGTCCTTGGACGCATAGAGCGCCTGGTCGGCACGCTCCATGAACACCGCGCCTTCCTCGCCGGGACGGAACAAGGTCAAGCCGATGGACAGGGTCACGCGGGGAGCCTGTGCTTCCTGGGTCGGTCGACGGAGCTGGGCCGTGGCGACGCGGGTGCGCACCGTTTCGGCCAGGACCCGGGCCTCCGACAAGCTCCGCGACGGGATGAGCACGGCGAACTCTTCCCCACCAATGCGGGCGGCCAGGCAGCCCTGCGGTGTGCAATCTTTCAGGATGCCACCGATCACGCGCAGGACATGGTCGCCATAGGGGTGGCCATGGGCGTCGTTGATGCGCTTGAAATGGTCGATATCGGCGATGAGCAGACTGGGCCGCTGGTAACGCCGCGCAGGGGTATCGGCCTGCACGAGACAGTCGCGCAGGCACTGGTCGAACGCCCGCCGGTTCGCCAGACCGGTCAGGCTGTCCAGCCGGGCTTCCTCCTGGACCCGCTGCAGCTCCGCACGCAGCTGGCCGATCTCGCTCTGGCTGGCGGCCAGGCGCTGCTGCATGTCGGTGACGGCTGTCTGCATCTGGCGGGTCGTGCTCAACAGTTCTTCCAGCGCTGGCGAGTGGGCGCTGCCGGCGAGTTCCTGGCTCAGGCGTGACAGCGAGGTACCGTATTGCGCAGTCTGGTCACCCGCGCGGGCGGCGGATTCGGCCATGCCGGTGAGGACGGTGGAGACCCCTTCGGCGGTGCGCTCGACCAGCGTGGCGTCCAGGCCGCTTCCGGTGACGAAGCGTTTGTGGAGCGCCTCCGCCACCGCCTCGTCCAGCTGCAGGTGCTGGCCGAGGTAGCGGTCCATCGCGGCACGCAGGGGCGGGTTCTCCCCTCGCACGTATTCGTACCACAGCGTGTAGTTCACGGGGTGCAGCGCACTCCCATGGCGTTTCATGAGCTGCAGCGCCTGTCGCAAGACATCGGCGCTGCGCTCCATGTTGTCGTGGTATTTCATCGGTGTGCCATCCCGGCGAGGTGTCCAAGCATGGTAGGAGGCGACGCACCGCCCATTCCCCGAGAGTGCGGGCACTCTGCAATCCAGTTCGTGTCCTGGCGTGTCCCCCGCGGCGAGTCTGTCCCCCTATCCGCAGGGGGTGCGGTGTGGGGTGCGCATTCGGTCCTTTGCCCTTGGTGGATGGGCTGTGACAATTTTTACATGTCACGTCCATCGGCCCTGTTTTCCCGCACGAAACAACACCCTGCCCGCCGCACCGCAGCCCCCCTGGCAGAGCGTCGAGGTGGCGGAGTGACGGGGTGGCTGGCGAGGTGGCTCTACCGCCGGCTGGCACCACAGTGGCGGTCTGGCGAGACGGCACACAGCCAGGCCACCGCAGCGCAGATGCTGCACGACTTCGAGACCCAGTCTGACGCCTGGAGCTGGGCCGCCGACCACGAGGGCCGCTTGACCCACGCGGCCGAGCGCATGGCACGCGAACTCGGTGCCGCCTCGCCCGCACAGCTGCTGGGCGTGCCACTGCTGCAGTTGCTGCGCTTCGGGGAGGGCGGGCCGTCGCTGGCGATGCAGCAGGGGTTCCGGGATGCCCCTTCGCCCCGGATGCCCGCCGACCATGTCTGGCTGATGGGCTGTCTGGCGGGGCGGACCCCGTTCCGTGGCGTCGAGGTGCAGGTCCACAGCCCTGCCCGCCACACCCTGTGGTGGTCGGTCAGCGGGGTGCCGGTGCACGACGAGATCGGGCTGCAGATCGGCTGGCGCGGCGTGGTGCGCGATGTGACGACGCTGCACGAGCAGTCAAGCGCACTGGAGCGGCTGGCGCACGTCGACACGCTCACCGGGCTGGCCAACCGGCATGTGCTGCAGTCGCGCACCGAACAGGCGGTGGCGGCGCTGGCCCAGGCGGTGGAGCTGCCGGGCGAGGACACGCCCAGTCCGCTGTCGCTCTACCTGCTCGACCTGGACAACTTCAAGTCCGTCAACGACCACTTCGGCCACCTCGTCGGCGACCGGCTGCTGCAGGAGGTGGCGCGGCGGCTGCAGGGTTGCCTCGACGACAGTCCGCACAGCGGCGTGCTGGCGCGGCTGGGCGGAGACGAGTTCGCGCTGCTGATCGAGCAGCCGCTGCACATCATCGAGCGCGAGGCGCTGGCGCTGGCGCTGCTGGCCACGCTGCGCGAGCCGTGGACGCCGGAGGATCTGTGCGTCGAGGTGCGCGCCAGCCTGGGCGTGGCAGCGTGGACCGGGCCAGCGCACACGGCGTCCTTGCTGCTCCAGCAGGCTGACATCGCGCTCTACGAAGCCAAGGCCGCCGGGCGCGACCTGGTGCGGCTGTTCGACACGGCCATGGGCGAGCGCATGGCCGAGCGCCACCTCGTCATCCACGAACTCGGCCAGGCGCTCGCGTCGGCACAGCGGACACTGGCGCACCCGGAGCGGCCCGAACCCGAGCGGCCCTGCGGCCAGCTGAGCGTCCACTACCAGCCGCAGCACGACGTGGCCGACGGACGGCTCACCGGCTTCGAGGCACTGGTACGCTGGCGCCACCCCCAGCGGGGCTGGATCTCGCCGGCGCAGTTCATCCCGGTGGCCGAGGAAACGGGGCTGGTGGTGGCGCTGGGCGAGTGGGTGCTGCGCCAGGCGTGCCGCGATGCGGTGGGCTGGGGCGGCGACAGCAAGATCGCGGTCAACGTCTCCGGCGTGCAGCTCGCCAGCCGGCACCTGGTGCGCACCGTGGCGCAGGTACTGGCCGAGACGGGGCTGCCACCATTCCGCCTGGAGCTGGAAGTCACCGAGACTGCCGTGCTCGCCGACCCGGCCGCGGCGCGCACGCGGATGCAGTCGCTGCGCTCGCTGGGCATCGGGCTGGGGCTGGACGATTTCGGCACAGGGTATTCGTCGCTCGCCTACCTGCGCACCTACCCGATCAACACGCTCAAGATCGACCGCAGCTTCATCACCGGGCTGTCGGCGGGCACGCAGGCCGACATGATCCTGCGCACCATCGTGCAGCTGGGCCAGGGGCTGGGCATGAAGACGCTGGCCGAAGGCGTCGAGACGGCCGAGCAGCTCGACACGCTGCGCCGGCACGGCTGTCTGCAGGTGCAGGGCTACCTGTTCGCCGCCGCGATGACTGCGCAAGATGCCGCAGAGCGTGTATTCCGGGCGCGAAGAATGACCGTCTGAACGACCCGAATCGCGATAATCGACGCCGTACCAGCTTCTGCATCGCGTTGTTTCCGCCTGTGCGCGGCGCTGCCATGACCCCATCCCTGAACGCCGCGTGACCTGCGCATGAGCAGCCGCCCGCCCACCGATTCCAGCCTCCACAGGGAAGCCTCGCGCTGGTCTGACGCTGTCGAACGTCGCCACCACGATGCGCGGCTGATGCAGATGCTGCTGCGCATCACGCCGATGGCGGCGGCCGTGGATTTCGGGCTGGGGTGGCTGGTGGCCTGGCTGGTGTACCCGGAGCTGGGCTGGGGCACGCACATGGTCTGGCCGCTGGGGTTGTGCGTGGTGGCGGTGGTCTATGGCATCGACAGCCTGCTCCACCTGGGGCGCCCGCTGGAGGTGCTGGCCCAGCCGGCAGTGCGCTGGCGGCTGCTGGTGTACGTGTCGCTGGTGGCGGGGATGTTCGCTGGCATGGCCGTCTCCCTGTCGCCGGTGGTGACGGGGGAGCGGCGCTTCCTGCTGGCCATGCTGGCCGGCGGCTTGATCCCCGTCGGCGCCTTGTCGCTTGCGCCCGTGCGCCAGATGGCCTGGGTGTGGCTGGGCATCACGTCCGGCGGCGTGTTGTCCGCACTGCTTCAACTGGATCCGTTTGTCCGCAACGTCACCTGCGGGATGTTGCTGATGATGGACATGATGCTGCTGGCCTCGGTGCAATCCGTGGGCAATGGTGTGGTGGCGCGGCTGCGGGCCGAAACCGCGGCGCTGCGGGGGCGGCAGTCGCTGGATCTGCTGTTGCGCGACTTCGAGACACAGGCGGACGACTGGCTCTGGGAGACCGACGCGGGCGGGCGGCTGCAACACGTCGCGCGGCCCATGGCACGGGCGCTGGGCTTCGACGACAGCGACCGGCTCATCGGCGTGCGGCTGGCCGACGTGCTGGGCGTGCGCGCACCGGTGGCCAGCCTGATCACGCACCTGCATGGCGCCACCCCGTTCCGCGGCCTGGACTTGACCCTCTCGCCGCACCACCCGCAGGACACGCCGCGCATCTGGAGTCTCAGCGGGGTGCCCGTGTTCGACAGCGACGGCGTGCCGGCCGGCTGGCGCGGGCTGGTGCGGGATGTGACGCTGTTGCGCGAACAGGCACGCGAGCTGCACCGCCTGGCCCGCACCGATGTGCTGACCGGGCTGGCGAACCGGCATGTGCTGCAACAGCGTTGCGCCGAGACACGGACCTCGCCGACGCTGTGCCTGATCGACCTCGACCACTTCAAGGCGGTCAACGACACCCTCGGGCACGCGGTCGGTGACCGGCTGCTGCAGGAGATCGCTCGCCGCCTGACCGCCTGCGTGGCGCAGTGGTCACAGCCCGAGTCGGTGGTGCTGGCGCGGCTGGGCGGGGACGAGTTCGCCCTGCTGATCGACCAGCCGCTGACCCCGGCGGAGCGACAGGCGCGGGTGGGCGCGCTGCTGGCGGTGCTGCAACCGGTGTGGGAGGCGGATGCGCTGCGGCTGGAGGTGCGCGCCAGCATCGGCGTGGCCACCAGCGAAGCGGGCATCCCCGACGCCGAACGGCTGTTCCAGAACGCCGACCTCGCCCTCTACGCCGCCAAGGACAGCGGGCGCAACCAGATCTGCGTGTTCGACGCCGCCATGCGCGGCCGGATGCACCGCCGCGCCGGGGTGATCCGCGACATCGGCCTGCTGCTGGCCACGCCCGACGGCAGCCACCCGACCGCCGGGCGGCTGGCCGTCCACTATCAGCCGCAGTTCCGGCTGGACACTGGTCAGCTCACCGGGGCCGAGGCGCTGCTGCGCTGGCAGCACCCGCGGTATGGCTGGGTCGAACCCGGCGAGTTCATCCCCTTGGCCGAAGAGACCGGGTTGATCGTGCCGCTGGACGAATGGGTCTTGCGCCGGGCGTGTGCCGAGGCCAAGGGCTGGCCTGCGTCGGTGCGGCTGGCCGTCAACCTGTCGGCGACACAACTGGGCCGGGACGGGCTGGAGGCGGTGATCCAGACCGCCTTGTCCGACAGCGCCTTGCCGGCACCACAGCTGGAACTGGAGATCACCGAAACCGCCTTGATGGACGACCCGGACCGCGCCCTCGCGTGCGTGCAGTCACTGCGGTCACTGGGCCTGGGCATCGCACTCGACGACTTCGGCACTGGCTATTCGTCGCTGGCCCAGCTCGCCACACTGCCTGCGGACACGCTGAAGATCGACCGCAGCTTCGTCGCCGCGCTCGGTCGCGAGGGCAACGGGCAGGCCGAGGCGATCGTGCGGCTGATCGTCCAGCTGGCCCGCACGATGGGCATGCACACGCTGGCCGAAGGCGTGGAGACCGAGCGGCAGCGGACGGTGCTGCTGGCCTGTGGCTGCGAGATGGCGCAGGGCTTTCTCTGCAGCGCGGCGCTGGCGCCACAGGCGCTGCGCAGTCTGCTGCAACAGGGTGTGCGGACAGCGGCGGTCAGCGATCCGCGGTGAGGCCCGCGGGGGATGTCGCGGACAACGGGCGAGCCGGCTGGTATTCCCCCACCAGGCGCGCCAGTCGCTCGCGCACCTCGTCGTCGCTGGCCACCGAGCGCGCCGCGGCCCAGTCGAGCAGCGCCTGCACATCCGCCGAGCGGTCGTCCAGCCGGGCGATGCGCAGCCGCTCGAAGCGGGTCGGCAGTGTGGCATCCGCGTCCGCCAGCAGCTCTTCAAAGAGCTTCTCACCCGGCCGCAGTCCGCTGAAGGCGATCGGAATCTCAGCCAGCGTGTGCCCGCTCAGGCGAATCAGGTCACGCGCCAGATCGACGATCTTCACCGGCTCGCCCATGTCGAGCACGAACACCTGCCCACCTTCGCCGATCGCCCCGGCCTGCACCACCAGCCGTGCAGCCTCCGGAATCGTCATGAAGAAGCGCGTGATGTCCGGGTGCGTCACCGTCACCGGGCCGCCGCGGGCGATCTGCTCCTTGAACTTGGGGATCACGCTGCCCGAGGAGCCGAGCACGTTGCCGAAGCGCACCGCCATGCAGCGCGTGCGCCCCCCCTCGGCGGCGACCTGTGCGGCGAGCTTGGCGATCACCATCTCGGCGGCGCGCTTGGTCGCCCCCATGACGTTGGTCGGGTTCACCGCCTTGTCGGTGGAGATCAGCACGAAACGTTCGGCGCCGGCGGCGGCAGCGGCGCTGGCCGCCCGCCACGTCCCCAGCGTGTTGTTGCGCACGGCGGCGAAGGCGTTGTCGTCCTCCATCAGCGGCACGTGCTTGTAGGCGGCGGCGTGGAACACGACCTGCGGGCGCACGCGGGCGAAGGTGGCGCGCAGGTGCTCCGGGTCGCGCACGTCGCCGACCAGCCGCACCAGCGGAAGGTGCGGGAAGGTCTCGGTCAGCTCCTGCTCGATGCGGTAGAGCGCGAACTCGCTCAGCTCGTACAGCACCAGCCGCAATGGGCCATAACGCGCCACCTGCCGGCACAGCTCCGAGCCGATCGAGCCGCCGGCCCCCGTGATGAGCACCACCTTGCCCGACAGGCACTCGCTGATGCCGCCCTCGTCGAGCTGCACCGGGGCGCGGCCGAGCAGGTCGTCCGGTTCGATCTCGCGCACCTGCGCCACTGCCTGCCCGTCGCGCAGTTCGGCCGCGGTGGGCACGGTGACGACCGGCAGCGCGGTGGCGGCGGCGAGGTCGAGGGCGCGGCGGCGGCGATCAGGCGCAGCGGACGGCATGGCGACGATGAGGTGGGTGATGCCGTGGACCTCGCTCCAGCGGGCGGCACTGTCCAGCGGACCGAGCACGGGCACGTTGCCGATGCGGGCGCCGTGCTTGCGCGGGTCGTCGTCGAGCAGGCCGACCACGACCCAGCCGTGGTGCTGGATGCCGGCGATCAGCAGCTTGGCGGCGTCGCCGGCACCCAGGACGAGGGCGCGGCGGGTCTCGTGCATCGAGCCGGAGATCTGGCCGCGCATGTGCTCGTACAGCATCCGGTAGCCGATCCGGGTCATCGCCAGCGCCATCAGCGTGAACACCGGGTGCAGCGCCAGCACCGCACGCGGCACCGCCACGAGCTGCGCCATCAGCACACCCACCGCCGTCACCATGCCCGCCATCGCACAGGCGACCGTGAGCCGCTGCACCTCACCGAAGCCCGAGAAGCGCCACATGCCCTTGGGCACCTTCAGCACGACAAACACCGCCAGGTAGACCACCAGCATCCCGGCCAGCACCCAGCCGTCGTAGTCCGGCCGGGCGTTCAGCCAGCGGTCGAAGCCCATGCGGAACAGGTAGGTGAAGTTCCAGCACAGGGCGATGATCACCGCGTCGATGGCCAGCGCCAGCGGCTCGCGGTGCGGACGGATGCGGGTGAGGAGGGTGTCGAGGTGGTGCCAGGTCATCGGCGTGCCCGTGGGCGCCCCTGAATGCAAGGCAGGCATTCTAGTGACGGACCGCCAGGCACGGCACGCGATAATCCGGAGATCGGGCGTCCTTGCCCGCCGCCAGTCCACGAGTTCCGCGCCGCCATGAGCCTCCCAGACCGCTACGACCCCACCGCCGTCGAATCCGCCGCCCAGACCGCCTGGCGCGCCGCCGATGCCTACCGCGTGGGCGAAGACCAGACCCGCCCCAAGTTCTACGCCTGCTCGATGCTGCCCTACCCCTCGGGCAAGCTGCACATGGGCCATGTGCGCAACTACACCATCAACGACATGCTGACCCGGCAGCTGCGGATGAAGGGCTACAACGTGCTGATGCCGATGGGCTGGGATGCGTTCGGGTTGCCGGCGGAGAACGCCGCGCTGAAGAACGCCGTGCCGCCCGAGAAGTGGACGCGCGAGAACATCGCCTACATGAAGACCCAGATGCAGGCGATGGGGCTGGCGATCGACTGGTCGCGTGAAGTGGCGACATGCGACCCCGAGTACTACAAGTGGAACCAGTGGCTGTTCCTGAAGATGCTGGAAGCCGGCATCGCCGAGCGCCGCACGCAGGTCGTGAACTGGGATCCGGTGGACATGACCGTGCTGGCCAACGAGCAGGTGATCGACGGCAAGGGCTGGCGCTCGGGCGCGGTGGTCGAGAAGCGCGAGATTCCGGGCTACTACCTGAACATCGTGCAGTACGCCGACGAGCTGCTGTCGGCCGTGGCCAATCCGGAAGACCCGAACTACCTCAGCGGCTGGCCCGAGCGCGTGCGGCTGATGCAGGAGAACTGGATCGGCAAGAGCGAGGGCGTGCGCTTTGCCTTCCCGCACGAGATCGCGGGTGCCGATGGCGCGCTGATCCAGGGCGGCAAGCTGTACGTCTTCACGACACGCGCCGACACCATCATGGGCGTGACCTTCTGCGCAGTGGCCCCCGAGCATCCGCTGGCCGCGCACGCTGCCGCGACGAACCCTCTGCTTGCCGCCTTCATCGCCGAATGCGGACAGGGCGGCACGACCGAAGCCGAACTCGCCACGCAGGAAAAGAAGGGCATGCCCACCGGGCTGTTCGTCACGCATCCGCTGACGGGCGCGCAGGTCGAGGTCTGGGTCGGCAACTACGTGCTGATGGGCTATGGCGACGGCGCCGTGATGGGCGTGCCGGCGCATGACGAGCGCGACTTCGCGTTCGCAAAGAAGTACGGCATCGAGATCAAGCAGGTCGTGCGGCTCGCGCAGGCGGGCGACGAGGCGTTTTCGCTCGACGCCTGGGCCGACTGGTACGGCGACAAGCAGCGCGCCGTCTGCGTCAACTCGGGCGAGCTGGACGGGCTGCCGTGCAAGGAGGCCGTCTCCAAGGTGGCCGACCTGCTCGGCGCCAAGGGCCTCGGCGAGAAGAAGACCACCTGGCGCCTGCGCGACTGGGGCATCAGCCGCCAGCGCTACTGGGGCACGCCGATCCCGATCATCCACTGCGACGACTGCGGCGCGGTGCCGGTGCCGGCCGCCGACCTGCCGGTCGTGCTGCCGATCGACTGCGTGCCGGACGGCTCGGGCAACCCGCTGAAGAAGCGCACCGACTTCCTGAACGTCGCCTGCCCCTGCTGCGGCAAACCGGCGCAGCGCGAGACGGACACGATGGACACCTTCGTGGACTCGTCGTGGTACTTCATGCGCTACTGCGACGCGCAGAACTCCGAGCAGATGGTCGCCGGTGGCACCGACTACTGGATGCCGATGGACCAGTACATCGGCGGCATCGAACACGCGATCCTGCACCTGCTCTATGCCCGCTTCTGGACCAAGGTGATGCGCGACCTGAAGCTGGTGAAGGTCCACGAGCCGTTCACCAAGCTGCTGACGCAGGGCATGGTGCTCAATCACATCTACTCGCGCCGCACCGACAAGGGTGGCATCGAGTATTTCTGGCCGCACGAGGTCGAGAACGTGTTCGACGCGGGCGGCAAGACCGTCGTCGGCGCGAAGCTGAAATCGGATGGCTCGGCGGTGGACTACGGCGGCGTGGGCACGATGTCCAAGTCGAAGAACAACGGCGTCGATCCGCAAGACCTGATCAACCAGTACGGCGCCGACACCGCCCGCCTGTTCGTGATGTTCGCGTCGCCGCCGGAGCAGACGCTGGAATGGAACGACTCGGGCGTCGAGGGCGCGCACCGCTTCCTGAAGCGCGTCTGGGGCTTCGCGGCGAAGCACGAGGCGGCCCTCTGCGCCGCGACGGCGGGTGACCTCAGCGGCGCGGCGCTGCGCGGCGAGGCGAAGACGCTGCGCCGGGAGCTGCATCTGGCGCTGCGCCAGGTCAGCCACGACTACGAGCGCATGCAGTACAACACCGTGGTGTCCGGCTGCATGAAGGTGCTCAACGCGCTCGAAGCGTTCAAGGCCGATGGCAGCGCGGGCGACCAGGCCGTGTTGTGCGAGGGCGTGTCGCTGCTGCTGCGCATGCTCTACCCGGCCTGTCCGCACCTGACCTTCAGCCTCTGGCGCACGCTGGGCTTCTCGGCACGGCTGGGCGACCTGCTCGACGCGCCGTGGCCGCCAGTCGACGAGGCCGCGCTGGTGCAGGACGAGATCGAGCTGGTGCTGCAGGTCAACGGCAAGACGCGCGGGTCGATCAAGGTGCCGGCTGGCGCGGACAAGGCGACGATCGAAGCCGTGGCCGCCGCCAGCGCCGAAGTCGCCAAGTTCGCCGAGGGCAAGCCGCCGAAGAAGATCATCGTCGTCCCTGGCCGCCTCGTGAACGTGGTGGTCTGACGCGATGCAGCGGCGCCTGTTCGCACTGGCGACAGCCTCGGCGCTGGCCGGCTGCGGCTTCCAGCTGCGCCGTCCGCCGGAGCTGCAGCTCAAGCGCGTGTTCCTCACCGGCTTCGACCGCTTCTCGCCGATGGGCGACGAGCTGCGCCGGCAGTTGCGTGCCAGCCCTGGCGTCGTGCTGACCGAGACCCTGGCGGAGGCGGATCTGGCGCTGGACGCGCTGGAGGATGCCCGCGAGCAGGTGGTGGCCGCCTCGACCGCCGCCGGGCAGGTGCGCGAGCTGACGCTGCGGGCGCGGCTGCGCTTCAAGGTCCGCACGCCAGCCGGCCGTGAACGCATCGCCCCGACCGAGCTGACGCTGACCCGCGACGTGAGCTACAGCGAGACCTCGGCACTCGCCAAGGAACAGGAGATCGCGCTGCTGTTCCGCTCGATGCACACCGATCTGGCGGCGCAGGTGCTGCGGCGCCTGGCGGCACTCGGACCAGGTTGAGCGGAGTCGGCCATGCAACTGCGCGCTGACCAGCTCCCCCAGGCGCTCGCCAAGGGCCTGCGTCCGCTCTACGTCATCCACGGCGACGAGCCGCTGCTGGCCCAGGAAGCCGCCGACGCGGTCCGTGCCGCGGCGCGTGCAGCGGGCTACAGCGAGCGCAGCGTCCACACCGTCGCCGGGGCACATTTCGACTGGTCCGGCCTGCTCGGCGAGGCCAGCGCGCTGAGCCTGTTTGCCGACCGGCGCGTGATCGAGATCCGCATCCCTTCCGGCAAGCCGGGCAAGGACGGCTCGGAGGCGCTGCAGCGGTATGTGCAGACGCTGTCCGACGACAACCTGACCCTCATCCTGCTGCCGAAACTCGACCGCACGCAGCAGACCAGCGCCTGGTTCACCGCGCTCGACGGCGCCGGCGTGAGCGTGCGCATCGACCCGGTGGAGCGCCGCGCCCTGCCGCAGTGGATCGCGCAGCGGCTGGCGGCGCAGGGCCTGCGCATCGAGGACGGCGAGGCGGGGCAGCACGCGCTGGCCTTCTTCGCCGACCGCATCGAGGGCAACCTGCTCGCCGCACACCAGGAGATCAGCAAGCTCGCGCTGCTGCACGCCCCGGCCGATCCACGCGGCGCGCCCACCGTGCTGACGCGGGCGCAGATCGAGTCGTCGGTGCTGAACGTGGCGCGCTATGACGTGTTCAAGCTCGGCGAGGCGGTGCTGGCGGGGCAGGTGACGCGGGCGCTGCGCATGCTCGACGGGCTGGAAGCGGAGGGCGAAGCCGCGGTGCTGGTCCACTGGACGCTGGCCGACGACCTGCGCGGGTTGCAGCGGGTCCACGCCGCCACGCTGCAGGGCAAGCCGCTGCCACTGGCGCTGCGGGATGCTCGGGTCTGGGGCGTGAAGGAGAAGCTGTTCGAGCGCGTGGTGCCGCAGCTCGATGCGGCCACGCTCGTCGGGCTGATCGCCGCCGCGCACACGGTGGACGGCATCGTCAAGGGTGTGCCCGATCCGCTGTGGCCGGCCGAGCCGTGGGCGGCGCTGCGGCGGCTGGTGCTGCTGACGGTGCAGGCGGTGCAGCGCAAGGGGCCGCGGCTGGCGCTGACCTGAACAGCGTCGAGCGGGAGGCCCCACCACTTCAGCGCAGGGTCATGGCAGGCGCCGTCAGCCGCCGCAACCCGTCTTCCTGTGTCCCCACGCACCGCCCGAACAGCGCCTCGTGCGCATCCAGCACCGGCGTGACACAGCAATCCGCCCCCGCGAACCGCTCGACCCACACCGCCAGCGGCCGGCTCGCGACCAGCGCCCCCAGCTCGTCGATCAGCGCCCGCGCTGCCGTGCTGCCCGGCGCTTCCCCCAGGCTCCAGTGCCGCCCGGCCCAGTCCTCGCGCCCGAGCACCGCGCACACGCCCCGCCAGAACTTCAGCTCCAGCGCGCCCACCGCCAGCCAGCGGTCGTCGGCGCAGCGGTAGAGGTTGTAGCAAGGCACGCCGCCATTGAGCAGCGACGCCCCCGCCTGTGGGGCCGCACCCTCGGCCAGCGCGTCGGTGCCGAGGATCACCTGGTGCTGCCGCACCGCGTCCGTCATCGACACATCGACCCAGCGGCCCTGCCCCGTCCACTGCGCACCGAGCAGGGCGGCCAGCGTGCCGATCGCCGCCGTCTGCGCGCCGCCCAGCTGGTCGGCGATCTGCAGATGGCTGAACACGGGTCGGCCGTCGGGTGTGCGCGTCTGGTCGATCACGCCGGCCAGCGAGAGGTAGTTCAGGTCATGCCCAGCCGCCAGCCGCAGCGGGCCGTCCTGCCCGTGGCCGCTGATGCTGGTCAGCACGATCGCCGGGTGGATCGCCCGCAGCGCCTCGTAGCCCAGGCCAAGCCGCTCCATCACGCCGGGGCGAAAACCCTCGACCACGGCGTGCGCCTCGGCCACCAGCGCGCGCAGCGTGGCGAGCTGGCCCGGCTGCTTCAGGTCGAGCACGAGGCGGCGCTTGCCGTGGTTGACGACGCGGTAGAAGTGCGAGACACCGTCTTCTCCCGGTCCCATGAACGCCGCGTCATCCCCCGGCAGACCAGGGCGACCAGCCAGCGGCGGCTCGACCTTGAGCACCTGCGCGCCCAGATCGGCCAGATGCTTGCAGGCCATCGGGCCGGGCAGCAACCGTGACAGGTCGAGCACCCGCAGCGGGGCCAGCGGCGGCTGACGTGCATCGACGGGCAGCGTCGCGTGGGCCAGGATCGGCTCGGCGGCGTCCCAGTGGGCGGACCAGGTGGCGGACATGGGTGAACCTTCCGGGCAGGTCAGCGGGCGAGTTCGCTGCGCATCGCGTCGACCACGCGGGCGTAGTCGGGCGTGTTGAAGATCGCGCTACCCGCCACGAAGGTGTCAGCCCCCGCGTCGGCCACGCGGCGGATGTTGTCGATCTTGATGCCGCCGTCCACCTCCAGCCGGATGTCGCGTCCGCTGGCGTCGATGATCTTCCGGGCCTTCTCGATCTTGCGCAGCGCCGAGTCGATGAAGCTCTGCCCGCCGAAGCCGGGATTCACGCTCATGATCAGGATCAGGTCCACCCGGTCGATCACCCACTCCAGCACGTCCAGCGGCTCGGCCGGGTTGAACACCAGGCCCGCCTTCACCCCCTCGGCCTGGATGAGCTGCAAGGTGCGATCGACGTGCGCCGAGGCGTCTGGGTGGAAGCTCACCAGATCGGCACCCGCCTTGCAGAAGGCCTGCGCCAGCGCATCGACCGGCGACACCATCAGATGCACGTCGATCGGGGCGGGCGTGCCGTCCGGCTTCACAGAATGCTGTTTCAGCGCCTGGCAGACCATTGGCCCGAAGGTCAGGTTGGGCACGTAATGGTTGTCCATCACGTCGAAGTGGATCCAGTCGGCGCCGGCGGCGAGCACGTTCTTCACTTCGTCGCCCAGGCGGGCGAAGTCGGCGGACAGGATGGAGGGGGCGATGCGGTAGGTGGGGGTCGTCATGCCCCGGATTCTAGGGAACAGCGCGGTTACAGGCGCTCCGGGGCGGCTGGCTCGCGCCACTGTTTCAAGTGCTGACCGGCATCGACGAAGACCGTCTGCGCCGTGACGCGCCCGGCGCCCATCAGCCAGACGACGGCATCGGCCACGTCTTCGGGCGTGCTTGCGCCGCGCAGGGGCGCGGCTTGGGCGGCTTCCTCGAAGCGCACAGGATCGGCCCCTTGCGGCAGCAGCGTCGGCCCCGGCGCGACGGCGTTGACGCGGAACGGCGCCAGTGTCAGCGCCAGGCGTTTCAGCGCGGCGTACATCGCGCCCTTGGACAGGCAGTAGCTCAGGAACTGGTCGTGCAGGTTCTCGACGTTCTGGTCGAGCAGCACCAGTGCCTGCCCGGTCGGAAAGCGCCGCGCCGCCGCCAGCGTCACCAGCACCGGCACCTCGTAATGCACTGCGTGGTTGGCCCGGAAGTTCGCCAGCGTGGCGGTGTCGCGGTCGTCGTTGTCGAAGATGCTGGCGTTGAACACGACCGCCAGCTCGGCCTGTGGCGGCAGGGTGTCGAGCAGCCGGTCGAAGGACGCGAGCGTGGCCTCGACATCGGCAAAGTCGGCTTGCCAGACCCCGAGCGGCGTGGCGTTGAGTTCGCGGTCCAGCGCCTGCGCCCGCTCGACGCCGCGGAAGGCGTGCAGCAGCACCTGCCAGCCCTGCGCCGCCAGCGCGCGCGAGATGGCCAGCCCGACCCGTGCGTGGCCGCCGGTGACGAGCGCGATCTTCGGCCCGGCGCTCATGCCGGCACGTCGAAACCGGCGTCCTCGACCGCCACGCGGAGCTGCGCGGGCGTGACCTGCACCGGATCGAAGCGCACGTCGGCCTGTGCCGGCGCCAGCGTGACGCGGACAGACTCGACGCCGGGCAGCGCCTGCAGCACGCTGGTGACGCTGCGCACGCAGCCGCCGCAGGTCATGCCGGTGATGGGGAGGGTGAGGTCGGTCGTGGGCATGTCGGTCGCCTGTCGAATCGGGTCGGAAATCCGGAAATCAGATCCCGATTTCAGTATAGGCCGCACCACGGCAGGCCCACGCCGTCTGCGGACATCGCGCCCTTGTCCTGCAGCAAGGCGAAGTCGGCACTGACAGGGGGCGGCCCACAGGTCGGGTAGGCGTCTATCATCCGCGCCATGCCGCACCCCCAGTTCACCTGTACCGTCCTCCCCGCCTACCTCGCCGAGCATTCGGATGCGTCGAAGGGGATCTACGCCTTTTCGTACACCATCACGGTGGTCAACACCGGCGACACCGTGGCGCAACTGATCGGCCGCCACTGGGTCATCACCGATGTCGCCGGCCACACCGAGGAAGTACGCGGCCTGGGTGTCGTCGGCCACCAGCCGGTGCTCAAGCCGGGCGAGCGGTTCGAGTACACGAGCTGGACCCGGCTGGCCACGCCGCGCGGGCAGATGCGCGGCACGTTCTTCTGCATGACCGAGGACGCGCAGCCCTTCGACACTCCGGTGCCCGCCTTCGAGCTGTCGCAGGCGCACGCCCTGCATTGACGGGCGCCCTGCTGGCGCTGCTGCGCGCCGCCGATCCCGCAGCCGAACGCGCCGACCGCCACCTCTGGCTGATCGCGCTGGTGGACCTGCTGCGCCAGCCAGACACCGCCAGCCGGGTGCAGGCGCTGATCACCGTGCTCGAAGCCGAGCCGGAACTCGCCCGGCGCTGCCGCACCCTGCTGCACTCGGTGTTCGCCAGCGCGGATGCCGGCACCCTGCTGGCGGACTTCGGTTTCTCGCCGCGCTCGGGCTTCGGTGCCGAACTGCTCGACCGGCTCCGCATGGTGACGCTGCCCAGCACGCCTGACACGGGCGATCTCGGCCAGCTCTTCCAGATGGTGTTCCACGACCCTGGCGATGCCCACTGGATCGGTGCCATCGACGCACCCACCCTGGCGCGCATCGGGCACCTGCTGGTCGATGACCATGTGCGCGGGCACTGGCACCGCGCACTGATCGACTCCGTGCAGATGCTGGCCAGCCAGGTGCGGGCGGTCGGGCTGTCGGCGTCGATCCGGCCGCGCATCGACCCCGCCCTGCTGGCCGACCGGCCCTTCCACCAGCTCGCCCAGGCGGCGGCGCTGCTCTCGGACGCCGACGACGCCGTGGAGACCGTGGAGCACCAGCAGCAGATGAATTACCTGCGCGCGCTGCTCGACGCCTGCCGCACGGCCGCCGCCAGCGTGCGCGAACACCTCGATGCCTGGGGCGTGTCGGTGGATGTCGTGTTCCAGATCGAGCAGGTGCACGAGCGCATCGCCCGCATCGAGGCCCTGCTGGACTGCCTGGCATCGCCCGACCCTGCGCACGAATGGCAGCGCCTGGCGGTGACCTTCGCCCGCAGCGTGCAGACGCGGCGCAGCGTCGGCGCGCTGTTCTCGCACCACTACGCCATGCTTGCCCGCAAGGTCGCCGAGCGCAGTGCCGCCACCGGCGAGCACTACATCACCCGTACCCGGGACGAATACGTCGACATGCTGCGCCGCGCCTGCGGCGGCGGGCTGGTGATCGCCGGCACCACCTTCCTGAAATTCGCCATCGGTGCGCTGGCGCTGTCGGCGTTCTGGGCGGGGTTCTGGGCCGGGGCCAACTACGCCGCCAGCTTCGTGCTGATCCACCTGCTGCACTGGACGGTGGCGACCAAGCAGCCCGCCATGACCGCCCCCGCCATGGCCGCCAAGCTGGAGGGGATCGGCGACAGCGACGCCGCCACCGAGGACTTCATCGACGAGGTCACG
This sequence comes from Sphaerotilus sp., assembly GCA_013299055.1. Classification (GTDB taxonomy): domain Bacteria; phylum Pseudomonadota; class Gammaproteobacteria; order Burkholderiales; family Burkholderiaceae_C; genus Sphaerotilus. The sequence continues at coordinate 29,950 of JAAFKB010000022.1, forward strand.
CACCTGATCCGCACGCAGATCGCCGGCATCCTGGGCAACGTGCTGGTGGTGGCCCCTGTCGTGCTGCTGGCCCAGGTCGTGGCGTGGCACTGGCAGGGCGCGCCGCTGATCGCCGCAGACACGGCCCGCTACGTGCTGAAGAACCTGACGCTGCTCGGGCCGACGCTCGCGTTTGCTGCCTTCACTGGCGTGCTGCTGTTCCTGTCGAGCCTGGTCGCGGGCTGGTGGGAGAACTGGTTCGTCTTCCACCGGCTGGACAGCGCCATCGCCCATAACCCGCGCATCGTGCGCTGGCTGGGCCGCGCGCGGGCGCAACGCTGGTCGCACTGGTGGCGCGGCAACATCTCGGGGCTGGCGGCCAACTGCTCGCTGGGGATGATGCTCGGACTGGTCCCCACGCTGGCGGCCTTCTTCGGGCTTCCCATCGAGGTGCGCCACGTCACGCTGTCGGCCGGCCAGATCGCGGCGGCGCTGGGCACGCTGGGGGTGTCGGTGCTGCACGAGCCGGCCTTCTGGTGGTGCGTGGCCGCCGTGCCGCTGACGGGGATGCTCAATGTGCTGGTGAGCTTCACGCTGGCGTTCCGGCTGGCGCTGCGCTCGCGGGGCTTGCAGGTGCGCGACCGAGGGCGGCTGTACGCGGCCTTGCGTCGGCGGCTGCGGGTGGCGCCGGGCAGTTTCGTGCGACCGGTCTGAGCCTCAGGCGGCGCAGGCCGGCACGCAGGCGCTACAGTCGCCGGTCCTGCGGATCGGCGGGAGGCTCGTCGTCGATGCGCTCGCCGCCGCGCCGCCCCGAGAACATCGTCCACCAGACGATCCCGACTAGCAGCAACCCGGCCCCCAGTGCTTCCAGAATGATCAGCGTCATGTCCTTGTTCCTCTCGAACAGCCCCGCCGTTGCGCGCCGCGCACGCCAGTCGACCGGGTCTGCCTTGGTGGCCGCGATTCTAGGCACCCTGCCGCTGCTGTTCACCGGCTGCGGCAGTGTCCCGACCCGTGCGCCCGAGCCGCCGCCGCTGGAGATGCCTCCGTCGGTGCAGACCCCGCCGCCCGTCGCCGCCGACGCGCAGATCCGCACCACGCCACGCGGGCGCTGGGTGCGGGGCGAGTGGTCGGACCTGCCGGGCTGGGACGCCGACCAGACCGTGATGGCCTGGCCCGCGCTGCAGCGCAGTTGTGACAAGGTCATCACCGCCACCAACGGCGGCAACACCAGCGGTCGCGGTCTGGCTGCCGCCAGCATCGCCACCGGCACGGTCAGCTTCAACCCGTTTGCCTTCGCGTCGGAGTGGAATGCGGTCTGCCGCGAGGTGCGCCGCCTCGGCCCCGGCCCGAACGAGGCCCAGGTGCGGCACCTGCTCCAGTCGCGGCTGCAGCCCTGGCGGGTGGAAAGCGCGGACGGCAAGCCCGACGGCCTGCTGACCGGGTATTTCGAGCCGCTGCTGGAGGCCAGCCGCGTCCGCACCGAGCGCCACACCGTGGCGGTGCATGGTCTGCCCGCCGACCACGGTGTGCGCAAACCCTGGTTCACCCGTGGCGAGATCGACAGCCTGCCCGCCGCACAAGCCGCGCTGAAGGGCCGCGAGATCGCGTGGCTGGCCGATCCGATGGACCTGCTGCTGGTGCAGATCCAGGGGTCCGGGCGGCTGACGTTCACGGAAGCCGGTGGCGTGCGGCGCATGGTGCGGCTGGCGTTTGCCGGCCACAACGACCAGCCCTACCAGTCGGTCGGCCGCTGGCTGGTCGAGCAAGGCGCGTTCACGCTGGAGCAGGCGAGCTGGCCGGCGATACGCCAGTGGTCGCGCCAGAACCCGCAGCGCATCAAGGAGATGCTGGCGGTCAACACCCGCTATGTCTTCTTCCGCGAAGAACCGCTGGCCGACCCGGCGATCGGGGCGGTGGGGGCGCAGGGCGTGCCGCTGACGCCGGGGCGCTCCATCGCGGTGGACAAGGACAGCATCCCCTACGGCACCCCGGTCTGGATGGCCAGCACCGAACCGCAGGTCTGGAGCCAGAACCCGCCGCCCACCCGCCCGCTGCAGCGCCTCGTGCTGGCGCAGGACACGGGCAGCGCGATCCTCGGGTCGGTGCGCGCCGACTACTTCTGGGGCTGGGGCGACGGGGTGGAGGAGCGGGCCGGACGGACCAAGCAGCCGCTGAAGCTGTGGGTGCTGTGGCCGAAGTGACCGGCCTCAGCCCAGTTCGGTGCGATCACGTCCTGCCTGTTTGGCACGGTACATGGCCTGGTCGGCCCGCTCGATCGCGCTGTCGATGTCGCCCTGCCCCAGGCAACCGGTGACACCGGCCGAGAACGTGAGCGACAACCCCGGCGCCACCTCGTCGAACGGCGTGACGCGCAGCCGCTCGCGCAGGCGCTCCAGACACTGCTGCGCCGCCTCGATCGAGGTGTCCGGCAACATCAGCAGGAACTCCTCGCCACCCCAGCGCGCCATCGTGTCCCCACCGCGCAGCTCGGCCTCGACCCGGTGCGCGAAGCCACGCAGCACCTGGTCGCCCCCCGCATGGCCGTGCTCGTCGTTGATGCGCTTGAAGTGGTCCAGGTCGATCAGCGCCACCGCCAGCGGCAGCTTCTTGCGCGCATGGCGGGCGGTCTCGGTGGCGAGCTGGTCGAGGATGGCGCGGCGGTTGGGCAGCCCTGTCAGTTCATCACGGGTGGCGAGTTCGCTGATGCGGGCCAGCGCCTGCTGCAGGGCGACACGCTGCTGCTGGTGCTGCTCGCGCAATTGCGTCACCCGCATCGCCAGCAGCGCCACACCGGACAGCACCACCGTGGTGTAGGCCATGTTCAGCGCCTCCACGTCGGCCGGAAAGCGGAACGGATCCGACAGCGTCAGCCAGCGCGACGCCGCCCCGAGCAGCAGCAGCGCCGAGGCCGCCAGCCCCAGCGCCTGACGCGGACCCAGCCGGAACATCGCGAACACGACCACCAGCACCAGCAGCCCGAGCGCCGCCCCACGGGTCGGCCCGGTCACGAGGTAGATCCAGATCCCGCCCAGCAAACCGACCACCGACTGCGGCAGCGTCAGCGACGGCTCGCACCCGAAGCGGTGCTGCAGCCCCAGATTCCACCCGCTGCGTGTCAGCCCGTAGAAGGCCAGCCCGCACGCCATGCCGAACACGACCAATGGCCACGCCGCGCCCGTGCCGATCAGGCCGAGGCGCCATTGCCAGGCCAGCACCAGCGCCAGCACGGCATACGCCCCCAGCGCCAGCAGGCTCTGGGTCACACGCCAGCGTTGCGGACCCGCAGGGCCGAGCAGCCAGTCGGCCACGGGGGTTGTTGAGCTGTTCACGGAGTGGTCAGGGCACAGGCAAGAGGGAAACATTCCGGGCCGATCTTCCTCGATTGCGTGGAATATTCCCACCCCTCAGACCCGCCCGCCCGAATGCGTGAGGTGTCCGAGCGGCCAGGCGGCCCCGGCTTTCACTTCGCCGAGCGAGAAGCTGGTGTGCATGTCCTTGACGTGGGGCAGCGTGAACAGCGCCTCCCTCGCCCAGCGCGAGTAGGCGTCGAGGTCGGTCGTGACGACGTGCAGCTCGAAGGTGCCGGTGCCGCTGATGTAGTGGCAGGCGACGACCTCCGGCATCGCCCGCAGCGCCGTCTCCAGCCCGCGCACCGCGTCGGCGTTGTTGCGGTCGGCGTCCACGCGCACGAAGGCGAGCACGCCCAGGCCGATCTTGCGGCGGTCGATCTCGGCGCGGTAGCCGGTGATGTAGCCCTCGTCTTCGAGCCGCTTGACACGCCGCCACGTCGGGGCTGCGGACAGGCCGATGCGGGCGGCCAGTTCGGCGTTGGTGAGCCGGGCGTCACGCTGGAGTTCGGCGAGGATGGCGATGTCGTAGCGGTCGAGGGTGCCGTCCATGGAAGCACGGGTTTTCCCTGATTCAGAGGAATCCAGCAATCCTGTTTCGTTCATGGGCCTTGATTTCTTCGATGCTTGCTCCGGGCAGTGTAAACAGGACATGAAAAGAAAACACCTGTCGGGGGTGGATGCCTACACTTTCTGGCATGAACGCTCCCCTGCCCGATGTGGTCCGCCGCGCCCTTGATGCGGTCACGCTCGACGACAAGTACACGCTCGGCCACGGCCGCGCCTTCATGAGCGGGGTGCAGGCGCTGGTCCGCTTGCCGATGCTCCAGCAACAGCGCGACAAAGCGGCCGGGCTGAACACCGCCGGCTTCATCAGCGGCTACCGCGGCTCGCCGCTCGGCACGTATGACCAGTCGCTCTGGGCCGCCAAGAAACACCTCGCCGCACAGAACATCGTCTTCCAGCCCGGCGTGAACGAGGAACTCGCCGCCACCGCCGTCTGGGGCACGCAGCAGCTCGACCTGTTCCCGCAGACGAAAAAGCACGACGGCGTGTTCGGCCTCTGGTACGGCAAGGGGCCGGGCGTGGACCGCTGCGCCGATGTCTTCAAGCACGCGAACATGGCGGGCACGGCGCGGCATGGCGGCGTGCTGGCGATCGCCGGTGATGACCATGTGGCCAAGAGCAGCACCGCCGCGCACCAGAGCGACCACATCTTCAAGGCGTGCGGCATCCCGGTGTTCTTCCCGAGCACGGTGCAGGAGATTCTTGACCTGGGGTTGCATGCGCTGGCGCTCAGCCGCTACTCGGGGGTCTGGGCGGGGATGAAGACGATCCAGGAGGTCGTGGAGTCGTCGTCGTCCGTGAACGTCGAGCCGGATCGGGTGCAGATCCTGATGCCGGAGGACTTCCAGATGCCGCCGGGCGGGCTGCACATCCGCTGGCCCGACGCCGCGCTGGCGCAGGAACAGCGGCTGATGGACCACAAGTGGTACGCCGCGCTCGCCTATATCCGCGCCAACCGGCTGAACCACAACGTGGTTTCGACGCCCAACGACCGCTTCGGCCTGATCGCCAGCGGCAAGGCGTACAACGACATGCGCCAGGCGCTGGCCGATCTGGGGCTGGACGACGACACCTGCCGGGCGGTGGGCATCCGGGTTCACAAGGTGGGCGTGGTCTGGCCGCTGGAGGCGACGATCACGCGGGAGTTCGCGCGCGGGTTGCAAGAGATTCTGGTGGTCGAGGAGAAGCGCCAGGTCATCGAGTACCAGGTCAAGGAAGAGCTGTACAACTGGCGCGACGACGTGCGGCCCAACGTGCTCGGCAAGTTCGACGAGCCGGAAGGCGACCAGACCGGCGGCGAGTGGTCGATGCCGAATCCGGGCCAGCACTGGCTGCTGCGCGCCAAGGCCGACCTGACGCCCGCGATCATCGCCAAGGTGATCGCCCAGCGGCTGAAGAAGCTCGGCGTGCCGGCCGACATCGCGGCGCGGATGGACCAGCGGCTCGACGTGATCGCGGCGAAGGAGCGGGCGCTGGCCACCCCCGTCGCGGTGGTCGGGGACCGGACGCCGTGGTTCTGCTCCGGCTGTCCGCACAACACCAGCACGCGGGTGCCCGAAGGCTCGCGGGCACTGGCCGGCATCGGCTGCCACTTCATGGCGGTGTGGATGGACCGCAGCACCGTCACCTACAGCCAGATGGGCGGCGAGGGCGTGGCCTGGGTCGGGCAGGCGCCGTTCACCACCGACACGCACGTCTTCGCCAACCTCGGCGATGGCACCTACTTCCACAGCGGGTTGCTGGCGATCCGGCAGTCGATCGCCTCGGGGGTGAACATCACCTACAAGATCCTCTACAACGACGCGGTGGCGATGACCGGCGGCCAGCGCGTGGGCGAGCGGCCGGAGGGGCATTCGGTGCTGCAGATCATGCAGAGCGTGCTCGCCGAGGGCGTCACCAAGCTGGTCATCGTCACGGACGAGCCGACGAAGTACGACGGCGCGGCCCTGCTGCCGGGCGTGACGGTGCATCACCGCGATGAACTCGACGCGATCCAGCGGCAGTTCCGCGAACTCAAGGGCACGACGGCGATCCTCTACGACCAGACCTGTGCCACCGAGAAGCGGCGCCGCAGGAAGCGCGGCACGATGGCCGACCCCGAGAAGCGCGTCGTCATCAACGAGCTGGTCTGCGAGGGCTGTGGCGATTGCTCGGAGCAGAGCAACTGCCTGAGCGTCGAGCCGGTCGAGACCGAGTTCGGCCGCAAGCGGCGCATCAACCAGCACTCGTGCAACAAGGATTTTTCGTGCGTGAAGGGCTTCTGCCCGAGCTTCGTCACGGTGGAGGGTGGCACGCTGAAGAAGCCGAAGAAGGAGCAGCGCGGGGATCTGGCCGCGATGCCCGCGCTGCCCGAGCCGGTGCTGCCGGTGGCGGAGAGCGCATGGGGCATCGTCGTCGCGGGGGTCGGCGGCACGGGGGTCATCACGGTCGGCCAGGTGCTCGGCATGGCGGCGCACCTCGAAGGCAAGGGCGTGGTGACGCAGGACGCCGGCGGACTCGCGCAGAAGGGCGGCGCGACCTGGAGCCACATCCAGATCGCCAACCGTTCTGATGCGATCCACACCACCAAGGTCGATGTCGCCCGCGCCGATCTGGTCATCGCCTGCGACCCGATCGTCGGCGCGAACAAGGCGACGCTGGGCACGATGCAGGCCGGGCGCACCTTCGTGGCGCTGAACACCCACGGGGCGCCGACGGCGGGGTTTGTCCACAACCCGGACTGGCAGTTTCCGGCCGGGAACTGCGACACGGCGCTGACGGCGGCGGTGGGTGCGGACGGGCTGGGCGCGTTCGACGCGGAGCAGGCGGCGGTGCAACTGCTGGGCGATTCGATCTACACGAACCCGCTGCTGATGGGCTTCGCGTGGCAGAAGGGGCGCATCCCGCTGAGCCGGGCGGCGATCCTGAAGGCGATGGAGCTGAACGGCGTGCAGGTGGCGAACAACCAGGCGGCGTTCGAATGGGGCCGCCGCTGTGCGCATGACCTGGCCAGCGTGCGCAGCCTGTACGCGGCGCAGCAGGTGATCCAGATCGTCAAGCGGCCGTCGCTCGACGAAGTGATCGGCAAGCGGGTGGAGTTCCTCACGGGCTACCAGAACGCGGCCTATGCGGATGAATACCGCGCTTTCGTCGCCAAGGTGCGCACCGCCGAGATGCCGCTGTCGAGTACCAAACTCACCGAAGCGGTGGCGCGCTACCTCTTCAAGCTCATGGCCTACAAGGACGAGTACGAGGTCGCCCGGCTGCACAGCGACCCGGCGTTTGCGGCGCAGATCGGCGCGATGTTCGAGGGCGAGGTGAAGCTGGTCCACCACCTCGCGCCGCCGCTGCTGGGCAAGACCGACGCGCAAGGGAACGCGGTCAAGCAGGCGTTCGGGCCATGGATGCACCGGGTGATGCCGTGGCTGGCGAAGCTCAAGGGGCTGCGCGGCACGGCGTTCGACCCGTTCGGCCGGACGGAGGAGCGGCGCACCGAGCGGGCGCTGGTCGGCGAGTACCGGGCGGCGATCGAGGAGGTGCTGGGGCGTCTGTCGGCGGAGCGGCTCGGGGCGGCGGTGGAGATCGCGCGGGTGCCGGAGGAGATTCGGGGGTATGGGCGGGTGAAGGTGGGGAATCTCGCCAAGGTGCGGGCCAAGTGGGGCGGGTTGATGGCGGCTTGGCGCGGGTGATCAAGACGCGGGCAAAGCCGCTTGGCTGATGGCATTCGCGCCACTAGAATCATGCCCAAGTGGACTGGGAGTTCCCGGTCGGCGCTACAGCCTCGGTGGGTTCACCGGGGCTTTTCGCTTTCTGGGACGGGGTACACCTTCAGCCCGCAGAAGAACTTGCGCTGGAGGATGTCAAAGGCCCGGTTCGGCTGGTCAGGTCGCAGCACGCTCAGCCCGATGGGGCGTGCCACCAGATCGGCCAGTTGCAACCCGGCCGAGTTCACCTTCTTGCTCGCAAACTTGACATCGAAAGGCAGGCGCAGACCCAGCCGGTTGGCGCCGTCGCAGATGCGGCGGAACTCCAGTTCCAGTTCGTCGTCCTCTTTCTGTCCACGCTGCTCCACGACGACGTGGGTCAGCGCGCTGTCTTGCTGCTGCTCCAGCAGGAACTCGTGGAGCCTCTCCAGGCATACGGCCAAGGCGACGTGATACGGGTTGGGCGGCACCGCCTCCTTGCGCTTCAACGCCGCCTTGTCGATCACGCAACTGATCAGGACGAAGTTGCTGGATTCAATGAGGTCGGTCAGCTCGCCAAGGAAGTCGTTCTTGTGCTGGCGGTTGCGGAAGAAGTGGAAGTCGCCCGTTTCCTTGCGGATCTCGTGCTCGTGCAGGATCGTCAGGTCATGGCCGAAGTGGTTGAACTTGAACGTCTGCAACGCGGGCACGACCCGCTCGCTGTAGTGCGGCTTGTGGAAGACGCAGAAGGCCAGCACGAAGACCGGGTAATGCCGGTCCAGCGTCTGCATCCCGTGGTCGCCGCTCTCGTCCACGTAGACGATGAAGTCGCTGAACGGGCCTGGCGGTGTGCGGCCTTCCGTTGTCATGGTCATGGGGACAGTCTGCCTTACTGGTCAGCAAGCCATCGGGCCAGACGGAAGCCGAGGCTGCCGTACCGACCATCCGGCACGCTCGCGCTGCGGGCGGCGGAGCGGCAGCGCCCGCCGTAGTGGATCCAGCCGCCGCCGCGAAGCACCCGCAGGGTGCTTTTGTCTTGACAGACAACTGGGTCTTTCGCCTCTCCCTGCGGATAGTCCCCATATCCGTCTGCGCACCACTCCCACACGTTCCCGTGCATCTGGTACAGCCCCCATTGATTCGCGGGCAGCGCCATCACCGGCACGGTCTTCTCGCGGTACCGGCCCTTCTTGCCGCCGTTGTACGGGTAGTTGCCGTCGTAGTTCACCTGCTCCGGCGTGATCTGATCCCCAAACGAAAACGGCGTCGTCGTCCCCGCCCGACAGGCGTTCTCCCACTGTGCCTCCGTCGGCAGCACCAGATTCAACCCTGACACCCGCTCGTTGAGTTTCGGCAGGAACAGCCCGGTCACGTCGTTCCAGCTCACGCACTCCACCGGGTTTTGCAAGTCGTCCTTGAACCGGCTCGGATTCGATCCCATGACCTCCTGCCACAGCGCCTGCGTACACGCCGTGTCTGCTATCCAGTAGCCACGGGTCAGGGTCACGCAGTGCTGTATTTCGTCGGAATACCGCTCTGGCTCATCGTCCGGCGACCCCATCCAGAACGTCCCCGGCTCGATCCAGCGCATCCGCTGCACCACGTTGCCGACCTTGAATTCGCTCCAGGTCGGTTGTGACACCAGCGCCGAGGTCGCAGGCACGCTCAACGCCTTGCGGGAAATCTCCACCAGCCGATTCAGCGCCGCCTCCGTGTGCCGCCGGAAATCCAGTTCCAGCGCCTGCCGCCGAAGCAGCGGGTGCAGCGCCACCGGCAGGTGCTCCTCCAGCGGCGTCGGCGTGTCGTCGATCAGCACCGGCACCAGCCTGATCTGCCGCCGCAGCGCCGTCTCCACCTCGTAGCGCACGAAGTCGTGCCGGTTGTGCAGCATCACCCGCCCGTGCCGGTCAGCGATGCTGTGCCACTTGGCACCGATCATCACCAGCATCACCTGACAGCCTTCCAACTGCCGGTCGATCACCTCGGTGAAATCGTCCCCCGGATCAATCCCGTCCACGTCCATGAACACGCGATCACGCCCCAGCCCCCGGCACAGCCGCTCCCACACCGCCCTCGCCTGCGCCGCGCTGTCGTCGCGCCGGTAGCTGATGAATATCCCCGCCATGCCACTCCCGAATCCAGAAATTGCTTTGCATCCGGCAAAACCGGTGCATTTCATCCGAATTCAAGAGGCTCGTCCATCCGGTGATGGTTCGATCCGTTCGGCCGCACCGAGCGGTGGCTTGGCGCGGATGGAGTTTCGTTTATTTCGATTATCATGGACCTAACCGTCAACCCGACGCAAAGGTTCCCATGCCCGCCACCGCCATCCCCAGGACGCTGCCCACCGAAGAAGACATCGCGCTGGCCCGAGAGTCGGGGCGCACGCTGTCGGCCGTGCTCCAGTCCCACGCCGACATCCGGCAGCTTGATTTCCATGACGACACGGGCGCGGTGTGTGCCGTGCGCCTGCCGACCTCGGCCTTGCGGCTGCTGCTGGACGTGCTGACCGAGATCGGCCAAGGCAACGCCGTGTCGATCCTGCCGATCCATGCCGAACTGACGACGCAGGAAGTGGCCGACGTGCTCAACGTCTCGCGGCCCTTCCTGGTGCAGTTGCTGGAGAAGGGCGACATCCCGTTCCACAAGGTCGGCACGCACCGCCGAGTGCGCTATCAGGACGTGATCGCGTACAAGACGCGCATCGATGCGCAGCGGCATCAGGCGCTGGACGAACTGGCCGCGCAGGCGCAGGAACTCGGAATGGGGTACTGATCGGTGAGTTCTCGCCTCACCGTCGTCTATGACGCCTGCGTGCTCTATCCGGCGCCGCTGCGCGATCTGCTGATGCACCTGGCGCTGACGGATCTGTACCGGGCGTGCTGGAGCGACCGGATTCACGATGAGTGGACGCGCAACGTGCTGGCCAATCGGCCGGACCTGACGCCGGCGCAGTTGAACCGGACACGTCAACTGATGAACGCTCATGTTCGGGACAGTCTGGTTGCAGGGTTCGAGGGCCTGATTCCATCGATCGACCTACCTGACCCGGATGACCGCCATGTGGCAGCGGCGGCGGTTCACTGCGGGGCCAGTCTGATCGTGACGTTCAACCTGCGGGACTTTCCGGCGCAGGCGCTGGCGCCCTTCCATCTCGCCGCACGGCACCCGGATGACTTCGTGGCCGATCTGCTGGATCAGGAACCGGCTCGCGTGCTGGAGGCCGTGGCCCGGCATCGGCGGTCGTTGAAGCATCCGCCCAGGTCGGCGGATGACTACCTCGACACGCTGCAGGCGCAGGGGCTGACACAGTCGGTGGCGATGCTGCGGCGGTGGGACGCGGCCATCTGACCTCGGGCGAGCCGTCAAACGGCGGTCGTCACCTTCAGCTCGATGCGCAACCCGGCCGCCGTCGCCATGTTCACCAGCGCATCCAGCCCGAACAGGTTGATCTTGCCGCGCATCAGGTCCGAGATGCGCGGCTGGGTCACGCCGAGCATCCGGGCGGCGTCGGCCTGACAGCGCCGGTGTAGCGCGACTCCAGCACCGCCTCGGTCTCGATGTGCGCCACCGCCAGCCGCTGCCGAGCCGCCAGTGCGTGACCATGGTTTGCCAGCATCATGACACAGCTAACCCACTGTCAATGCACTGGTTTTTCTCACCAGTGCTTAGCCGTTTGCCAACTTGAATGCAGGTCAATCCCCGCACTCGCCGAAGCACACCGCCACGCCGTCAGACCGCCACGATCTTCCGATTACCCACCCCCGGCAGCACCCGCAGCGCCTTGTCCGACACCACCGTGTACGTCCGCGACGCCACCGTGCTGACGTAGACCCAGTCGGCGCGGCACTCGGCTGGCGTGGCGGTGACGACCAGATAGCCGCGGCGCGCCGTGTCGGCGTAGACCAGCGGCCCGATCAGCTCGGTCAGACCCGCGGCGAGCACGGCCGGGTTCTCGTTGGGCAGCACCGTCTCGAAGCCGGGCGAGGTGACGGAGCTGGTCGCGAACTCGACGCCAACCGCGTTGCCACTGGCGTCCTGCAGGTCGCTGGCCCAGGCGTTGTGGGTGTCGCCGGCCAGCACGACGAGGTTCTTGTCCAGCGTGCGTGCCATGCCCAGCACCTGCTCGCGCGCCGCCGGATAGCCGTCCCAGGCGTCCAGGTTGTACGGCACGCTCGGCTGCGCGAGGACCGCCTGCTCGGCCGCGGTGAGCATGGCCGGCGCAGTGCGGGCCTGGTTGACGATCGCGGCGTAGGCCGAGACGCTGACGCCCGAACCCGGCACCAGCGCGTCCAGCAGGACCGGCGCCGGGATGTGCATGCGGCCCATCAGCACCTGCTGACCGAGCACCTGCCACGTCGCGGTCGAGCCGCTCATCTGCGTCTGCAGCCAGCCGGACTGCACCGTGCCGAGCACCTGCCGCGCCGGGTCGCTCATCGCCGAGGTGAAGGCGGCGGCGTTCAGACCGGTGGCGGTGAGGAAGTTGGTGTAGTCGAGCTGCTGGTCGCGGGCGTGTACGCGGGTGTCGAGCATGTGCAGCGCGAGCAGGTCGCCGAACGCGAAGCTGCGGTAGATCGACAGCCGGTCGGCGCCCGTGCGCACCGGCAGCCATTCGTGCCACGCCTGCACGGCGGCGGCGCGGCGGTCGGCGAAGGTGCCTTCGGTGGCCGCGGTGTGGTTGTCGGCGCCGTTGCGCCAGGCGTCGTTGGCGACTTCGTGGTCGTCCCACACGGCGATCATCGCCACCGAGGCGTGCAGCGCCTGCAGGTCGGCATCGGTGCGGACCTGGGCGTAGCGCTGGCGGTAGTCGGCCAGCGTCAGCAGCTCGGTCGCCGGCAGGACGAGGCGGCCGAGCGCAGCGGCCTGGTCGTTGGCGTAGCCGTCGCGGCCGTATTCGTAGAGGTAGTCGCCGAGGTGCAGCGCCGCGTCCAGGTCGTCGCGCTGCGCGGCGGCCGCGTAGACGTTGAAGTAGCCGGCCGCGTAGTGCGCGCAGGAGAACACCGCCAGCCGCACCTGGCTGACCGCGCCGACCGGCAGCGTGCGGGCGCGGCCGACGGGCGAGGTCTGCGTGCCGACCTTGAAGCGGTACCAGTGGCGCGTGGCGGGCTGCAGGCCGGTGGCATCGACCTTGACGGTCCAGTCGCGGCTGGCGTCGGTGGTGGTGGTGCCGCTGGCGACGAGGGTCGTGAAGGCGGCGGTGGTTGCGACTTCCCAGGCGACGGTGATGGCGGCGGTCTCGGCGGTGGTCAGGCGGGTCCAGAGGATGACGCGGTCGGACAGCGGATCGCCGCTGGCGACGCCGTGGGCGTAGGTGACGGTCGGGGCGGCGACGGCGGGCGCTACTTCGTCACTTCCGCCACCACAGGCGCTCAGACCGAGGGTGCCGAGCGAAAGGCCGCCGAGGGCGAGGTCGCGGACGAAAGAGCGGCGGTCGTTGGATGGTCGGTCGGCGTTGCGCATGGCGGTCTTGGGCGGAGAAGGTGACGCCTGAACGCTAACCGATGGGCGTGATGGGCGCGTGACGGTGGGTAACGCAGCAAGGTGCGAAGGCCACTCAGTGCCCCGGCATCCGCCGCAGCGCCGCCGCCATCCGCACCAGCCCTTGCGTCACCGACGCGAACACGCGCCCCGACAACCCTGCCGGCCATCGCGCACCCACCCGCGCCACCACGTCATCCGTCGCCGCCAGCACCCGCTCGATCACGGCCTCGGCATCGCGCCCGTGCCCGCAGTGCTGCGCCATCGCGTTGAAATGCCGCCGCTGCACCTCCTTGAAGTGGTAGTGCCGACGCTTGCCCACCACCGCCATCGCCAACCGGGCCTTGTGCCACGACCACTGGTTCGGTCCCGCGCCTTCGACGGGCCAGATCGACATCACGTCGTACAGTGGCGCCAGCCGGTAGCGTCCGCCGGGCAGCAGGTGCAGGCTGAAGTTCTTGGCGTGGCCGTCCGGCGCGGCGAGCAGCCAGAACAGGAGCTGCGCCGTGAGCAGCGTCTCGGTGTCGCGCACCGCCTCGTCGGACTGGCGCAGGATCTGCGCGAGGTCACGTACGCCAGGTCCACCGTCTGATTCGTATTTCAGGTGTGGGGGCAAGCCCAGCGCCTGGCAGAAATCCTCCTGCGGCAGCCGCAGCCACCATTGCCCCGACGGGTGCAGCCGCCGGTCGAACCGCTCGACGCTCAGCACACGCCGTGTCCCGAAGGTCAGGATCTCGCATGACGGCACCGGCAGGCCGTACTCGCGCAGCAGGTTCAGGCACAGCCATTCATTCTCGACCGACGACGACAGGTCCACCCGGCTGTTGCCCACCAGCCCGAGCGGGAGTTTCAGGATGTGGGTGGTCGGCGTGGCCCCGTGCGGACGCAGCCACTGGCCTTTGTGCCGGAGCAGCGCGGTCTTCTCCTGCGCGCCCGCGAGCGACAGCCGGAAGTCGTCTTCGTCGGCGTCCTGCATCCCCAAGGCCACAGGCGCCACGACACGGCCCAGGTATCGCTCGACCGCCTCGTCATCCAGGACCGTGCCCTCGATCCGGTCGAAACCGCTCGGCGTGTCGTCCTCGGGCAGCAACTGCACCGCGCCGACGCAGTCCCGCCCGATGGCCTGCAGCAGGTCGAACGCGCCAATCGACGCCGTCCTGAACTTGCTCGCCAGACGCTTGCGGATCTCGTCGCTGTCGGGCAGCAAGTTCTCGAAGTAGTGACCAACCTGCTCGCCGGCATGGGGTGCGTCATCGGTCCGGAACGGCAGGGACAGCGAGAGCGGCCGGCCCTGGGGCGAAGCCATCCAGGCGGCGTCGTAGCGGAGTTCCATCGGGCCGCTCGCCAGCAGGCGCCAGGTGCCCACCCGCTCGCCGTTGGACCAGATCGACAGTGCCTGGGTCTTGGATCGGCGGGCCATGCGTTACCTCGTCTCGACCCGCTCACCACTCGGCCGGTGTCGCCGGCTCATCCGTTCCGCGCACCTGCAAGGTCAGGTCCAGCCCCAGACTGCCGCACAGCGCCAGCAGTTGCTCGACCGTCATCGACCCCGGGTTCTGCTCCAGCTTCGACAGCCGCGACTGGCTCAGGTTGACGCGCACGGCCAGTTCGGTCTGCGACCAGCCGACGCGCTTGCGGGCCGATTGCAGCAACTGGCCGATCTGGTAGGTGGTGCGCAGGAGGTGCTTCATGGGGGCATCTTATTCTTTATTGGAATAAAACAGACTAATTCCGAATAGGAATAATCAGCATTCTGTGCGGGCTTCGAGAAGGGCGATGCTGCTTCGATCCCCACGGAAAACGGCTCAAAAGCCCCGGAGACCACCTCGTATGCTGCAGTTCTCAACTTACGGAACATGCCCGATGACATTCGACGCAATCAAACTTGGCGAGCAGTGGGTGCCCTGTGACTTCATCCCTCACAGAGAGCCGGTCATTCCATACGCCGGCCCGTGTGGTCTGCAGATGGCCCAGCAGAACGCAGCGGACACCATCTTGTACATCCCGAACTTCATGAAGATGCAGCATCTATGGAGAGGAAAACACGATGTGAGATGCGATGGCAGGGCGGGTATCTTCATCGCAAAATTCTGGAGAACAGAGGTGTGGCTTGGCTATATCGAGTACACATCAGGGGCCTGAACCAGACCCGCTTGAATCTCTGTACGTGAATGCTCGCGTGCGCAGGTATGTCGGTGGGAGAAGGTGGAAACGTGGTGCGTCAGGCTATCGGATCGGCGGCCACGGCGTCGAAAAGCTGGCCCACGACCGTCAGCATCTGTTCGTAGTGCGTTTCATCGGCAATCGGGGCGCCTAGACCGAGCGCCTCGTGCAGTGCGAGCCAGGGCCCGGCAATGTCGGAAAGATGCATTTCACGGTCCTTGGAGGCGCTTGAAGCATTACGTCAAGCGTAATACATTGCATCAATGATCCAGTCGTTCCGCTGCAAAGACACCCAAGCGCTGTTCGAGGGCCACAACCCGAAGCGGTGGCGAGCCATCGCGACCGTCGCTGAGCGCAAGCTGGCGCAACTGGATGCGGCGATGACCCTCGATTTCCTGCGCGCCCCACCCGGCAACCGGCTCGAAGCCCTGCGCGGCGACCGCACCGGGCAGCACAGCATCCGCATCAACGACCAATGGCGCGTGTGCTTCGTCTGGACCGACACCGGGCCGACGGATGTCGAGATCGTCGATTACCACTGACCCTTGAACTTGAAGAGCGAAGGACACCCCATGACCCGCCCCATCAACCGCCTGCGTCCCGTCCACCCCGGCGAAGTGCTGCGCGAGGACTATCTGGCGCCGCTGGGCATGAGCGTGAACGCGCTGGCGATGGCGCTGGGCGTGCCGGCGACGCGGATGCACGAGATCGTGAAGGAGCGGCGCAGCATCACCGCCGACACCGCCCTGCGCCTGGCGCGCTACTTCGGCGGGGATGCGGCGTCGTGGCTGGCTTTGCAGGCAAGCTACGACCTGAAGACCTTGCCCACCCGCGAAGAAATCGAGCAGCGCGTAGTGGCGAGGGAAGCCCTGGCGGCATGAGAGGACCAGTGACAGGCTCACCCACTTACCTCGGCCGCGCCCCCTGGACTCAGACGCCCGTTTCGTCCTTGAATGGTTGCCCGTCGTGGCGTTGCGCCCCGCGCAGGAGGTCGCTTACACTGAGGGTGCGCCCCGTGGTTGGCTGGGCCTTCTGAAGTGCTTCGGCACTGGAG
>JAAFKB010000220.1 GCA_013299055.1 Sphaerotilus sp.
CCTCGATCAGCTCGTGCGGCAGGTCGCGGATGAAGTTGCGCATGAAGAAGGTGCAGAACCCCGTCTGGAAGGCGATGTGGAACAGCACCAGCCCGCCGATCGAGTCGTACAGCCCCATGCGCAGGCTCATGTCCCGCACCGGCACCATCAGGATCTGGAAGGGGATGAAGTTGCCGCCGACGAAGAGGAAGAACACCGCGAGATTCGCCTTGAAGCGGTAGGTGCCCAGCGCGAACCCGGCCAGACAGCTCAAGCCCACCGCGCCGATCACCGTCGGGATCGCCACCAGCAGGCTGTTGACGATGTAGCGTGCAATGGGCGTGTTGCGGAAAACGGCGGTGTAGTTCTCGATGATCTGCCACTCGGTCGGCAGGCCCCAGTAGTTGCCGCTGGCGATGTCGCCCTGGCCGCGGATGGAGGTGAGCGCCACGGCGATGATGGGCAGCAGCCAGACGATGAGCGCGATGGGCAGGCCGACCTTGTAGAGCGCCTGCGTCAGCGGCGCCGTCTTGGTGAGCGGGGTCGGAAACATCAGGCCAGTTCCTTCTCTTGCTGGTAGATGCGCCAGAGCACGAAGGTGATGTAGACCAGCATGATCGAGAACAGCACGGTGGCGATGGCGGTGCCGTAGCCCATGCGGTAGCCGTATTCGCTCAGGGCCTGCTCGTACATGTAGTACGCCAGCACGCGAGACGAACCGTAGGGACCGCCCGAGGTCATGATCGACACCATGTCGAAGCTGCGCAGCGAGCCGATGATGGTGACGACGACGGCGATGAAGGTGGCGGGGCGCAACTGCGGCAGCACGACGTGCCACAGCATCGACCAGCCCTTGGCGCCTTCGAGCCGCGCCGCCTCGATCAGGTCGGGGCGCACGTTGTTCAGGCCCGTGAGGTACAGGATCATGCAGTAGGCGATCTGCGGGTACAGGCCCGCGGCGATGATCCCGTAGGTGACGAGGTGCTCGTCGGAGAGGACCGCCACGCCGGGGATGCCGATGGCGGCGAGGAGTTGCGTGAACAGCCCGTTGGTCGGGTTGTAGAACCAGGTGAACACCAGCCCGATGACCACCTGCGAGATCACGAACGGAAAGAAGAACATCGACTTGACGAAGCGGATGCCCGACACGGTCTGGTTCAGGAACAGCGCCAGCCCCAGCCCGATCGGCACCGACAGCAGGAAGAACACCAGCCAGAGCAGGTTGTTCTTCAGCGCGGTGCGGAAATCGGGGTCGCCGTACAGCTCGACATAGTTGGAGAACCCGATGTACGTCGCCTTGCCCAGCCCGTCCCAGTCGTAGAAGCTGATCGCGATCGACTGGAAGATCGGCGCGATCACGTAGACCCCGAACATCAGCAGCGCAGGCGCCAGAAAGAGCCACGGGGCTAGCTGGCGCTGGTGGCGGGTCCACCAGGAGAACTGCGGCGGTGGTGTTCGGGAGGACATGGGCGCCTTACTTGTAGACGCGCTGGCGGACCTGCTCCAGCCGCTCCAGCACTTCCTTGCGGGTTTCCGGCTTGACCATGTACTTCTGGAAGCCTTCCATGCCGGCCTTGGCCATCTCGGCGGGCGCGTCGCGGTCATAGAACTGGCCCAGCGCGTAGGCCCCCGACAGCATCGCGAAACCGTCCTTCAGGTACACGTCGGTCGGCTTGGTGGCGTCCCTGTTCACCGGAAGCTGGCCGAGGATGGCGTTGACCTCGCCCTGTACCTTGGCGCTCGCCGCATAGGCCAGGAACCGCTTGGCATCGGCCTTGTTCTTCGCCTTGGCGGGGATGTGGATGGTGTCGGTCGGGGCGTCCTCGGCCATCGGGACGTTGTTGATCTTCGGGAACTGCATGAAGCCGAGTTGCGCTTCCGTCAGACCACCCTTCTTCATCGGATCGACGGCGAAGTTGCCCATCAGGTACATCGCGGCCTCGCCCTTGACGAAGGCGGGGATCGCGTCCTGCCAGTCGTAGGCGGCGTGGTTGGCCAGGAAGTAGCCCGGCTTGGTCAGCTCGTCCCAGCGGTCGAACACTTCCTGCACGCGCTTGTCGGTGTAGGGCACCTTGCCGGCGGTGAGGTCCATGTGGAACTCGTAGCCGTTGACGCGCATGTTCAGGTAGTCGAACCAGCCGCCCGTGGGCCACAGCGCCTTGGTGCCGATGGCGAACGGCGTGACGCCAGCGGCCTTGAGCTTCGCGCTGGCGGCGATCAGCTCCTTCCAGTCCTTGGGCACGGCGACGTTGTTCTTGGCGAACACGTCCTTGCGGTAGTAGATGCCCCACTGGTAGTAGGTGTAGGGCACGCCCCACTGCTTGCCCTTCTGGGTCATCGAGGCGGCGGCGGACTTCAGCTTGTCGTTCAGCCCTTCCTTGGCCCAGACATCGGAGACATCCTCGAACAGGTCGGCGTTGACGAACGGCGCCATGCGGTTGCCGGCGTACCAGGTCACGATGTCCGGCGCTTCGGCGGAGAGGAAGTTGCGGAT
>JAAFKB010000221.1 GCA_013299055.1 Sphaerotilus sp.
AAAATGTCCATGGCATAATTTCGTTCTTGCTGCAGCGCACTGAACAAGTCAACGCAGCAAACCCGAACCCAGTTTCGGGCGGTTAGCTCAGCGGTAGAGCACTGCCTTCACACGGCAGGGGTCGCAGGTTCGAACCCTGCACCGCCCACCAGAACCAGCCCCGTAAGTCATTGATTTACGGGGCTTTTTCTCGCCTGGTCGGCTCAGTCCATCTTGATGTTGCCCGCCTTGACCACCTCGGCCCACCGCTGCGTCTCGGCGGACACGAAGTCGCCAAAGGCTTTGCCGGCGAGCGTCGGCGTCTCGGAGCCGATGTTGGTCCAGGCGGTCTTCAGCTCGGGGCTGTTCAGGGCGGTCTTCAGCTCGGCACTCATCTTCTCGACCACCTCGGCTGGCGTGCCCTTGGGTGCCCAGAGGCCATACCACGTCGCCACCTTGTAGGTCGGCACACCCGCTTCGGCCGCCGTCGGGATGTCGGGGAAGCCGGGCGCCCGCTTGTCGCCCGCCACCGCGATGGCGCGCAGGCGTCCGCCCTTGATGTGCGCGGCCGACGAGCCAAGGCCGTCGAACATCATGTCCACCTGCCCGCCCATCAGATCCTGCAGCGCCGGGCCGGCGCCACGGTAGGGGATGTGGGTGATGAAGGTCTTGGTCTGCATCTTGAACAGCTCGCCCGCGAGGTGGTGCGACGAGCCGTTGCCCGCCGAGCCGTAGGTCAGCATGCCCGGCTTCGAGCGGATGAAGGCCAGCAGCTCCTTCAAGTCCTTGGCGGGCACCTTCTGCGGATTGACGACGATGACCTGCGGGACGCTGGAGACCAGCGCCACCGGGATGAAATCGTTGGCCAGGCTGTAATCGAGCTTCGGGTAGATCGACGGTGCGATGGCGTGGTGCACTGCGCCCATGAACCAGGTGTAGCCGTCGGGTGCTGCCTTGGCCGCGACCCCGGCACCGACGTTGCCGCCCGCGCCGCCCTTGTTGTCGATGATGACCTGCTGGCCGAGCTGCTTCGTCAACTGCGCCGACAGCGGGCGGGCGAAGGCGTCGGTGCCGCCGCCCGCGGGGAAGGGCACGACCAGCGTGAGCGGCCTGGATGGCCAGGCGGTCTGGGCTGCCGCCGGCAGGCCCAGCACCGTGACAAGACTGCCCAGCAGGGTGAGTGTCAGGCGGCGGGGCATCGCGGTGTGCAGGACAAGGCGGGCAGTGGATCGGGTGGGTGTGTGCATGTGGTGGTGTCTCCTGGCGGCGCAGTGTGACCCGGAATGCCAGGGGCGCGCTATGCTGGATTCCCATGGCACTCGACACCCTTGAACTCCAGTCCGGCGACCACCCCGTCGCCAGCGTCATCGTCCTGCACGGCCTCGGTGCCGACGGCAATGACTTCGTCCCGATCGCCCAGGAACTCGACCTGTCGGCGATCGGCCCCGTGCGCTTCGTGTTCCCGCACGCGCCGATCCGGCCGGTCACGGTCAACGGCGGCATGCGGATGCGGGCGTGGTACGACATCTACGGACCCGACCTCGTGCGCCGCGAAGATGAAGCGGGCCTGCGGGCGTCGGTCACCGACGTGCAGGCGCTGCTGGACCGCGAGGTCGAGCGTGGCATCCCGCCCGAGCGCACCGTGCTGATGGGCTTCTCGCAGGGCTGCGCGATGACGCTGCTGGCCGGTCTGCGGGCGCCGCAGCGGCTGGCGGGGCTGGCGTGTCTGTCGGGCTACCTGCCGCTGGCGGCGACCACGGCCAGCGAGCGCAGCACCGCCAGCCAGAGCGTGCCGGTGTTCATGGCGCACGGCCGCGTCGATCCGGTGGTGGTGCTGGCGCGTGGCACGGCGTCACGCGATGCGCTGCTGGCGCTGGGCCACAGCGTCGAGTGGCACGACTACCCCATGGCGCATTCGGTGTGCCAGGAGGAGATCGAAGACCTGAATGCGTGGCTGCTGAAGGTGCTGGCGGCGGCCTAAAACAAGAAATACCGCTGCGCCATCGGCAATGAAGTCGCCGGCTCGCAGGTCAGCAACTGCCCGTCCGCCCGCACCGTGTAGGTCTGCGCGTCGATCTCCATCACCGGCAGGTAGCTGTTGTGGACCATGTCGGCTTTCTTCGCCACGCGGCAACCCTTCACCGCCGCCAGCGTCTTGCGCAGCCCATACGCCGCGCCCACCCCGCCCGCGAGCGCCGACTGGCTGACGAAGCTCAGTGACGTGCGTGTCAGTGCGCCGCCATACGAGCCGAACATCGGCCGGTAATGCACCGGCTGTGGCGTCGGGATCGAGGCGTTCGGGTCGCCCATCGCGGCCATCGCGATGAAGCCGCCCTTGAGCACGAGGCTCGGCTTCACCCCGAAGAACGCCGGCCGCCAGAACACCAGATCCGCCCACTTGCCCACCTCGACCGAGCCGACCTCGTGGCTGATGCCGTG
>JAAFKB010000222.1 GCA_013299055.1 Sphaerotilus sp.
CCGGGGCGCGGAGTTCCTCTACACGCTGCAGCTTGACAGCGGCGCGCAGGTGCTCTCGCTCGTGCCCTCGCACCACAACCACGCGGTGGGCGAGGCGATCGGGATCCGGCTGGAGCTGGCGCATGTGGTGGCGTACCAGCGCAGCCAACCCCCATCCGACCAGCGACCACTCACGGCGCCAGACGGTCTGCGGTAATGGCCGCCACGGTGGCGCACCCGGTCAGCGCCATCGCGATCTCCAGCTCGTCGCGCAGCAGCCGCAGCACATGCGCCACGCCGTGCGCCCCGGCCACCGCCAGCGCCTGCACCTGGGGCCGCCCGATCAGCACCGCCCGTGCGCCGAGGGCCAGCGCCTTCAGCACGTCCGTGCCACGCCGGATACCACCATCGACCAGCAGCGGCAGTGCATCGCCCACCGCATCGGCGATGCGCGGCAGCAGCACGGCAGTGGCGGGCAACGTGTCGAGCGTGCGCCCGCCGTGGTTGGAAACGACCAGGCCGGACGCGCCGATCGACTGCGCCAGCCGCGCATCCTCGGGGTGCGTCACGCCCTTGAGCAGCAGCGGCAACCGGGTCTGTTCACGCAGCCAGGCCACGTCCGCCCAGGTCGGCGCGTCGGCGAGCAGGCCATCGAACAGCGCGCTCTGCCCCGCCGCCAGCGTCGGCATGGAGCGCGGGCGCAGGCCGTCCAGATGCACCGCCCGCACCCCCGGCGGCAACCGGAAGCCGGCGTGCCGCTCGCGGTCACGCGCCCCCTGGACAGGCGCATCGACCGTCAGCACCAGCGCCTCGCAGCCGGCGGCCTCGACACGCTGCACGAGTTCGCGGGTGAAGCCACGGTCGTGCTGGAGGTAGAGCTGGAACCACAGCGGGCCAGCGTCCGGGTCGGTGCAAAGGATGCGGGCCACGTCTTCGACCGCGACGGACGACTGCGTGCTGAGCACCATGCCGGCCTGCAGCGCGGCGGCGGCCTGCGCGGTGGCGAGTTCGCCGTCCGGGTGCGCCAGCCGCTGGCAGGCCACGGGCGCCAGCAGGATCGGGTGCGCCAGCGTGCGGCCGAACAGCACGACCCGCGTGTGCCCGCCCGCCATCGGCCGCAGCACCCGCGACGACAGCGGGATGTCCCGCCACGCCTGCACATTGGCGGCCAGCGTCAGCTCGTCGGCGGCACCGCCCTCGAAGTAGGCGCGGGCGTTGTCGTCGAGCCGGGCGCGGGCCGCGGCGGCGTAATCGGCCAGACAGACCAGTGGCGCGGCGCCCGACCCCGTCATTTTGTTTCCGGCTGACTCACGAAACCGACCTTGCTCAGCCCGGCCTTCGAGGCATCGGCCAGCGTCTGCGCGACGTGGCGATAGGCAGTGTCCTGGTCGGCGCGCAGGTGGATTTCGGGTTGCACCGACTGCCCCCCTTCGGCCAGGAAGCGCGCCGCAGCGTCCTCGCGGGTGACACGCTCGCCGTTCCAGTAACGCTGCCCCTCGGCGTCGATCGCGAACTCGATCTTCACCGGCACGGTCGGGTTCACCTGGCTGGTCGCCTGCGGCAGCTCCAGCTTGACGGCGTGGGTCAGCAGCGGCGCCGTGACGATGAAGATGACCAGCAGCACGAGCATCACGTCGATGAGCGGCACCATGTTGATCTCGGCCATGGGCGCACCCGAGGTCTGGCGGTCGAAACTGGCGAAGGCCATGTCCGTGTCTCCTTCAGGCCGCGACGACCGAGCCGGCCGCCGCCGGGCGCAGCGTCGAGCCAGTGGTGAGGAAGGTCAGCAGCTCGAACGCGAAGGCGTCCAGCCGGGCATTGAGCACGCGGTTGCTGCGGTGGATCGCGTTGTAGGCCATCACGGCGGGGATCGCCACCGCCAGCCCGATGCCCGTCATGATCAGCGCCTCGCCGACCGGTCCCGCCACCTTGTCCAGCGTGCCCGCGCCGCTCATGCCGATGGCCAGCAGCGCGTGGTAGACGCCCCAGACCGTGCCGAACAGGCCGACGAACGGGGCGGTGGCGCCGATGGTGGCGAGCGTGGTCAGGCCGTTCTCCAGCCGGGTGGTTTCTTCGTCGAGCACCTTCTTGATGGTGCGGGTGACAAATTCCTGCGAGGTGCCGGACTCTTGCAGCTTGGCGGCGCCGTGCCTGGCGTGGTGGGCCTGGGCGTGCAGGGCGTGGGCGGCGAGGTGGCCGAAGGGATCGGTGGCGCCGTGGGTGCGGATCTCGGCATCGACTTCGTCGAGCGAGCGCGCGTTCCAGAAGAAGTTCAGGAACTTGTCGCTGCGGCGGCGGCGCAGGATCTGGGTCACGCCCTTGATGGCGATCAGCGCCCACGAGGCCACCGACATCAGCACGAGGATCGCCAGCAGCGTCTTGCCGACCGCGTCGGACTGGGTAATGAAATGGCCAAAGCCCATG
>JAAFKB010000223.1 GCA_013299055.1 Sphaerotilus sp.
CGGCCACGCGATGCGGTAGTCCACCTCGCCCGCCACCAGCCGGCACAGGCAGGCGCGGCACGTCCCGTTGCGGCACGAACTGCGCAGCCGCACACCCGCAGCACGCGCCGCCTCGACCAGCGACTGCCCCGGCGCGACCCGCACGCACCAGCCCAGGGGCTGCACGGTCAGGACCGGATTCATCGGATCGTGCGCAGCTTGCGGGGCCGCTCCGGCAGGGGGCGATCCGGGAACTTGCGGGTGTAGTAGCGACAGACCTCGGCCTCGCAGAGGAAATCGACCGTCACACCGGTTGCCGCCAGTCGGGGCCACCAGTCGAGCCACTTGCAGTCGGTGGCCTGCCAGACGGGCGGCTGGTCAGGGTGGGCCGCGGCGACCGCGAGGAACTTGCGGTCTGGTGGGTCGATATCGTCGTGCAAATCCACATCGGGAAACTGCGCGAACTGGTCTGGCGCCTGCTCTTGCAGCGGCACCGCCTCGACATGCCGGCGATTGGCACTGTTCTTGAGCAGCCAGAGGACAAACACGTCACCGACGCGCTTGTTCTTCATGGGGGTGGTCTTGTGCTGGTATTCGCCCAGGATGCGGTAAGCGTCGTCGATGACCACCGTGCCGCGCTTCATCAAGGCTTCCAGGCGATCGATGCAGACCAGCACGCATTCGGGCGAGACATCCTCGTGCGCATCGTTGGCGACCAGCACCACGTTCGTGTCCACGACAGCACGCATCGGGCGTCAGCTCTGCGGTGTCGCGACCGCGGCGGACGGTTGCTGCGGCTGGCGGCGACGCTCCATCGCTGCGCGCATCCTCGCCGCCACATCCGCCATCTCGTCGCCGAAGAAGTTGTCGGGCCAGTTCTCGATCTCGCCATCCTGGTTCAGGCGCAGCGGCTCCAGCTCGGCCCGCCCGTCGGACTTGCCACCGGCCCGCTGGCAGAAGTAGATCGCCACCTCGTCCGGCCGGACCTTGCCTTCCGCCACACGGCGCTGCAGGCGGGTCAGAAAATGCTCGGAATGGCTTTCGACAATGAGCTGCACATTGCGCGGCACGCCGTTTTCACGCGCCTGGATGGCGGAGATGAACACGTCGGCCAGTTCGCCTTGCACCTGGGGATGGAGGTGGATTTCGGGCTGTTCCATCCAGACGGTCGAATTCGGGGGGCAGTAGAACGCCTCAACCAGCGCCGGCAGCACCTGCGAGACGCCGAAACCCACGTCGGTGATCTTGACTTCGGGCGCCCCGGCGTGGGTCCGCACGAGCACTTCGTAGTCCTTACGCCCTTCGACCACCGGCTTGACGCTGAAGCTGTGGATCACGCCGAGATCCTGCATCCAGGAGGCGATGAATTCGGCGAAGGGCTGCTGGTGCTTCTTCGGACCTCGGTTGAGGCGGCGCCCTTGCCCTTGGGCCGCCAGGATG
Source organism: Sphaerotilus sp. (assembly GCA_013299055.1). Classification (GTDB taxonomy): domain Bacteria; phylum Pseudomonadota; class Gammaproteobacteria; order Burkholderiales; family Burkholderiaceae_C; genus Sphaerotilus. Next base: position 1,420 of record JAAFKB010000223.1, read on the forward strand.
GCTGCAATCGCGTATTCGCCGCGCTGGCCGACCTCTTCCGGCTCATCTCCGGCCCATTGGTAGCTGCGGCGAGGTGATTCGCGCATCGGCCCCAGATAGTAGAAATGGTTGAGCATCTGCTCGGTGGCGAGGGCGAAGTCGGTCAGGAAACCGGCGTTCTTGAAGCGAGCCAATGTGAGGTCGGAGACCCGATAGAACTTCTCGGGTTCGTCCAGGGGCCACTTGCGCCCGTCGCTCTTGAGGAAACGATAGGTCTCCGATTCAAGCGAAAACTTCCTGCTGGTCGGATTTCGCTTCAATTTGGCATCTAACCCTTGAGAACGCCCCGCAATGCTCAGTTCGTATTGAATGAGCTTCACTTCGGGTTGCCCAACCTTGCTGAGGCCAAGATACACGCCAAGCCACATGTTCTGCCCGACATACCGCTGCCCATCTGCCAAAGGACTGCGGACTTCCAGTGGGTGTGGCAGCTTCCAGTTCAGCGTGAAGCCCAGTGACTGGGTCAGGTCATGCCCATGCACGCAATCCTCGAACGTGCCCAGATCAATCGGAGAGTTGGCATCGCCCAGGTGCAGCGCCCGCCGCCGATCACTCGACTGCGCCGTCTGCTTCAGCGCCAGCAGCAGATGCCCCAAGCTCGACTTGCCGGCGCTGTTGGCCCCGAAGATCACCGTCAGCGGTGCCAGACGCACCCGGCCGGTGTCCTTCCATGCCTTGAAATTCTGGATGTGGAGCGAGTTCAGCATCCCCGAAGGATCGCCTGCCCGTCCAATCCGGTCAACTCCGACACCGGACCTTCCCTAGAATCAACAGCTTTCCCGCTCACGCGGCGCCACGCGCGCACCCAGCCCACCATGACCCGCCAGCTCTTCGTCACCACCGCCCTGCCCTACGCCAACGGCAAGTTCCACATCGGCCACATCATGGAGTACATCCAGGCCGACATCTGGGTGCGGTTCCAGCGGATGCAGGGCCACCAG
>JAAFKB010000224.1 GCA_013299055.1 Sphaerotilus sp.
TGCCGTCGGGCAACTCGACCGGCTCGCCATTGAGGATCACGGTGAACGTCATGGGGTCATGTCGATGTCGATGCCAATACCTGGCGCATCGCCTGCTCGATCAGCGCCGGCGCCAGCAGCCAGCCATGGCGGAACAGCCCGTTGAGCCACACCCGCCCCGGTTCGACCGCCAGCTTCGGCGCGTTGTCGGGCAAGGCCGGGCGCAGGTTGGTTTCCATGTGAACGATGCGCGCCTCGGCCAGCGCGGGCAGCACGCTGTGCGCCGCCGCCATCAGCTCGACCGCCGAGCGCAGGCTCACGGGCGAGCGATCCTCGCTCTCGATCTCGCTGGCGCCGATGACGATGTGGTCGTCCGGACGCGGCACGATGTAGACGCGGTGCCGGGCGTGCAGCAGCCGCAGCGGGCGCGTCAGCGACACACCGGGCGCATGCAGCCAGATCACCTCGCCGCGCACCCCGCGCAAGGCCGCACCGGGTTCCGGCCGGGCACCGAGACCGCGCACGTCGAACACGAGGTCGAACCCGGCCACCGCGCCGTCATCCAGCGTGATGCAGCCCGGCGCGGTCGATTGCACCGTGCGGCCCCAGTGCCACTGCACGTCGCGGGCGAAGGCACACAGCGCCGGCAGCACCGCTTGCGGCATCACCTGCGCCTCGCCGTCGAGGTACCACGCGTGCAGCCCCGGCAGCAGCGCCGGCTCCAGTTCGGCCAGCGCGGGCCGCGTCAACCGCTTCGGTGCCACCATGCCAGCCGGCGCGGTAGACAACCGCGACAGCACCCGCTGCGCCGCGCCAAGGTCCGGCCCGTGCGCGAGCATCAGGCTGCCGTGCTGGCGGAAATACCGCCCCGCGTCGCCCTGCCCGTCCAGCGCCGCCAGCCGCTGCGCGATGTCCGCCCACAGCGGCACCGAGCGCAGCCCGAGTGTCGCCACCTCCGGCCCGGCGGCGTCCAGTTCGGCCAGCGGGCTGAGCATCCCGGCCGCCGTGAACCCGGCCGGACCCAGTCCGTCTCGCCGCGCCTCCGGCCCGCTGGCCGGATCGAAGACCTCGACCCGGTGCCCGGCGTGCGAGAGCTGCCACGCGAGCAGCCGCCCGAGCACGCCCGCGCCGGCAATGCCGATGCGGGCGGTGTTCATGCCCAGCGTCATGCCGGATGGATCGGGATGTACAGCTCGCCACCCACCGCCTTGAACTCGGCCGACTTCTCCGCCATGCCCTGCGCCAGCGCCGCCTGTGCGTCCACACCCAGCTTGTCGGCGTAGTCGCGCACGTCCTGCGTGATCTTCATCGAGCAGAACTTCGGCCCGCACATCGAGCAGAAGTGCGCCTCCTTCGACGAGTCCTTCGGCAGCGTCTCGTCGTGGTAGGACTCGGCCGTCTCCGGGTCGAGGCCGAGGGCGAACTGGTCACGCCAGCGGAACTCGAAGCGCGCCTTGCTCATCGCGTCGTCGCGGGCGCGGGAGCCGGGGTGGCCCTTGGCGTTGTTGGCGGCGTGGGCGGCGATCTTGTAGGCGATGATCCCCTGCTTCACGTCGTCGCGGTCCGGCAGGCCCAGGTGCTCCTTCGGCGTCACGTAGCACAGCATCGCCGTGCCCATCCAGCCGATCATGGCCGCGCCGATCGCCGAGGCGATGTGGTCGTAGCCGGGCGCGATGTCGATGGTCAGCGGGCCGAGGGTGTAGAACGGCGCCTCGTCGCAGTGCTTGATCTGCTCGTCCATGTTGGCCTGGATCAGGTGCATCGGCACGTGGCCCGGCCCTTCGATCATGGTCTGCACGTCGTGCTTCCACGCCACCTTGGTCAGCTCGCCCAGCGTCTTCAGCTCGGCGAACTGCGCTTCGTCGTTCGCATCCGCCGACGAGCCGGGGCGCAGACCGTCGCCCAGCGAGAAGGTCACGTCATACGCCTTCATGATCTCGCAGATCTCGTCGAAGTGCGTGTACAGGAAGTTTTCCTTGTGGTGCGTGATCATCCACTTGGCCAGGATCGAGCCGCCCCGCGAGACGATGCCGGTGCGGCGCTTGGTCGTCAGGTGGATGAACGGCAGGCGCACGCCGGCGTGGATGGTGAAGTAGTCCACCCCCTGCTCGGCCTGCTCGATCAGCGTGTCGCGGAAGATGCCCCAGTTGAGGTCTTCGGCGACGCCGCCGACCTTCTCCAGCGCCTGGTAGATCGGCACGGTCCCGATCGGCACCGGCGAGTTGCGGATGATCCAGTCGCGGGTCGTGTGGATGTTGCGGCCGGTGGACAGGTCCATCACGGTGTCGCCGCCCCAGCGCATCGACCAGACCAGCTTCTCGACCTCTTCCTCGATCGAGGAGGTGACGGCCGAGTTGCCGATGTTGGCGTTGATCTTCACGAGGAAGTTGCGCCCGATGA
>JAAFKB010000225.1 GCA_013299055.1 Sphaerotilus sp.
CGCCAGCGTGCGCGGGATCGGCGTCGCGCTCATCATCAGCAAGTGCGGCTCCAGCTTCTGCTCGGCCAGCTTGTGGCGCAGCTCCAGCCGCTGCGCGACGCCGAAGCGGTGCTGCTCGTCGATCACCGCCAGCCCGAGCTTCGCAAAATGCACGTCGCCCTGGATCACCGCGTGCGTGCCGACGATCAGCTTGGCGTCGCCGGACGCGATGCGCTCGACCATCGCGGTGCGCGCCTTGCCCTTGCGGCTGCCGGTGAGCCAGGCCACGCCGATGCCCAGCGGCTCCAGCCAGTGCAGCAGCTTGCGGAAATGCTGCTCCGCCAGGATCTCGGTCGGCGCCATCAGCGCGCACTGCCAGCCCGCGTCGATCGCCACCGCCGCCGCCAGCGCCGCCACCACCGTCTTGCCGGAGCCGACATCGCCTTGCAGCAAACGGTGCATCGGCTGCGGGCGGCGCAGGTCGGCGGCGATCTCGTTGCTGACGCGGTGCTGCGCGCCTGTGAGCGTGAACGGCAGTGCGGCCAGCAACTGTTCGTGCAGACCGCCCGGCTTGGCTTTCAGTGAGGGGGCGCGCAGGCGGGCGCGTTCACGCTGGGCGGTGAGCTGCGAGAGCTGCTGGGCGAGCAGCTCCTCGAACTTGATGCGCTGCCAGGCGGGGTGCGTGCGCTCTTCCAGCGCGGCGAGGCTGGCGGCGGAGGCCGGGTGGTGCAGGAAATTCAGCGCCTCCCGCAGGCCCGGCAGCCCCTTCGGCACGACACCCGCGGGCAGCACCTCGTCCAGCGGCGCCCGTTTCAACCCGGCCGCCACCGCCTTGCGCAAGTACGCCTGCGGCAATTGCGCACTCGTCGGGTAGACGGGGGTGAGCGCATCGGACAGCGGCGCCCCGAGCGTCACGACCTTGAACGCCGGATGCACCATCTCGCGCCCGAGGAAGCCGCCGCGCACCTCGCCCCGCGCCCGCACCCGTGCGCCGGGGACCAGCGCCTTCTGGTGTGACGGAAAGAAATGCACGAAGCGCAGCATCAGCTCGTCGCGGCCGCTCCGGTCGTCCACCAGCCAGACGACGAACTGCCGCCGCGCCCCCTGGACCGACGCCTCGCGCACCACCGCCTCGACCTGCACCGTGTCGCCCTCGCTCAGCGCGGACATCGGGGTCAGCCGCGTCTCGTCCTCGTAGCGCAGCGGCAGGTGCAGCGCGAGGTCGATGTCGCGCACGAGGCCGAGTTTTTCCATCGCCCGCTGCGGGGCGGACTTGGCGGCTTTTGCGGCCGGAGCCGGAGCCGGGGTGTCCTTAACGTCCACGGGGGGCGAGGTGCTCGCGCAGCCAGGCGGCGAATTCGTCTTCGCCGAGTTCTCCCGCCGCCAGATTCAGCATCGTGATCACGCAGGAAGCATCGTCGGCCACCAGTTCCTGACCATTGAGCAACAAGAACAACTCGACGGCGACGAAGGCCGTGCGCTTGTTGCCGTCGATGAAGGGATGGTTGCGCGCCAGTCCGTAGCCATAGGCGGCGGCCAGCAGCGCAACATCCGGGTCGCCGTAGCAGGCGAGGTTCTGTGGACGCGCCAGAGCGGACTCGAACAAGCCCGCGTCCCGCACGCCCGGCGCCCCGCCATGCTCGACCAATTGCTCCTCATGGACGGCGCTCAGCACCTGCGCGTCAATCCAGACCCAGCTCGTGTTGGCAGGTGTCATGCTCATGTACGGCTCCTGCCGGTGTCACTTGGCGAGTTCGTTCAGCACCGCGCGGCGCGACTTCATGACCCCCCGTGCCAGGGCCATCTGCTCCTCGAACACCGGATCAATCGGCGTCAGGCGAACACCACCGGGACAATCGGTGACGTACAAGGTGTCGCCCTTTTCGAGCTTCAGGCGCACCAGCATCTCCTTCGGCAGGATCACCCCCACCGAGTTCCCGATCTGGGTAAGCTTCAATGCGTGCATGACAGACTCCGTGTCCATGTCGTCGAGGTTATAACTACCGTTATATTCTGCACCTCCCCGAACCCGCCCGCAAGCCACCGCGCCGTACCACCGTGACTCCTGTGCCCTCCGTGTCCTACACCGTCGCCGACTTCGATTTCGACCTCCCGCCCGAGCTGATCGCCCAGCACCCCGCCGCCGAGCGCAGCGCCTCCCGCCTGCTCGACGGCCGCACGCTGCCCGCCGTCGAGCGCGTGTTCCGCGAGCTGCCGACGCTGCTGGAACCCGGTGACCTGCTCGTCTTCAACGACACCAAGGTGATCCGCGCCCGGCTCCACGGCGCGAAGGACACGGGCGGCTCGGTCGAGGCACTGGTCGAGCGCGTGCTGCCGGGCGCGGCGGACGGGCGGCACGAGGTCTGGGCGCAC
>JAAFKB010000226.1 GCA_013299055.1 Sphaerotilus sp.
CACGGTGATGGACACGATGTCGGCCAGATCGTCCACCAGCCGCTGGTTGCGCAGCCAGCCCAGCACCAGCAGCTCCGGACTCGCGCCCAGCGTCATCAGCGTGACGACCTCGCGCTTGTCCACGAACACGGTCAGCGGGCGCTCGGCGGGAATGGCGATGGTGCGCCGCTCGCCATATTCGTCCATCACCTCGGTCTCGCGCAGCAGTGGGTCGCGCGCGGCCGTCATCCGCGGGGCATCGGGTCGCAGGTCCGCAGCGGAGAGGGCGTGGGCCATGGCGAGGGGACCGGGTGGATCAGGTCTTCGACGCCGCAGCGGCGGGTGCCGAGGCTGCCGCTGCGGCAGGTGCCGGGGCCGAGGCGGGCGCGGGCGGTGCGTAGACGAAGGCACCCGGATCGGCACAAGGTGGGGTTTCGACGGCCGGCTTGACCTCCTTGCCCGCAGTCTTGGCCTTGGTGCGGTAGTCGGCGGCGACCTTGTCCATCGACAGGCAGAGCTTGTAGGCATCGACCTTGCCGGTGTGGGCGGTCTTGGCGGCGGCTTCGGCGGCCTTGGCCTTGGCTTCGTCGCTCGGGGCCGGCAGCTTGGCGACTGCGGCACCGACCAGCAAGACCAGCAGCAGGGGGGTGATGGCGGTGCGCTTCATGCAGGGGTGCTCGCGTTGGGAGGGAGGGCGGCCGAGGTGGCGACCGGCGTGGACCGCTGGGCCGGGATCTTGCCGGCCTGGATGTCGTCGAGCCAGAGCTGGTGGTGTTCCCTGGCCCAGGCTTCATCGACGTAGCCGGTGCGCATGCCGTCGTAGGCGCCTTTCATGCCGATCGTGCCGATGTAGATGTGGCCCATGAACATCGCCATCATCAGCACGGTGGCGGTGCCGTGGACCATGTTGGCGATCTGCATGTCACCACGCAGGCCGCTGAAACCCGGCACCACGTCGTCGAGCACCAGCCCCGACGCGACCACGACCAGCCCGAGCACGAACACGCCGCCCCAGAACACCAGCTTCTCGCCCGCGTTGTAGCGGTGCGAGGGGACTTCCTGGCCGCCGAACAGGCCACCGCCCTTGAGCAGCCAGCCCAGATCACCGGCACGCGGCAGGTTGTCGCGGGCAAAGGTGACGATCACGATCAACAGCGACACGGCGAACAGCGGCCCGGCGACGTTGTGGGCGTTCTTCAGCACGAATGTGAGCCAGCCGAACAGCGTGTGGCCCAGCACCGGTAGCAGCACGAACTTGCCGAACGCCATCACCAGCCCCGACACGGCGAGCACGACGAAGGCGATCGCGTTCGCCCAGTGCGCGGCGCGTTCCAGCGGCGTGAAGCGTTCGACCATGCGGCCGGTGTCGGGTTCGTGGCCGCCGAGCGCGCCCTTGCGCCAGTAGAACAGCGCGATGGCCAGCCCGATGATCAGCAGCAGCGAGCCGCCGTAGGGAATGATCCACTGGTTGCGCACCTGCCGCCACGCCTCGCCAGCGGTCGTGCGGCGCGAACCGGGGTACTGCACCTGCGACTGGATCAGCACGCCTTTTTCGGCGCCGGGCAGCGAGCTGTAGCCGGCCACGGTGCCGGAGTCGCGCACGGCACGCCAGACGGTGGCCTTGTTGACGTTGACATCGGCGGTGGAGGCGGGCGCCGCAGCGGGGGCGGGCGCCGATGCCGCGCCGCTCGACTGCGCCCCGGCCGTTCCCCCGAGGAACAGCAGCGCAACGAGCATCAGGTGGCGGATCAGCTTGGACATCGCGCCGCTCCTCACGGCCGCCCAGGGGCGCGGACGTACTCGTTCTGGTTCTGGTTGCGCGCCTTGATCTGCGTTTCCCACGCGGTCTTGTCGCCGCCAGCATAGGGCGCCTGGTCGGGCTGCTTGGCGTGCAGCTCCTGTGCGCGTTCGCCGCAGCCGGCGAGTGCAGCGGCCAAGGCCACGGCGAGGGTCAGTGTGCGGCGGGTGCTCATGACTTCGCTGCCTCCGGCTTGCCGTAGGCGGTGCCCCAGCCCCAGACCTCGCTGCCCTTGCCGCGCTGCACGACGCGGGTGCGGAAGATGTCCGCCACCACGTCGCCATCGCCACCCAGCAGCGCCTTGGTCGAGCACTGTTCGGCGCACGCGGGCAGCTTGCCCTCGGCCAGCCGGTTGCGGCCGTACTTCTCGTACTCGGCCTGGCTGGTGTTCTCTTCCGGCCCGCCGGCGCAGAAGGTGCATTTGTCCATCTTGCCGCGCAGGCCGAAGGTGCCGTTGCTCGGGAACTGCGGCGCGCCGAACGGGCAGGCGTAGGAGCAGTAGCCGCAGCCGATGCACACGTCCTTG
>JAAFKB010000227.1 GCA_013299055.1 Sphaerotilus sp.
CGGCGCCCGCCCCGGTCGTGACGATCCGCAAGCCGACGCGCATCAAGAAGGAAGACATGCCGCCGAAGGAAGAGCCGGCGCCGGAGCGCAAGCGTGGGCGTCGGGATGATGCGCCGTTCTGATCACAAGTCAACTGCACCTGGATTCAGGCCATGCCGCATGCGCTGCTGATCGACCAACCCTCCCTGGACGGCTTCTGTCCCATTGCCGAAGCCGTCGAGCAGCTCGCCCATGGCGCTAACCCGAGCGAGCGCGGAGCGGTCTACACGCGCCACGAAATCGTGGACTTCATGCTGGACCTCGTCGGCTACACGCAGGACCAGCCGCTGTACCGCATGCGGCTCCTCGAACCGTCGTTTGGAGGCGGCGAATTCCTGCTGGCAGCGGTGCGCAGGCTGATGACGATGGTTCAATCAGCGAACCACCAGGGGGATTTGGCCGATTGCATCCGGGCGGTCGAATTGCACCGTGGCACCTTCAATGCGACGCAGGCCAAGCTCCACTCGCTCCTGTCCGAGTTCGGACTGGGGGCCGCTGAAGGTGCTCGCTTGGCCTCGGCGTGGCTGGTCTGTGCCGATTTTCTGCTTTCATCGATGCCGGGTCGCTTCGATGTCGTGGTGGGCAATCCGCCGTATGTGCGCCAGGAACTGATCCCCGCCGCGCTGCTGGCGCAATACCGCAAACGCTACACCACGCTCTACGATCGGGCCGATCTCTACATCCCGTTCATCGAGCGTTCGCTCGACCTGCTCGCCGAACACGGCCAGCTCGCATTCATCTGCGCCGACCGCTGGACCAAGAACCAGTACGGCCGCCCCCTGCGGGCCAAAGTGGCCGAGGGCTTCCACCTGCGGGCCTATGTGGACATGGTGGACACCCCGGCCTTCGACACCGACGTGATTGCCTATCCCGCCATCACGCTCATCGAGAAAGCGCCCCCGGGCGCCACTCTGGTTGCGGCACGGCCCGAACTACAAGCGATCAGGCTCGCGCAGCTTGCCCAAGCATTGCGCCAAGGCCAACCATGTCCTGAACTCGGTGTGTCCCTGATTGAGCAGGTGAGCACCGGTGACGCGCCCTGGGTGTTGAGTTCATCCGATCAACGCGCCCTGCTGCGCCGCCTGGAGGCCCTGTTCCCGACCTTGGAGGAAGCTGGCTGCAAAGTCGGGATTGGTGTTGCCACCGGAGCGGACAAAGCCTTCATCGGCCCGATGGACGAACTGGACGTGGAATCCAGTCGCAAGCTGCCATTGGTCACGACCAAGGACATCGCCAGCGGTGTCGTGCGCTGGCGCGGGTCAGGGGTGATCAACCCGTTCGAGGACGATGGCCGGTTGGTGGACCTCGCCCACTATCCCAAACTGTCCGCCCATCTCGGACAACACCGTGAAGCCATCGCCCGACGCCATGTGGCTCAGAAATCGCCCGCAAGTTGGTATCGCACCATTGACCGCATCACACCCTCTCTGGCGACGAGCCCCAAGCTGCTGATCCCGGACATCAAGGGCTCGGCCCATGTGGTGTTCGAGGACGGCTGGCTCTACCCGCACCACAACCTCTATTTCGTGGTGTCCGAGGAGTGGGAGCTGCGGGCCTTGCATGCGGTGCTCCTGTCCTGCGTGACGCGACAGTTCATCACTGCGTATTCGACGACGATGCAAGGTGGGTTCCTGCGCTACCAAGCCCAGTATCTGCGGCGCATCCGACTACCACGATGGTCAACCGTGTCCGCACTGATGCGCGAGAGGCTGGCACAAGCTGCATTGGCGCTGGATCTGGCCGCCTGTGACAAAGCGGCTTGCGAACTCTACGGTTTGACGCCAGCCGAAACACAACTGTTGGCCCAAGGCTGACACCGACTACACCCCGAAAGACCGCTGTTCATGGCACTGAATCTCTGTGACTACCAACACAAGGCCGGCGTGACTTCGTTAGCCGGACACACTGCGATGCACGCAGCCTTGTGATGCAAGCAGTCCCCGCGCGATCTTTCGCCATGATTTCTTTGTTCGCAGGAGCTGGCGGGCTGGACATCGGTCTTGAACAAGCAGGCTTCACCACCCGCGCCATCAACGAGCTGCAAACCCACGCCTGCGAAACGCTGCGGCAAAACAAAATACTCTCCTGGCTCCGACAAGAAGAATTTCCCGCTTGGTTCGACGCCCAGATGCAGCAACGCTGCTACGCCAAGATTTCCGCAGTGGATCGACTGGAGCTTTTCAAACAGTTGTCCTCGGCGGTTGGCAGTAACCGATACCTGCACCAAGCGGACA
>JAAFKB010000228.1 GCA_013299055.1 Sphaerotilus sp.
GCAGCGGAACAGCAGGTCGTTGATGCAGTGGCCGTGCTGGCTGACGAAGATGACGGTGGGCATGCGCTGGTCGGCGCGGTGCAGATCGACGGTCATCGTCCACTGCGCCGCCAGATCCTGCAGCGCAGCATCCAGTTGCTCGCGGCTGGACTCTGCGCAGGCGAACTGCACCCGCATGAAGAACAGCCCCGTCTGCTGGTCGTTGTACTGGGCGGCTTCCTGGATGTTGGCGCCATGCTCGAACAGCAGGCCCGAAACGGCGTGGACGATGCCCGGCTTGTCGGGGCAGGAGAGCGTGAGGATGTAGGCGGCGGCAGTGGTGGTCATGGTGGTCAGGAAACTCAGGGCTGCTGGTCGAGGAACTGCGTGAACTGGGTCAGCACCTCGGGCGCGACGCCGACATTGTGCTTGGCGGCCGGGTAGGCGCCGCTGTCCACGTCCTGGCGGTACTCGCTGAAGGCCGCGACGCGCTCGGCCTGCAGGCGGGCGTGTTCGGCAGCGAAGTCGCGGTAGACCTTGGCGTGGCGGGGGATGTGGCCGGTGTTGTAGCCGAGCACGTCGCTGGCGAAGAGGTACTGCGCATCGCCCCCGGCCCCGGCGCCCATCGAGATCAGCAGCAGGCTGGTGCGCGTCGAGATCGCGGCGGCGATGTCGGCCGGGACCACTTCGATTTCCGCCGCGAACGCACCGGCCGCCTCCAGCGCCTTGACCTGCCGGTAGACAAGCTGCGCCGTCTCCAGCGTCTTGCCGACCGCCTTGAATCCACCCGTCCAGGTGGCTTGCGACGGGATCAGCCCCGAGTGGCCGCAGACGGGGATGCCCTCCTCGCGCAGCCGGCGCACGATGCCCATGCTCGCCGCGCAGTAGACCGCGTCCCCGCCGGCCTTCATCGCGGCGAACCCGGCGCGCAGGTACTCCTCCGCCGTCACGAAGTCGCCGTATTCGAGTCCGGGGATGGCGAAGATCGTCGGTGCGGCCTCGCGGAAAGCCGGGCCGAGCAGCGCAGGCGGCACGGACACCATGTCCACGCCAGCCTGCTGCGCGGCGGCGACTTCGTCGAGCGTCTCGACCCGCAGCATGCTGAGCTGGCGCTGGCCCTTCAAGGCACGCAGGTCGGCGATCGTCGGGCGTTGGGGTTTTTTCATGGCGGGGGTTCTCGGTTTTCAGCTCTCAGAGCAGGGACTTGAGCTTGACGCTAACGTCCGCCAGCGCCTCGGGTGACGGCTGGCGGCGGCGCTCGACGAGCATGCGGGCCAGCTTGAATTCCTTGGCCAGCGCCGACACCGGGCCGAAGCCGCTGGCGCCCACCAGCCGGCCGGCGGCGTCGAGGTGGAAGTCGATCGAGGCCCCCCCGGCCAGCGGGCGTGCAACCGCCGACGTGCCGAGCGCCGGCTCGCCGCTGACCTGGACCTGGTGGTCGAACTGGTCGGACCAGAACCACGGCATCACGTCGAAGGCGAGGCCCTGGCCGAGCATGTTGGCTGCCGCGACACGGGCTTGCGTTTCGGCGTTCTGCCAGGTTTCCTGGCGGATCAGGGCGCCGCTGAGCGGGCTGGGGAATTCGGCCACGTCGCCGGCCGCGTAGACGCCGGGCGCGCTGGTGGCGAGTTGTGCATCGACGACGATGCCGCGCTGCACGGTCAGGCCGGCCTGCGCCGCGAGTTCGACCGACGGCACGATGCCGATGCCGACGATCACGGTGTCGGCCATGCGTGCCGTGCCGTCGTTCAGCGTGACCTGCGTCGAGCCGTCGGGCTGGCGCTCGAACGCGGTCGGCAGCGTGCCGAGGCAGACCTCGACCCCCCGCGCCCGGTGCAGCGCCAGCACCTGCGCGCCGATCGCCTCGGGCACGGCGCGACCGAGCAGGCGCGGTGCCCCCTCGATCACCGTGACCTCGCAGCCGCGCTGCCGGGCGGACGCGGCCACCTCCAGCCCGATGAAGCCGCCGCCGACGATGACCACGCGGGCACCGGGCTGCAACTGCGCGGCGATCTGGGCGGCATCGTCGAGCGTGCGCAGGCCGAGGATGCCGGGCAGGTCCGCGCCGGGGAGGTCGAGCCGGCGCAGGTGCCCGCCGGTCGCCAGCAGCAGCGCCTCGTAAGCGATGCGCCGCTCGGCCCGTTGCGGCCCGCCGGTGATGACGACCTCGCGCTGCACCGGGTCGATCGACGCCACCCAGGCGACGACGTGGCTGATCTGGTCGGCGTCGTAGTCCGCGGCGGGACGCAGTGCGCACGAGGCCGCGTCCTGCACGCCGGTCAGCAAGCCCT
>JAAFKB010000229.1 GCA_013299055.1 Sphaerotilus sp.
CCTCGGCACCGGCCAGGGCTACAGCGTGCTCGACGTGGTGAAGGCGTTCGAGCGGGCCAGCGACCGGCCGGTGCCGTACCAGATCGTTGACCGCCGCCCCGGCGACATCGCGGCCTGCTACGCCGATCCGGGCGCGGCGCAGCAACTGCTGGGGTGGAAGGCCGAGCGCGGGATCGACCAGATGTGCGAGGACAGTTGGCGGTGGCAGTCGATGAATCCGCAGGGATTCACGTCGTGAACTGAACATGACCCTGTCCACGCGATGACCCCCAACCTCTCCATTGTTCTCAATCTGTCCAGGTGGGTGGCGGCGTGGCTGGTCCTGCTCAGCCATGCCCGACACCTCGTGCTGGTCGATCTCGGCGGCGTGCAGCAGGCGACGCTCCTGGACAAGGGACTGTATTTTTTCACCGGTCTTGGCCATGAATCCGTGGTGATTTTCTTTGTCATCAGTGGGTTCCTCGTTGGCGGAACGACACTCCACCGCTGGCAGCAGCATGGACCCAATCTGAGGAGCTACGCCATCGCGCGCTTCAGCAGGATCTACACCGTGCTGATTCCGGCCCTGCTCGCGGGGCTTGTGCTGGACATGGTGGGGCTGAGGTGGTTCAACGCCAGTGCGCTCTACACCGACTCGATTCGCTACCACACCATTTCGCTGGGCAGCAACACCAGCGCGGCACTCGATGCACGCACGTTCCTGGGCAATGTGCTCATGCTCCAGGGCATCTGGACAGAGAGTTTCGGCAGCAACAATCCACTGTGGAGCTTGGCCTACGAGTGGTGGTACTACTGCATCTTCGCGCTGTTTGCCGCTGCCTGGACGGGTACCGGTCGCTGGCGTGCCCTCGCGGCAGTCGCGGGTGCGGCCATTCTGGTCGGACTGCCCATGCCCTTCCTGCTCTGGGGCACCATCTGGTTGCTCGGGCTGATCACCTATGGCTGGACCATGTCCAGGCTTTGGCGCCCGCACCCCTTGCTCGGCGCCCTGCTCCTCGCCATCGCCGTCGTCTGGTCACGCACCAGCCACAACGTGAACAATCTCGACCATCCAGAATCGCTGCTGACCGGGTTCACCCGTGACCTGCTGCTGGGGATGGCCTATGCCGTGGCCCTCACGAGCGTCACGCGCATGAAATCCACCGTGGCGTTCAGCCGCTTCCATGCGCGCATGGCGGACGTCTCCTACTCCACCTATCTGTGCCACTTCCCTGCGATGCTGCTGATCGTGGCGGTGGTCTACCAGGAGCTGGGCACGCCATTTCAACTGCAGCCGGACATGCGTGGCATCGCTTACCTGGGCTGTCTGGTGGGGGTGCTGCTGGTCTACTGCACCGCCTTCGCCTGGCTAACCGAGCGCCATACGGCCGCAGTTCAGCGACGGATCAAAACTGCACTCACCCGCACACCATGAAAATCGATTTCGTCTCCGATGTCTCCTGCCCGTGGTGCGCGATCGGGTTGAACGCGCTTGAACAGGCGCTGGCCCGCGTGGGCGCCGAGGGCGTCACGGCCACGCTGCACTTCCAGCCCTTCGAACTCAACCCGTCGATGCCCGCCGAAGGCCAGGCCATCGTCGAGCACCTGACCGAGAAGTACGGCATCTCCGCCGAGCAGGTCGCCGCCAACACCGAGGCGATCCGCCAGCGCGGCGCGGGCGTGGGCTTCGAATTCGGCCTGGGCAAGCGCAGCCGGATCTACAACACCTTCGATGCGCACCGGCTGCTGCACTGGGCGGGGCTGCAATCCGCCGAAACCCAGCGCCAGCTCAAGCACGCGCTGTTCAAGGCGTATTTCACCGATGGACTCAGCCCGGGCGACCACGCGGTGCTGCTCGCTGCGGCGGCCTCGGCTGGGTTGGACACCGACGCCGCTCGCGCCGTGCTCGACAGCAATGCCCACGCCGACGACGTGCGCGAGAGGGAGACCTTCTACCAGCAGGCCGGCATCCGCTCGGTCCCGGCGGTGATCATCAATGACCGGCACCTGATCTCCGGCGGGCAGCCGGTCGAGGTGTTCGAGCAGGCGTTGCGGCAGATCGCGGCAAGCTGAAGGGAATCCACCGCATGTGCGGTGGCGTGGCCCCCTCTGCCACAATTCGCCGCATGAACACCCAGGACATCCCCGCCTACATGGCCCGCGTCGGCGAGGCCGCCCGCGCCGCCGCCACGCTGATGGCCGCCGCCTCGACGAGCGCCAAGAACCGCACCCTGCTGGCGCTGGCCCGGCTGCTGCGCGACAACGTGGCCGCAC
>JAAFKB010000023.1 GCA_013299055.1 Sphaerotilus sp.
TGGCAAAGCACTGACCTTCGACGACGTGTTGCTGGTCCCCGCGTACTCCCAGGTGTTGCCCCGCGACACCTCCCTGGCGACCAAGCTGTCGCGCAACATCACCCTGAACCTGCCGCTCGTGTCCGCCGCGATGGACACCGTCACCGAAGCGCGCCTGGCCATCGCCATCGCGCAGGAAGGCGGCATCGGCATCGTCCACAAGAACCTCAGCCCGAAGCAGCAGGCGGCGGAAGTGGCCCGTGTCAAGCGGTATGAATCTGGTCTGCTGAAAGACCCGATCACCGTCGCACCCGGCGCCCGTGTGCGCGACGTGATGGAGTTGTCGCGCACGCATGGCATCTCCGGCTTCCCTGTGGTCGAGAACGGCCGCGTGGTCGGCATCATCACCGGCCGAGACCTGCGCTTCGAGACCCGTCTCGACGCCCCGGTGCGCGAGATCATGACGCCGCGCGAGCGCCTGGTCACCGTCCGCGAAGGTGCCTCGCTCGCCGAGGCCAAGGCGCTGATGCACCAGCACAAGCTGGAGCGCGTGCTGGTCCTGAACGACGAGTCCGAGCTGCGCGGCCTGTTCACCGTCAAGGACATCAAGAAGCAGACCACCTTCCCCAACGCCGCCCGCGATGCCCATGGCAAGCTGCGCGTCGGTGCGGCGGTCGGTGTCGGTGACGGCACCGAAGAGCGCATCGAGCTGCTGGTCAAGGCTGGCGTCGATGCCCTCGTCGTGGACACCGCCCACGGCCACAGCCACGGCGTGATCGAGCGTGTGCGCTGGGTCAAGCAGAATTATCCGCACGTCGATGTCATCGGCGGCAACATTGCCACGGGCGCTGCGGCGCTGGCGCTGGTGGAAGCCGGCGCGGACGGCGTCAAGGTCGGCATCGGTCCCGGCTCGATCTGCACCACGCGCATCGTCGCTGGTGTCGGCGTGCCGCAGATCACCGCGATCGACAACGTGGCCACCGCGCTGCGCGGCACGGGCGTGCCGCTGATCGCCGACGGTGGCATCCGCTACTCGGGCGACATCGCCAAGGCCATCGCTGCGGGCGCGTCCACCGTGATGATGGGCGGCATGTTCGCCGGCACCGAAGAAGCGCCGGGCGAGATCGTCCTGTTCCAGGGCCGCAGCTACAAGAGCTACCGCGGCATGGGCTCGATCGGCGCGATGAAGGCGGGTTCGGCCGACCGCTACTTCCAGGAAAACGACGAGACCAGCAACCCGAACGCCGACAAGCTGGTGCCCGAAGGCATCGAAGGCCGGGTGCCGTACAAGGGCTCGATGCTGTCGATCGTCTTCCAGATGGCCGGCGGTATCCGGGCCTCGATGGGCTACTGCGGCTGCGCGTCGATCGCCGACATGCAGGACCGCGCCGAGTTCGTCGAGATCACCTCCGCTGGCATCCGTGAGAGCCACGTCCACGACGTGCAGATCACGAAGGAAGCGCCCAACTACCGCATGGAGTGACGCGCTTGAGCGACGACGAGCAGCGCCCTGGCGCGACACCGGGGCGGCAGGGCCGCGCTGCCGCGATGCCCTTCATCATGGTCGCCGTGCTGATCGACATGGTTGCCATCGGCCTGATCATCCCGGTGCTGGCGCCGCTGGTGGGCAAGTTCGCCGGTTCGCAGGCGAACCAGGCATTCTGGTACGGCGTGGTCACGTTCGCATTCGGCTTCGCCAACTTCATCGGCTCGCCGGTGCTGGGGGCGCTGTCGGACCGGCATGGTCGGCGGCCCGTGCTGCTGCTCGGCTTCACCGGGCTGGCGCTGAGCTTCTTCGTCACGGGGCTGGCGACGGCGCTGTGGATGCTGGTGGCGGTGCGGCTGGTGAGCGGTGCGCTGCAGGCCAATGCGTCGATCGCGCAGGCGTATGTCGCCGACATCAGCACGCCCGAGCAGCGCGGCAAGCGGTTCGGCATGCTGGGCGCCATGTTCGGCCTGGGCTTCATCCTCGGCCCTGTCATGGGCGGGCTGCTGGGCGCCATCGACCTGAGCCTGCCGTTCTACGTGGCGGGCGGGCTGGCGGTGCTGAACGCGGGCTATGGCGCGTTCGTGCTGCCGGAGTCGCTGCCCGTGGAGCGCCGCAGCCCGGCCATCGACTGGACCAAGGTCAATCCAGTGGCGTCGATGCGCCGCCTGAGCGAGCTGCGCGGCATCGGCCCGCTGGTGGTCGTGATGGGCTTGTCCAGTCTGGCGCAGCTCATCCTGCACACGACCTGGGTGCTCTACACGACGTTCAAGTTCGGCTGGGGCACGGAGGAAAACGGCTGGTCGCTGTTCGCCGTCGGGGTGATGTCGGTGCTGGTGCAGGGCGGGCTGATCCGCGTCGCCCTGAAACGCACGACGCCGCAGCGCATCGCCGTCATCGGCCTGATCTCCTCGTCCATCACCTTCGTCCTGTGGGGCGCGGCCACCGAGGGCTGGATGATGTACGCCATCATTGGCCTGAACGTCTTCGGCTTCATGGTGCAGGCCGCCATGCAGACGCTGGTCTCCAACGCCGCCGACGATGACGCCCAGGGCCGCACGATGGGCGCACTCGGTTCCCTCAACAGCCTGACCGCCGTGTTCGCCCCCGTGATCGGCTCGGCCCTGCTCTGGTTCGTGTCGCACCTGCCCCAGGGCGACTGGCGCATCGGTGCCCCGTTCTTCCTCTGTGCGGCGCTGCAGATCACGGCCACCGTGCTCGCCCTGCGCCACTTCCGCCGCCATCCCGCCACGCCGCCGCACCCGGCGCACGTGGTCGCCTGAGTTCGCTGAGTTCGACATGCAACACGACAAGATCCTCATCCTCGACTTCGGCTCGCAAGTCACCCAGCTCATCGCCCGCCGCGTGCGTGAGGCGCATGTCTACTGCGAGATCCACCCCAACGACGTGTCCGACGAGTTCATCCAGTCGTTCGCGCCCAAGGGCATCATCCTCAGCGGCAGCCACGCCAGCACCTACGAAGACCACCAGCTGCGCGCCCCGCAGGCGGTGTGGGACGCGGGCGTGCCGGTGCTCGGCATCTGCTACGGCATGCAGACGATGGCGGTCCAGCTCGGTGGCACCGTCGAGTGGAGTGACCACCGCGAGTTCGGTTACGCCGAGGTCCGCGCCCGTGGCCACACGAAGCTGCTCGCGGACATCCAGGACTTCGCCACGCCCGAAGGCCACGGCATGCTCAAGGTCTGGATGAGCCACGGCGACAAGGTCACGACGCTGCCGCCCGGCTTCAAGCTGATGGCGTCCACCCCAAGCTGCCCGATCGCCGGCATGGCCAACGAGGACAAGGGCTACTACGCCGTCCAGTTCCACCCCGAAGTCACGCACACGCTGCAGGGCGCGGCGCTGCTGAGCCGCTTCGTGCGCGAGATCGCCGGCTGTCAGGGCGACTGGATCATGGGCGACTACATCCAGGAAGCGGTCGCGAAGATCCGCGAGCAGGTGGGCGACGAAGAGGTGATCCTCGGCCTGTCCGGCGGCGTCGATTCGTCGGTGGCGGCGGCACTGATCCACCGCGCGATCGGCGACCAGCTCACCTGCGTGTTCGTGGACCACGGCCTGCTTCGCCTCAACGAAGGCGCGATGGTGATGGACATGTTCGCCGGCCGCCTGCACGCCAAGGTCGTGCACGTCCAGGCCGCCGAGCAGTTCATGGGCCACCTCAAGGGCGTCACCGACCCCGAGCAGAAGCGCAAGATCATCGGCCGCGAGTTCGTCGAAGTGTTCAAAGCCGAAGCCGCCAAGCTGAAGGCGTCGGGGCAGGGCCACAAGGGCGCGACCTTCCTGGCCCAGGGCACGATCTACCCGGACGTGGTGGAGAGCGGTGGCACCGCCAGCAAGAAGGCCACGATCAAGAGCCACCACAACGTCGGTGGCCTGCCTGAAAAGCTCGGCCTGAAGCTGCTGGAGCCGCTGCGCGAGCTGTTCAAGGACGAGGTGCGCGAGCTGGGCGTGGCGCTCGGCCTGCCGCACGAGATGGTGTACCGGCATCCGTTCCCGGGGCCGGGTCTGGGTGTGCGCATCCTCGGCGAAGTGCGGGCGGATTTCGCCAGCCTGCTGCAGCGCGCCGACCACATCTTCATCGAGGAACTGCGCGGCACCATCGACCCCGCCACAGGCAAGAGCTGGTACGACCTGACCAGCCAGGCGTTCACGGTGTTCCTGCCAGTCAAGAGCGTCGGCGTGATGGGCGACGGCCGCACCTACGACTACGTCGTGGCGCTGCGGGCGGTGCAGACCAGCGACTTCATGACGGCAGACTGGGCCGAGCTGCCCTACAGCCTGCTCAAGAAAGTGTCGAGCCGCATCATCAACGAGGTGCGTGGCATCAACCGCGTGACCTACGACGTGTCGAGCAAGCCGCCCGCGACGATCGAGTGGGAGTGAGCCGGTTCAGCCCGATGCGAATGCCATGTTGAGGGCATCCAGCAGGGCGTGATTGACTTCCTGCCGTGTGGTGGCGGTGGCTTCATGGATCGCTTCCGGATCCATCGGTGACTCGCTTTCCAGCAGGCGGGCCAGTTGCAGATAGGGCGCCAGCGGGCCGGTGCCACGCACCAGGCTGTCCTTGACCTCTGCCGTGATGGGCATGGTGTCCAGCAGCGCGGCCATCGGCTTGCCCAGCATCTGGTCCAGCAGCGAAAACGCGCCGCACAGGAACAGGTCGCCGTGGTCGTCCAGATTGCCCTGGCAGGCGGCGATCTTCTGCAGCAGGAAGGCCCGCCGGATCGCCGCCTGCATCAAGGGGCGGGTGCGGGGGGTCTCGACCGAGGACGCCAGCAGCAGCGCCACCCACTGCCGCAGCCGCGCATACCCCAGCATCATGATGGCGTGGCGCAGCGAGCTGACCTCCGAGCGCAGGTTGCAGGCGGCCGAATTCAGGTAGCCCATCAACCGGAACGCCAGGGTCGGGCTGCGGTCCAGGCAGGCTTCTAGCTTGTCGACCGAGTCGCCTTGGTCGATGCGCCGCAGGATCTCCAGCACCAGCCGGATGTCGGCTTCACCGTTGCCGGAGCTGGGTGTCACCGGGTTGTGGACAGGCCAGCCCAGCGTGGTGGTCGCGCTGTGCCGGAAGGCCGACTCCATCTGGTCGAGGGTGCGCACGCCGGTGAGCAGCCGCTGCTCGCCCAGGACTGGCGAGCCCAGGAGCGTGCGGCTCGCCAGTGTGGCGTGTGGCGGGACACGCTGCTGGCAGACCAGCGTGAGGCCCCGGTCGGCCATGCGCTGCAGGCGGGCCAGTGATGCTGCGTCGTCCAGCAGTGCGATGTGGTAGTCGAGCCAGGTGGTACTCGGCAGCGCATCCAGGGCGGGACAGGCCAGCGCCTCGGGAGTCGAGATCGGCAGCATCCACTGCGCACTGGGGCCGCACAGGAACTGGACCAGCTCCGGCAGCAAGGCTTCAGGCGCAGGAGCGTCCACGCCCGGCAACATCTGCCAGTCCAGCCGAATGGCCAGCAATCGGCCATTGCCGCCATGCACGGCGGCGTGTCGCAGCGTGATCTGATTCAATGCAGAAGCGTGGGGCATGCCGGGTGTCGCTGGAAGCGCCAAGGTGGGTGTCAGGGAAGGGTCGTGAGCACGGCGTGGGACAGCAGATCGTCTCGCAGCGCCTGCAGGGCCGTGTGGAGCTGGGTCTGCAGGCGGGCCGCCTGTGCTGCGTCGCCTGCGCGTCCTGCTGTTTCCAGCTCGGAGGCGAGTTGTCGTGCGGTGATGGCCCCGAGTGCTCCCACCGAGCCCTTGAGTGCATGGGCCAGTCGGGTCAGCGTATCGAGCCCGGTGACCGCGTCGAGTTCGGCCAGTGCGGCCAGCTGTGCATCGATGTCGCCAAGGAACATCTCGGTCAGCTCCTGCAGCAGCGCGTGATCGCCCTCGAGATTGGACAACGCGGCGGCTTCGTCGCGGATCGGCAGGTGGTCGGGCGGGACCGTCGGCGGTACTGGCACGGGTGGCTCAGGTGTACCGGGCCGTGCCATGGGCATCGGTTCGCCTGGCAGCCGTGGCACGTCTGTGCGTGGGCGGGCGTAGGTGGCCACGGCCGACCGCAGTGCCTGCTTGACGATGGGCTTGCTCAGATGGCCATCCATGCCCGCCGCCAGACAGCGCCGCCGGTCCTCGGCCATCGCGTGTGCGGTCATCGCGACGATGGGAATGCGGGGCAGGCCGCAGGCCACTTCGCGCTCCCTGATGCGTGCCGTGGCCTCGAAACCATCCATGACCGGCATCTGCATGTCCATGAGCACGAGGTCAAAGGAGTCGACCAGCAGCCGCTCGACCGCCTCCTGTCCGTGGATCGCCTGTGCGACCTCATGCCCCATGCTCTCCAGCACCCGCACCGCCAGCTTGCGGTTGATCGGGTTGTCGTCCACCAGCAGGATCTTGCGTGCTTCGTCCTGGCCCGAGGGCGATTGGGCTGCACCTTCCTGGTCGAGCGAACTGAGGACCAGACTGGTGGACACCGCCAGTGCGTCGAAGAGTGCCGACACCGAGCCTGGCCAGCGCAGCTGGTGGCCGAACTCGGCCGAGACCGAAGCGGGCACAGGGGCGTCGATCAGCAGGATGCGTCCCGGCACCAGCGTCTGCGCGCAGATCCGACCCCACTGTTCCGCCGAGGCCAGCGGCAGCCAGGACGCCTTGACGATCAAGGGCGGGGAGACCGCGGTGCCGTCGGAGCCCAGCTTGGCCAGGATCTGGTTCGGTGTGCGCAGGAACTCGCCCGTGAGCTGCCACTGCTGGAAGTAGTGCGACAGCAGCTTGTCGGGCATGGGCGCCCGGTCCAGGATCCGGATGGGTGCCGAGCCCGGCACTGCCGTGACCGGCTGGACTCCGGCCACCGGCATGCGCAGGTTGAAGTGGAAGGTGCTGCCTTCTCCCACGACGCTGTCCACGCCCAGCTGCCCTCCCATCAGCTTGATCAGGTCGTTGCAGATCGACACGCCCAGCCCCGTCCCGCCAAACTTGCGGGTGATCGACTCGTCTGCCTGCGAGAACGGCGTGAAGATGTGGGCGAGCTTGTCCTGGGGAATGCCGGTGCCGGTGTCGCGCACGCGGAACTCGATGGCCTGTGCGCCGTCGGCTCCGATTTCCTGCCGGGTGAACACACTCAGGAGCACCCAGCCCTTGGCCGTGAACTTGACGGCGTTCGACAGCATGTTGACCAGCACCTGCCGCAGCCGCAGCGGGTCGCCCGTGACCAGGTGTGGCACGTCGCGCCCCATGGCCCATTCGAGCGCGATGCCCTTGTCGTGGGCACGCCCGACCAGCAGCCGCACCGCCTGCTGGACACAGTCGTGCAGATCGAACTCGATCTGCTCCACCGTCATCTGGCCCGCCTCGATCTTGGAAAAGTCCAGGATGTCGTTGATCAGCGCCAGCAGCGAGTCTCCCGCGCTGCGCACGATCTGCATCAGCTCGCGCTGGTCGGCGGTCAGCTCGGTGTCCAGGGCCAGCCCGGTCATGCCGATGATGGCGTTGAGCGGCGTGCGGATCTCGTGGCTCATGTTGGCCAGGAAGCGGCTCTTGGCCTGGCTGGCTTGTTCGGCCTGTTCGGAACGCTGGCGCAGCTGGCGCTGCACGTCCTTCATGTCGGTGACATCCATCACCACGGACACGAAGCCGCGGTACTCGTCGCCATCCTGGTCGGGCACGTAATGCACCTGGTAGTCGCGCAGACTGCCGTCGGAGAGCCGGCGCGTGCGGTCCAGCACCTGGCGTTCGCCCCGCAGTACCGCTTGCAGACTGGGGGCAATCTGCGCAAAGGTTTCCTCACCGAAGAGTTCCCGCGCCGTGCAGCCCGGCATCTCGACTGGATCCATGTCGAACCAGGGGCGGTAGGCGGCGTTGGCCACGGTGCAACGCAGCTCGGCGTCCCAGTGCGACAGCGGCCCGGGGAAGTTGTTGATGAGCACCTGCATCAGCCGTTCGCGTTGCTGCAGCAGCCGGGCGGCCTCGCGCCGGGCGCTGGTGTCGGCGCCGACGGCGAAGTAGCCACAGACCTGGCCTTGCCAGTCGCGGTCGGGCACGAGGTGGAAATCCAGCGTGGTCAGACCACCAGGGTGGGGACGCTCCAGCTCGAAGTACTGCTGCTGGCCCGCCAGCGCCTGTTCACCGAAGGTGGCGATGTCCTCGTCCACGTGCCGGCCCAGCAACTCCTCCCGGGTCCGCCCGAGTCGCTCGCATTCGGTCTGGTTGACGAAGCGGTAACGCTGCTGGTGGTCGGCGAAGGCGATGCACAGTGGCAGGCGGTCGGTGAGCTGGCGCAGGAAGGCTTCGCGTTCCTCGGCACGCTGGCGGCTGGATTCCAGGTCAAGCTGGAGCTGCTTGCGGGCCGTGATGTCGGTGCGGATGGACACATACCTGGCGATGCGGCCATCGGCGTCCTCGATCGGCACCACCATGCTGTCCACCCAGTAGCGGGTGCCGGTGCGTGTGCGGTTGCACACCTCGCGCCGCCAGGGCCGACCGGCGGCGATGGTCTTCCACATCTCGACCCAGAACGAGCGGGGGTGGACCTGCGAATTGACGATGCTGTGTTTCTGGCCGAGCAGCTCGCCGCGCTCGTAGCCTGAGACGCGGCAGAAGGCCTCATTGACCTCGGTGAGGGTACCGCTGCGGTCTGTCACCGAGACAATGAAGTGCTGGTCCAGGGCGGCCAGCAGGGCGGCGTTCTCGCGCAGCGCGCCTTCCAGCCGGGCCTGTGTCTGGTGCTGGTGCGTGTAGTCATGCCGCACGACGAGACAGGCGACCACGCTGCCATCGGCCCCGTGCAGCGGCAGGGATTCGGTGTCGATGCCCGCTGGTGGCGGCGTCTCGCCGGTGCCCGGATCGGCCAGTGCCTTGGCGAGTTCGGCGGGGGTGTGCAGCTGCAAGTGGGTGGTGGTGTCGTTGCGCCATGAGAGGCTCACCTGTGCCAGCCCGGCCCAGGGCTGGTGGTCGGATGCTGCTGACCGCTGCAGCTGCTGCGTCAGTCGTGCACAGCTCTCCTGGCTTTGATCCAGTTGCCGTGCCAGCCCCCGCTGCAGCTGGCGGGTGCGTACCCAGCCGCCCACGGTCAGCGTCACCAGCCCCAGCGTGACCATGGCCAGCCACCAGGGATTGCGGGTGGACAGGGCCTGCGCGAAGTCCGCCGTGCTGGTGGCCACCAGCCACAGCGGCCGGCCACCGAGGTCCAGCCGCACCTGGCGCCAATGGCCTGGACCGGCAAGTCCGGCCGGTGCCGACTGCTCCGTGTCCGACAGCGCGAGCACCAGGCGGTCTGCCCGCACTTCGTGCATCTGCTGCAGCAGATCTCGTGGGCTCAGCCCGAGGAAGACCGCGCCCCGCACCGCCATCCGGCGCCCTCGTGGCGTCGAGTGCGGCAGGTTCGCCGCGTAGCTGGGCAGGATCAGCCAGGTGGTGGCGTCGCGCTCGCCTGCCATGCCGGGTGTCCGGATGGCCTGGTCCGAGTCGATGGCGCGCAGCAGGGTTTCATGGCGACGCGGATCGGCCACCAGGCTCCAGCCCTGCTCCGTGGACAGGAGCCGGGTGCTCCATGCACTGCCAAGCCCTTCGGTGCGGGCATACCCTACCTGGCGCAGGCCAGGCAGACGGCGCTCCAAGTCGTGCAGTTGCACCCGTCGGGCCACCTGGTCCTGAGGGAATGGCCCCTCGTCGGCCACAAGTTCACGCAGTCCGTGCAGCGCGGCAACCGAGTCTCCCAGGTGCTGACGCAGCTCGGCCACGGCGTGGTCCACGCTGCGGTCGAAGGTTTGTCGCGCTGCGTTTCGCTCCTGGCGGTGCAGCCACTGGCCGGCGACGGTCGCACAGCCCAGGCCCAGCAGCAGCGCCAGGATCCAGGGGCCGACACTCGATCGGAGATCACGTGATACCGCAGGCCAGTTCATGCAGGGAGCAGTCTCGGACAACAAGTGGAACGCAAAGGGGATTGACCAGATTGTTCGTGCTGTCTGGCGCGGCGAGCGTGGGAAACGCAGCGGGTTCGTTGCCCTGTTCGCCCGCTGGCCGGTGTCCGGGGGTCTTGCAGCCCAGCGGTTTAAAGCCCCACGGTGAAGCGCCGATAAAACCAGCGGGATACGTCAACCGGGCCCTGCCAGACATGCTTTCTGTCCATCCGACTGCCTCACCCCCGGCGGGCACCGCGTCCAGCTGGGCCTTTCCCCATTCACATGCCACCCGGGATCCACGGCTGGACCTGATGCGTGGTTTCGTCTTCGTGCTGCTCTTTGCCGTGCATTTCGATGTCTTTTCGGTCTACACCTTCCTGTCCTGGGAGCGCATCGGCGTGGTCTCGTCGGCGGAGACGTTCGTGGCGCTGGCCGGCATCGTGGTGGGCATCGTGTTCGGCCGGAAGATGCGGGTCGATGGCCTGCGTGCGTGCGTGCGGCCGATGCTGTCGCGGGCGCTGGACCTGTACAAGGCCAACCTGATCGTCATCCTGCTCATCGGGGTGCTGCGCTACCAGCCCTGGCTGGAGATGGCCGAGGTCACGAGCTTCACCGACCCCTACACCGGCAGGGTCTATCCGCTGTATCCGCTGCTGTCGGAAGGGGTGTGGAAGCTGTTGCTGGACGCGGCGCTGCTGCGCTGTGGTCCT
Organism: Sphaerotilus sp.; assembly: GCA_013299055.1. GTDB lineage: Bacteria > Pseudomonadota > Gammaproteobacteria > Burkholderiales > Burkholderiaceae_C > Sphaerotilus. The sequence goes on from JAAFKB010000023.1 coordinate 10,572, forward strand.
CATCAGTTCCAGGTGATCGGCCTGTACGTGGTGCTGTTCCTGCTGTCGCCGCTGGTGCTGTACTGCATTGACCGGCGCAAGACGCTGTGGCTGTCGGCGGCGAGCGTGGCGCTCTACACCTGCAACTTCCTGCTGCCCGAGACGGTGCCCGGCACCGCGGAACTGCGCTTGACCGGAGCCCAGTTCGAGTACGCCTTCCCGCTGGCCGCCTGGCAGCTGCTGTACGTGCATGCCGTCATCGCCGGTGTGTTCAAGGAGCAGATCGTCGAATACCTGTCCCGCGCCAGCACGCGCTGGCTGGTCTGGCTGAGCGTGGCGCTCACGGCGGCCTTCCTGGTGTTCACCCTCAACCACCCGATGGACAAGTTCCCGCCCTGGGCCCAGCTGCGCCTGCTCGACGACCAGCAGTTCCTCGACCTCTACCAGCGCTTTTTCCTGAAGCACAACCTGGGTCCGGGGCGCCTGCTCAACGAGGTGGTCCTCTTCATCAGCGGCTTTGCGCTGCTGACGGTGTGCTGGCGTCCGATCGAGCGGGCCTTGGGGTGGTTCCTGATCCCGCTGGGCAGTGCTTCGCTCTACGTCTTCACGGTCCACGTCTTCCTGGTGCTGCTGGTCGACAACACGCCGCTGGGCGAGTCGACCCATTTTCTGGTGAACAGCCTCCTGCACACCGGCTTGCTGCTGCTGGTGTGGTGGGCGGTGAAGCGGGAGTGGCTGTTCCGCTGGGTGCCGCACTGACGCGGCGGCTGGGTCGGCCCGGATCGGTCCGGGTCGGTCAGCGCAATTCCTGCACCGTGGTCCAGGCAACGGTCTGCAGGAAGCGGGCGATCTCGGGGTCGATCCCGGCGGTGTAGCGGCTGCCCACCGGCGACTGGCCCGTGGTGGCGGCGAAGACGGTGCAGGCGGCCAGGTAGGTGCCCCGCATGGTCGGGTGGCGCAGGTCGGGCTGGTGCAGCCGGATGTCCGGCCGCAGCGCCAGTGCCCGGGCAAAGGCCAGACCGGCGGGGACCACCGGCACCTCCAGCTGGCGCCCTGCGTCGGCATACGCCTGTGCCAGCAACGCCGTCATCTCCGGGCGGTCCTGGTAGGCCCAGCTCATGAAGAACACCGGGCGTGCCCCATGGGCCCGGACCACCTCCACCTGCCGTCCCATGCGTTCCACGAACCCTTCGCGCAGTGTCGGGTGGGTGGCGCACTGGCTGCAGTCCATCAGCAAGACCGTGTCGAAACGGCGCCCCTGCGGTTCGAAGACGACGGTGTTGTGCGCGTCGAAGCGGTAGGTGCCCAGTCCCCCCTGGCGCAGCAGGCTGGGCAGGTCATGCCAGTCGATCCCGGCCCCGCTGATGGTGGCCGAGATGGCCTGGTAGGCGGGGCCGCCGGCCGCCTGGGCCAGGGCCTCGACGTGGCTGTGCATGCTGTTGTTGGAATAGAAGTAGCTGTTGCCGACCCAGAGGGCCGAGTGGCTGGCAGGTGTCTTGGCGGGCACGGGTGCGGGGGCCTGCGCCTGTGCGGCGAGCGTGGGCAGTGCGGCACCCAGTGCCATGCCCAGGTGGCGGAGGAGAAGCGGTGTCATGCGGGTGTCCTGGGGGTCGGTGGTGGCGGGTGCAGGGCCGGGCACTGGTGGTCCACCGGGTTGTCCACCCGCAGGACCGGAACGCCGCCACGCAGGGTGTGGTACAGCGACAGCAGCACGCTGGCGTTGGTGTCCAGCGTCAGGGCGCGGTTGAGTTCGCCCGAGAGGTAGCGGCCACCGTGCAGCCCGTGGTCCGAGGTCTCCAGCTGGTCTGCCAGCGCCCGGGCCGACCGGGTGGCGGGGCTGGCGTCAATGGCGGACCACAGATAGGCGGCCTTGGTGCTGAAGCTGGCGAGTTCCGGCCGTGGTCGGCGGTCATAGCCCGTGACCAGCCACTGCCCCGCTGTGGAGCCGTCGTCGGTCAGCGTGCCGTGGACGAACCAGGGGGCTCGGTCCAGCAGCTCGTCGGCCACCATCACGGGGTGGCCTCGGTGCTGGGCCAGTTGGTGCTGTGCGGTCAACACGGCCCGGGCGGCCGCCTCGAAGCAGCCGTCCAGGCCACCGAATTCGATGATCCCACGGGCGAACCCATCGGCCGAGAGCGTTCCTCCTTCGCGCCGGTCTGCCGGCACCGGGCCTGCCGCGCTCCGGGCGAGCCACACCTCGTCGTAGCCGAACATCTGTGGCAACACGATGCCCCACAGCGACAGTGCGGCTGCAGTGAGGTGCTGGCGGCCCAGGCGCAGGTCACGCTGGACCAGCTCGCGCTGGCCGTCGTGCAGCACACTGTGGAGCTGCCCCGAGGCCACCAGCCGCTGCAGCCGCAGCCGTGCGAACACCGTGTCGACGGCAGGGGCCAGGTCTGGCGTGGCCTGCGCCAGTGCCTTGAGCCACAGCAGCAAGCGCCCGATGTCTTCCGCCGACCAGCCACTGCCCTGGGTGGACGCCCGGGCGCTCAGGTCCAGCATCCGGCCGGTGCGGCTGTCGTACTCGCGGTTGAACAGTTCCTGCTGGTACAGCGGCAGGCCACCCAGCGTGTGCAGGAGCTGCCGCAGATGGACCACGAATTCCTGCGGGTCGATGAACTGCAGCGCCCGTGCCGACAGGTAGGCACTCACGGTCATCGCGATGTCCGCGACCGTCGTCACGGGGTAGCCGTCCTTGCCGTTCACCAGCCCGGTGGTCGGTTGGCGGTTGAGCTGCACGTAGCGCCAGGCGAGCAACGCGGTCTCGCGCTCCTGGACACTCAGGCCACGCGCTGTGCCGGGGCGGGTCTGGAACTGGCGTGGCAAATGGGCGGACTGCAGCGCAATGGCCGAGCCGTGGGTGGGCGGGGCCTCGGCGCGGGCCGAGACGACCGCGGTGGCGGTGCGTGGCAGCCAGGACGCGGGTGCGCTCTCCGGGGGGATGGGAGGCAGCACCGTGACCGGGACTGGTGCGGGCGGCGGTGGTGGTGGTGGCCATCGCGTCTGCGCCGATGCCACCGGCTGGACGGCCGCGGCGGCCTCGGTTGTGGCCGATGTGGCAGGTGCAGCCTCCGGCTGCAGGCCCGCGCGCCCGGGGCCGGTGTGGCGGGCGGCCTCGTGGCGGACGCTGCCATAGCGCGGCTGCGGGGTGGCGATGTCCTCGTCTTCGGTGGCGCGGCCAGCCCCTGCCATGTACTGCGGTGTGACATTGCTGAGGTCCGTGGAGCCGTCGCGCACCTCCGCCAGCCCGGTGCGCGGGCCGGTGTACTGCAGCAATCCGATCTGCCGGACCAGATCGACCAGCATCTGTTCGTCCGTGCTCAGCGCCGGGGGCACCGAGGACTCGGTCTGCGAGAGCTGGCGCTCCAGCGTCTTCCAGCGCAGCCGCAGGGCCTCGCGGTCCTGCTCCCAGCTGGCCCCGGCCTCCAGGTAGCGGCGGATCGCGTCAGACCAGCTGGCATAGGCCCGGGCGTCGCCGGCCCGCTCATAGGCGATGGCTGCCAGCACGTGGGCATGGGCCGCTTCGCGCAGACCGGCGGGCAAGCGGCGCTGCGCCGAGGCCTGCGCCACCCGCAGCCAGGCCTCGGCGGCCAGCAGCGGCCGGTCGTTGCGCAGGTGGAACCAGCCAGCGTGGGTGGCGGGCGGAAAGGACTGGGCGCTGGCCGCCAGGCTGGCCATGGCCAGCAGACCGGCCGCGAGCATCCGGGCGATGGGCGTGCGGAGCATCGTTTCAGCGCAGGAAAGACCGTCCGTCGGTGGTGGTCGGGGCCGTGCAGACCGGACGCTCGACGGGGAAACAACGCTGGGGGCGGTTGAACTGGTCGCTCAGCGTGTGGCCGAAATAGCCGATCTGCGACTGTTTCGGGTACTGGCGGCCCTGGACCTTGTACAGCAGCGCCTGCAGCACGAAGGCATTGGTCGACAGGGTCAGCAGATCCTCGTAGCCCCCGGAGGCTTCGTAGCGGCCCTCGAACCAGCCCTTTTCCTTCTGGTGGAGGGCTTCGACGGCCAACAGCAGGCGGTCGGTGTAGGGCGTGCGCGAGAGCACCCACATCCCGAACACCGCCTTGGTGGCCACCATCGACATGCCGTCGACCTGCTTCCCCTGGTCGGACAGGGTGTTCCAGGCGTAGCCAGAGGAGAAGATGGTGTCGTGGACAAAGAAGGGTGGCTTCTGCACGGGGTGGTCGGTACGCGCGGTCAGGACGCCTTGTTTCTGGTAACGCAGCTCCTGGATCTTGATGATGTCCTCGGTCAGCTTGCGCAGCGTGTCGCTTTCCTGGCGGTTGCCCAGGTGCTTGGGGTCGCGGGGGTAGTCCCAGCCGAACTCGATGCCCAGCAGCACGTAGGGCATGGTCACGACCGGGGCGATCTCGCCCGTGACCCGGTCATCGCGGGCGTCGACCTGCAGCTTGATGCCCATGACATCGACCGCTTCCCAGGGCGCCGTGACCGCCGACTTGCGGGTCTCGAATCCCCAGGCGGCGAATCCGGCACTGGCGTACTGCAGGTAGCCCAGGCGGCCTTCCTGTGCGGGCGAGGTGCGTCCGGCCTTGTTGCCCGTGCCGAACAGCACGCCGCAATCGTCGATCACGGGACAGAAGTTCCAGCGCAGCACCACCTTGTCGAAGTATTCACGCAGGTGCGGATACCGCTGGCCGGCGATCTTCATCCAGGTCAGCAGCCGCCCGATCTCGATGGCCGACCAGCCGATGTCGGCCGGCTGGTTCGAGAAGTTCACCATCAGGCCGTTCTGGGTGTTGTAGACCCGGTTCGGCAGCGCCAGGTTCGACAGCGGCATGTTGTTGAGGAAGTCCAGCAGCTTGGACACCCGGCGGTCGAACTCCAGCAGGTCGATCAGGCCGAGCTGGTTGGCGGCCACCAGCGCCGCCAGGTAGTCACCGATCTGCCAGACCGTGGTGGTGGGCACCTTGTCGACCGAATTGACCAGCCCCGTGGCGGGCACCGTGTTGTTCTCGATGTACTTCCACGCGGTCTTGGCCCAGTCGAGTTCCTTGGGGGTGAGCTTGCCCATGCGGCCCACATGGCCGATCTGCATCACTTCCTGTGCTGCCCGGTCGACGCCGCGTGCGACCACGCCACAGCCGGTGCTGGTCAGCGCGGCCGCACCTGCCAGGATGGCGAGTAGTCTTTGAAACGTTGGTCTTCGCATGTGAAGCAGCTCTCGGCAGTATCCGGTGCCCGTCCCAGCGCCTTGAGGATGTTGGTCGGGCCGAAGATCCGCGGCATCAGCGAGCCGCGGCTGGGGTCGGACAACTGGTTGCTGCGGCGCACGAAGACCGGGCGCCCCTTGCTGTTCTCGGCAAACGGGTCGGCGTTGGTCGATTCCCAGAGGCCCCCGTCGACCGGTCCCCACTTGAGCAGCTTGCCCTGCACCTTGAACAGCAGCGAGGCCAGCATGATCCCGTTGTTGTTGGCAGTCTGGGCCTTGATGGGGCCGGTGCCATTCTCGAATATGCCCTCGTAATAGCCCTTCTTCGGGTCATAGGCATCCACGATGGCATCGAACAGCAGGTCGGTGTAGGGCGACTGCCAGACCGCCCACATGCCCAGCGCGGCCTTGAGCGCGATGGCCGCCATCTCGGGCACATGCTGACCGGTGTCGGTGATCGTGTTCCACGTGTAGCCGGTGCTGTAGATGGTGTCGTAGACGAAGTAGGGCGCCCGGTCCAGCTGGTGCTCCGAGCGTGCCGTCAGGATGCCGGCTTCGCGGAAGCGGTTTTCCTGTGCCTGGTAGACCCGGTGCGCGAAGTTCTCCATCCACCGCTGCGAATGCTTCTTGTCGTCGGTGCTGCGGTCGTAGGGGTGGTCCCAGTTCAGCTCGATGCCGTCGAGCACGTAGCTCTCGGACACGACGTAGTTGTGCTGCGAGAACATGCGCGGGTCACGCGTGTCGTAAGGCACCTTGACCCCGTAGATGTGGATCATGTTGAACGGCTCGGGCATGGACGCACGGGTCGTGTTGAAGCCCCACAGCTGGAAGCCCTTGGCGGCGTATTCCTCGTAGCCCAGCCGACCCTCCTGCAGGTACTCGGTCTTCTTTTCCTTGTTGACCGCTGCGCCGAACAGGGTGCCGGTCTTGTCGATGGTGTTGCGGAAATCCCAGCGCAGCACCACCCGGTCGATGGCGTTGCCGTGCTCGGGGTAGCGTTCCTTGATGATCTTGAACCACAGCAGCAGGCGGCCGAGGTCCAGGGCCGAGAAGCCGATCTCGCCGGGGTTGTTGCCGTAGTCCACCTTCTTGGCGGTCTTGGTGTGGTAGGCCTTGTTCGGCATCTCGCCACGGAACAGGTCCAGCGTGGTGAAGGTCTTCAGCAGATTCACCAGCCAGGTGTCGAACTGGGTCTTCTCGATGATCTCCAGCTCGCGGGCGGCCACCAGTGCGCCCAGGTAGGACGCCGTGTCCCACATGGTGGTCGAAGGGTAGTCGTTGACCGCGTTCACCAGACCGGTCTCGGACTGGTAGTTGTTCTGGAAGTACTGCCAGGCCATCCTGGCCATGGCCATCTCGCGCTTGTTGAGCGGCCCCGAGCGGTGGGGGTAGGACCACGCCGGCAGCGGGGTCATGTCCACCACGCCGAGTGGCAGGTTGGCTGTGGCGGGCACGCCGGCACAGCCGGTCAGCACGGCAGCCACCGCAATGGCGAACTTGTTCATGTTCTGGCCTTCCTCTGGTCTCTGGGGGACACGGTCACCGGTATCGGACCAGCGAACCCTTGCGGATGTACGCCAGGCTTTCGAGGATGACGGCATTGGTGTTGCAGTTGACCGACAGGTTGGGTTTGCCCGACCCCTCGTAGCGTCCCGCGAACCAGCCCCGCTTGGGATCGTTCAGGTCGGCGACCCCGTCGATCAGCTTGCGGGTGTAGGGGGTGTCGTACAGCGCGTACCAGCCGAAGGCTGCCTTGGTGCTCAGCGAGCGGAAGGCCGAGGCGTCCTCGCCGTTTTCCGTGATGGCGTTCCAGGTCTTGCCGTCGGAGAACACGGTGTTGTAGATGAAGTACGGCTTCTGGTCGAGGTGGTCCTCGGTCACGGCGGTCAGCTTGCCGGTGCGTTCGTGGCGGCGCTGCTGGGCCGAGTAGACCCGCCAGGCCAGCTCGCGCGAGGCGCTGTCCCAGCCGAACTCCAGGCCGTCGAGCACGTACGGCTCGCTGATGACGAAGTTCTGCGCGCCGAACACCGCCGGGATCCGCCGGTCGTGGGCGATGCGCACCCCGTAGACATCGACGTAGGCCGCCTGACGCGAGTAGTTGTAGGACGCGGTGACATCCTGGCCCATCAGCGAGAAGGTCTTGGCGGCGTACTGCTCGTAGCCGAGGCGGCCTTCCTGCACCAGCTCGGTCTTGCCGGCCTTGTCCACCCGTGCGCCCATCATCTCGCCGTCACGCGACAGGTGGGTCGTGTCCCAGCGACCGATGACCTTGCGCGCGGCCTCGGTGTGCTGCGGGTATTGCCACACCAGCACGTTCAGCGGCACCAGCAGCCGCCCCAGGTCGATCACCGACCAGCCCACACCCCGGTCGCTGACCTTGTTGGTGTAGTCGGTCATGCGCAGGGTCTGCGTGTTGTACGCCTTGTTGGGCAGCTGCTTGTCGAACAGCGGCAGCGCGCCCAGCGAGGTCAGCGCCTTGCCGATGCGCTGGTCGAACTCGGCCGTGTCGATCAGGTCGAGCTGGCGTGCCGAGATGACCGCCAGCAGGTACGAGCCCACGTCCCACATCGTCGCCGAGGGATAGTTCTCGACCGAGCCTGGCAAGCCGGTGCTGGCGTCGACATTCTTCTGGAAGTAGGTCCATGCGGTGCGGGCCCAGGCCTGCTCGCGCTCGGTCAGCTCGCGTGCGGGACGGGCCTTGGCGCGGTTGGGACTGGCGGGCAGGGTGGTGGCCGCCGGGCTGATGGCCCAGCCGCTGCGGAACTCGATCCAGGCCACGGCGCTGAACGCCACGGTCAGGCTCAGGATGAAGACCAGGTAACTGCGTGCCTTGACGAGATTGTCTTTGAGGCTCATGGAATTGCTCGCTCTCGTGCTCGTAGGGAGGGGTGGGTCGACACGGTCACTGCCACCGTCACTGTGGTGCGGCCAGGATCCGGGTGGCACCCGGTGCGGCGACCGTGCTGGCCTGGGCGTCGGGTTGCGCTGCTTCTTGCGGCTCATCCTCCGGCGACCACAGGGCCGCGCGGATCATGGGCAGCATGCAGAAGACGTTGTTCAGGCCCCAGAAGGTGTTCACGATGAAGCTTGGAGTCTCATCCAGTCGCCCTGCGACGAAGACGCGATATGCGCTGTAAACGATGCCCAGAAGCGTCAGCACCACGATGGTGAGCTGCGGTGTCACCAGGTGCAGGAAGTTGCCCTCCTGGCGGTCCTTGGGGGTCACGGGGAACTTGATCTTCTCGCCCTTGAGCACCGTCCACAGTGCCCGGAAGTTGATCGAGAAGAACGACAGGTAGGACGCCTTGCCATCCCAGGAGCGCGAGCCCCAGGTGCCGAACAGGAAGGCCAGCTCGGTCAGCAGGATGAAGGGCAGGAAGTGGGCGTAGAAGTCGTTGGAGTACGCGGCCACCGGCGAGACGGCCGTGAACATGGCGATGATCGGCGCCACCAGGAACACGATGTTCCAGACACACCCGAGGTAGGACCAGAACGTGCTCAGGTACATCACGCGCTGCAGCGGCGTCATGCGGCCTTTGAACAGCGGGTTGTCGTGCATCATGATGTCGAGCGTGCCGCCGGCGTACTTGAACCGCTGGACCGCCCACGACAGCAGGTCCTGCGGCGACAGCATCTTCGACTCGATGCGCGGATGCATGACCGATTTCCAGCGCCGGTCCGGGTCGTTATGCAGCACGATCGAGGTGTAGATGTCCTCGGAGACGTGGAACTTGTAGGGCGTGAACTCGGTCTCCAGCACCATCTGTCCCCGCAGGGCGTCCTGGAAGTCTTCGCGCGTTTCCGGATCCTTGATGTCCACGGAGAGTCGCTTGACCTCGCTGTCGATGGCGCTCGCATAGGCCCGCAGCGCCGCCTGCATCACCGCCTCGCGCCGGTGGATGCTGGCCGCCCCGCAGCAGAACGCCGCGTTGGCCGCGTTGCGCCGACGCAGGATCACGTCGTAGAACATCTGTGGCTCGCTGACGAAGGGGTCCGCGCCGATGCGCACGGGACCGGCCACGCCTTCCACCAGCCGGCCGAGCCAGCGCCCAGGCGTGCCGATGTGACGCCCCAGCCAGTCGGGCAGGGGGCGTCCCTGGGGCAGGTCGAAGAACCACTGCGGCGTCTGCACCCAGGCCACGTCCGGGTCGCGGAAGTAGCCCAGCGTGTTCTCCAGGATGCTCGGGAACAGGCGCGTGTCCGAGTCGCAGATGACGATGAAGTCGCCGCTGGTCTGCTCCATGGCATTGCGCAGGTTGCCGGCCTTGAAGCCGACGTTGTTGCTGCGGGTGATGTAATGCACGCCCTCGTGCTCGCAGATCGCGCGCATGGTGGCGCGCCGCCCGTCGTCCAGCACATGGATGCGCAGGTCGATCGGATGGGGATAGCGGACAGCCTTGGCGTCGCGGATGGTCAGCCGCACCAGCTCCTCGTCCTCGTTGTAGGTGGTGATGAACACGTCCACCGCCACGGGGCGTTCGGGCATCTCGTCCTGGTCCACGCACTGGCGGATGCTGTCCGGCGCCGGACGCATCGGGTAGTCGCGGGTCTGCCAGAGGTTGACCGTGAACAGGATCAGGCCGACATAGGCCAGTGTCTCCGCCACCACCAGCGGAATCGCGAACCACAGTGCCTCCGGATTGAGCGAGACCGTCCAGCGCCAGTGGATGTAGCTGGCCCCGAACACCAGCGCGATCACGGCCAGGAACTGCCACAGCAGCTCGATGCCCGGCTGGTAAGGCACGGGCTCGGGCGGCTTGCGGTTCTCGAAAGGTTCGAAGTAAAACGCCATGGTGGTTCTCGTGTGGAGGCAGGGTCCGGGCCGGGGGTCAGGCGGTCGGCTGCGGCAGCTGCTTGACCAGGTGCAGGCGGTTGCCGTGGGGGGTGACCACGTAGTCCAGGTCGTCGAAACAGCCCCGGATGAGCGCCAGACCCATGCCGCCCTCGGGGATGTTGTCCAGGTCGTCGGGGTCGAAGTCGAAGACCGATCCGTCGGCCTGCGCCAGCAGATCCGTGGGAATCGGGCTGCCCTGGTCGAGCGCCGACAGCAGCCAGCGCCCGGCATCGGCCGTGCAGCGCAGACCGATGTGACCGGTGCCCGTCTCGCCGTAGCCATGCCGGACCACGTTGGTCAGCACCTCCGTCAGCCCCAGGTCGATTTCGGCGGCCCACTCCACGCCGCCGCGTGCGATGGCCAAGGCGTTGAGTTCTGCGCAGATGCGCGAGACCTCCTCCAGCGTGGCGGGGATGTGGGCCTCGTAGAGCAGGTCTCCGGGCGGGGCCTGCACGGGCACGGAGATCAGGAGCGCGTGGTCCATGGCGTCAGTCCGCGGCGAGGGCCGCCTCGCACATGGCCGTGCGCAGGTCGGCATGGGCGGGGTGTTCGGCCGGCGGGGTGCGTGCGTCACCCAGTACCCAGCGCATGTCGGTGTCCACCAGGTCCACGGCCTGGCCGCTGGGCTCGATGAACTTGCCGGCGAAGACGATGCGCTCGTCCAGCAGGGCGCCCTCGGTGACACGGGTGTAGTCGCCCAGGATGCCGCCCCGGATGCGCACGCCGGCCTGCAGGACGCAGTTGGCGCCGATCATGGCGGGGCCGTCGATGTGGACGCCTGAGCCGATGCGGGTGCCGCTGCCCAGGTAGACCGGCCCTCGGATCACGGCGTCCGGTGCGATCGTGACGCCCAGCCCGGCGAAGACGCCCGGCCGGATCTCGCGTCCCGGCACCTTCAGCCCCTGGACACGGCCCTCCAGGATCAGACGCGTGGCGTTCCAGAAGTCGTTGACGCAGCCGATGTCCACCCACTCGAAAGGCAGGCTGATGGCGCAGACCTTTTCGCCGGCGGCGATCAGGCGCGGGAAGAGCTGCGAGCCGATGTCGTATTCGACACCGGCCGGGATGTGGTCGAACACCTGCGGCTCGAACAGGTAGATGCCGGTGTTGATCGTGTTGGACGCCGCCTCGGCCACCTTGGGCTTTTCCTGGAAGCGCAGGACACGGCCGCTGTCGTCGGTGACGACGACGCCGTACTTGCTGACCTCCTCGCGCGGCACGGGCTTGGTCACGATCGTGGCCAGGGCACCGCTGGCCCGGTGAAAGCGCAGCACCTCGGTCAGGTCCACGTCGATCAGCGCATCGCCGCAGAGCACGGCGAAGGTCTGGTCGAAGAAGCCGCAGTGGTCCTGGATGCGCCGCATGCCCCCGGCCGAGCCCAGCGGCTGGTCCAGGAACTCGCCGTTGACCAGCTTGCCTTCGTAGGAGTAGGCGATCGAGACCCCGAAGCGGTCGCCGTCGCGGAAGTAGTCCTCGATGGCGTGCGACAGGTAGCTGGTGTTGATGTAGATCTCGTCGAAGGCGTGCCGGTGCAGGTGATCGATGATCGCCTCCATGATCGGCTTGCGGATGAGCGGGATCATCGGCTTGGGCAGTACGTTCGTCAGCGGACGCACGCGCGTGCCCTTGCCGGCAGCGAGGATCATGGCTTTCATGGCGGAAGCTCCGGTGGCAGCGGTAGGGCAGTGGCGGGTCAGGCGGTGGCGACCGCCGGCTCGATCGTGAAGACGCGGTCCATGCGGGTCAGCTTGAACAGGCCCAGCACCGTCGGCGAGGCCCCGCGGATGACGATGCTGCCCTGGCCGTTGAGCGCCTTCAGGATCGACACCAGCGTGCCCAGGCCACTGGAGTCGATGAGCTTGACGGCGCTCATGTCCAGCACGATGCGCCGTGCACCGCCGTTGACGATCGCCATCATGTCGGTCTTGAACTGCGGCGCGAACGAGGCATCCAGGCGGGGTGCGTGGACGGCCACGATGGTGTCGGTGCCGGATTGGGTGATGTCGAGTTGCATGGGGTGGTCTCCGGGGTGTGGGTCCGAGGGTCAGATTGCCGGCATCGGGCCGGCACCGTGGGTGGACGTGCGCTCGATGACCAGCATCGAGACGTCGTCCTTGAAGGCGTCGCTGTCGCTGCCGCTCCAGCGGCGCATCTCGTCGCGGAAGGCCGGCGGGATCGACTCGACCGGCGCGGGCTGGCGGGCCGCGAGGTAGGCCGCCAGGCGCTCGACGCCGTATTCCTCTTCCTGCGGGGACTCGCATTCGGTCACGCCGTCGGAGTACAGGCACAGGCGGTCGCCTGGGGCCAGCGTGCAGTGCAGGTGGTGGTAGTCGGCGAAGTCGAACAGGCCCACGGGCATGTCGCCTTCCTCGTCGAGCACCTCGGTCGAGCCGTCGGCACGCACGATCACCGGCACGGTATGGCCGGCGCGCACCATCACCGTCTCGCCGCTGCGCTCGTCGAGCACACCGTAGGTGCAGGTCAGGTAGTTCGAGCCCAGCTCCAGGCTGGTCATCTGGCGGTTGAGGGCGTCGAGCGCCTGGGCCGGTGGCGTGATGCGGACCTGTCCGTCCGGTCCCGGCTGGCGCAGCACGCAGCCGGCCGAGCGGGGGTCCAGGCTCTGGGTCATCAGCATGCCGACCATGGCGGCGGCGACGCCGTGCCCGGCCACGTCCACGTTGTAGAAGCCGATGTGGTGCGCGTCGAGGCGAAAGCCGTTGATCGCATCGCCCGACACCCGCGAAGAGGGCAGGAACAGCCAGGCCATGCGGCTGTGCTGCGAGTCCAGGGCGGCGCGTGGCAGCATCCCTTTCTGGAATTCGCCGGCGGCCTGGATGTCGGCCTGGATGTGGGCCAGCGCGTCGTGGAGCTGCTGGTTGCGCACGTGGAGCGAACTCTGCAGCGCCAGCATGCGCTGCCCCCCCCGGATGCGCACCGCCATCTCGTCGAAGTCCAGCGGCTTGCGCAGGAAGTCGTCGGCTCCGGCGGACAGCCCGGCCAGCAGATCCTCGCGTGCGTCGCGGCTGGACATGAGGATGAAGTAGACGTAGGGCAGGTCGGTGCGTCCGCGCAGCGTGCGGCACAGCGTCGTGCCGTCCATGCCGTCCATCACCCAGTCGCTGATGACCATGTCCACAGGGTGCTCGGCCAGCACCTGCAAGGCGGCCAGACCATCGCGGGCTTCGACGACGTGGTGGCCGAGCTTTTCCACCTTGCGGCGGACGATGAGCCGCTGCATGTCCTGGTCATCGACGACGAGGATGCGCAAGGGGCTGGTGTCGGCAAGTTGCATGGTGGGTGGTGCTCAGAGCAGGTTGCCGCTGGTGCTCACGGTGAACGAGCCATCCTTGAACCGCCCGGTGCCAGGAGACTTCTCGTTCCACGGAAAGCGATTGCCGGAATAGTTGTTGTACTGGAAGCTCCAGCTGCCGGGACGCCAGTCGAAATAGCCAAAACCGTAGGTGTAATCACCGTCCCAGGGCTGTTGCTGGGTTTTCGTCAGATACTTGGTCAGACTGAAGTTGAAATACCAGTTGCTTGGCAGTGCATATTTGCAGCCCAGCGACAGGGTTTTCTTGTTCTTCAGCACGGCATTCGTGGCGAGGTCCGTGTAGCGCGGCGAGAGGTTCAGGCCGGTCGAGCAGCCCACGGTGTCGTTCTCGTCGAGTGCCAGCAGCGGGTGCAGCAGCTTGGGCAGCGGGAACTTGAACGAGACGTTCAGCCCCCCCGAGAGGAAGTCGGTGCGGCGCTCCTTCTTGGCCGGGTCGGGGTTGAAGCGGTTGCCGCCGTTGTTCGAGTACTGGGCGCTGAAGGTATAGGGCCGCCAGTCGTCGTAGCCGAACGAATAGGCGAAGTCCGGGTTCCAGGGTTTCTGCAGGTCCGGCTGGATGAACTTGAACAGATTGACGTTCACGAACCACGAACTCAGTGGCACGTATTTCAGGCCGAGCTGGACGGTCGACGACTTCGCCGGGCCGCCGCCGAGGTCCATGCCGGCGTTGTCGGCGGGCAGATCGAAGGCCAGGCGGTAGCTCAGGCTTTCCTCGGCCGAGCCGTCGAGCAGCTTGCCCAGCGGTGTCGAGAAGGAGCTGTAGACGTTTTTCCAGACCTCGTCATCGGCGGTGGGCTCGGCCAGTGCGGCCGTCGGGGCCAGCGTGGCGACGGCCACCATCCAGGCGAGGGTTGGCCGCGCGGGCCGGGCGTGTGGCGAGTGGGTGGGCTTCATCAGATCCTCCAGATGTCGCGGGCGTATTCGCGGATCGTGCGGTCGCTGGAAAAGTGCCCCATGCGGGCGATGTTCAGCAGGGCCTTGCGGTGCCAGGTGGCGGGGTCACGGAAATCGTTCGAGATCCGTTCCTGCGTGCGCACATAGGCCTCGAAATCGGCCAGCACGAAGAAGGTGTCGTGGTGCAGCAGGCTGTCCACGATCGGCTGGAACTGCCCGGCGTGGCGCCCGAAGCGGCCGTCCACCAAGGCATCGAGCACCCGCCGGATCACCGGCGACTGCGCGTACAGGTGGTGCGGCTGGTCGCCGGCGCGTCGGCGGGCGTCGACTTCCTCGGCGCGCAGGCCGAAGATGTAGAGGTGTTCCGGGCCGATCTGCTCGGCCATCTCGATGTTGGCGCCGTCCCAGGTGCCCACCGTGAGCGCGCCGTTCATGGCGAACTTCATGTTGCCGGTGCCCGAGGCCTCCAGCCCGGCGGTGGAGATCTGCTCGCTCACGTCGGCCGCCGGGATCAGCCACTCCGCCACCGAGACCTTGTAGTCAGGCACGAACACCACCGAGAGTCGGCCGTCTGCGCGCCGGTCGCGGGCCACGGTGGTGGCCACGGCGTTGATCAGGTGGATGATGCGCTTGGCCATGTCGTAGCCCGGCGCGGCCTTGCCGGAGAAGAGGTGGGTGCGCGGCGTGATGTCCGCGCCATCCTCGACCACCCGCAGGTAGAGGTGGACGACGTGCAGCAGGTGGAGCAGCTGGCGCTTGTACTCGTGCATGCGCTTGCTCTGCACGTCGAACAGCGTGTGCGGGTCCACCGCACGGTGCTGACCGCTGGCCACCTCGCGCACCAGGCGCAGCTTGTTGTCGTGCTTGATGCGGGCCAGGCGCTCGACGAAGGCGGTGTCGTCCAGGTGCGCTTCCAGACCACGCAGCCGGTCGAGGTCCGTGACCCAGCCCGTGCCCAGCGTCTCGTCGAGCAGTGCGGCCAGGCCCGGATTGGCCTGGTTGATCCAGCGGCGCGGCGTCACGCCATTGGTCTTGTTGTTGAACTTCTCCGGCCAGAGCTGGTGGAAACGCGGCACGAGGTGGCTCTTGACCAGCTGCGTGTGCAGCGCCGCGACCCCGTTGACCGAGTGGCTGCCGACGATGGCCAGATTGGCCATGCGGACCTTGCGGTGCGGCCCCTCCTCGATCAGCGACAGCTCGGCCACCGCCGCGTCGTCCTGCGGCCAGCGGGCGCGCACCGTCTCCAGGAAGCGGTGGTTGATCTCGTAGACGATCTGCAGGTGGCGTGGCAGCACATGCTCGAACAGCCCGACCGACCACTTCTCCAGCGCCTCGGGCATCAGCGTGTGGTTGGTGTAGGCCAGCGTGTCGGTCGTCAGGGCCCAGGCTTGCTCCCAGGGCAGACGCCGCTCGTCCACCAGGATGCGCATCAGCTCGGCCACCGCCAGCGCCGGGTGGGTGTCGTTCATCTGGATGGCGACCCACTGCGGCAGCGTCTCGATCGCGTGTCCCTCGCGGTCGAAGGTGCGCAGCGCGTCCCGCAGCGAACAGGCCACCAGGAAATACTCCTGCACCAGCCGCAGCTCCCGACCGGCATCGACCGCATCGGTCGGGTAGAGCACCTTGGAGATCGTTTCCGAGGCCACCTTCTGCTCGACCGCCCGGACAAAATCGCCCGAGTTGAAGATCTGCATGTCGAAGGACTCGGAGCTGCGCGCGGCATACAGGCGCAGCGTGTTCACGGTCTGCCCGCCGTGGCCGACGATGGGCATGTCGTGCGGCATGCCGACCACGGTGCTCCAGCCCATCCACATCGGCAGGTAGTCGCCGTCCGGTCCCTGCAGGTGTTCGATGTGGCCGTAGACGGGGATCTGGTGGGCTTCGGCGTGGCGCTCGATCAGCCAGGGCGAACTGTCGGCGTTCCAGTTGTCGGGGCGCTCGCGCTGCTGGCCATCGACCAGCTCCTGGCGGAACAGTCCGTAGTCGTAGCGGATGCCGCAGCCCGTGCCCGCGATGCCCAGCGTGGCCATCGAGTCGATGAAGCACGCTGCCAGCCGGCCCAGACCGCCGTTGCCCAGCGCGGCGTCGGGTTCATGCGCGGCCAGCTCGTCCAGGTTGCGCCCCAGACCGTCCAGCGCCGCCCCGCACCCCGAACGCGATCCCAGGTTCAGCGCGTTGTTGATGAGCGACTGGCCGATCAGGAATTCCATCGAGAGGTAGTACACCCGCTTGGTCGGCTGCTGCTCCCGGGACAGGCGGGTGGCGTGCTCCCGATCCACCAGCTCCTGGCGCAGGGCAAGGCTCATGGCGCGGAACACGTCGTAGTGGTCCGCCGCTTCAGGGCTGGTGCCCACGGCGTACCGCAGTTCACGTTCCAGGTTGAGCGCGAGGTCGCTGGCGTTCATGGGGGGGTGTCTCCTGTCCGAATGGATGTCCCATTCTTGGAGGAATGGCCTCTGTCGAATGGCAGGAGTCACGCGGCAATCTCAGGGCATCTGCGGCGTCTCTGGGGCTCAAGTTCAGGCTGGAGGTGTTTCCAGCATCGAGCGGGTCACGAGCGTGACGCCTTGCTCCGTGCGCTCGAAGCGCAGCCGGTCCTGCACCGGGTCTTCGCCGATCACCGTGCCGGGTGGCAGCTGACAGCCGCAGTCGATGATCACGTTGTGCAGCCGGCAGCCTGCGCCGATGGTGGTGCCGGGCATGATGACGGCGCCGTCGATGTGGCTGTCGGTCTCGATGCGCACGTTCGAGAACAGCACGCTGTGCGAGAGGTGCGAGCCGGCCACGATGCAGCCGCTGGAGACCATGGTGTTGTAGTTGACGCCCAGCCGGCCATCCCGCCCGCGCACGAACTTGGCCGGCGGGGTCTGGAACTGGTGGGTCCAGATCGGCCATTCGGTGTCGTAGAGGTCGAGCTGCGGCAGCACCTCCGCCAGGTCCAGGTTGGCAGCCCAGTAGGCGTCGAGCGTGCCGACATCGCGCCAGTAGTCCACCGCTTCGCTGTTGGTGGTGACGCACGACAGCGAGAACGGGTGCGCGTGCGCCTGTCCGTCGGCGACGACGCGCGGGATGATGTCGGCGCCGAAGTCGTGCTGGCTGGCCGGGTTGTCCAGGTCCGACTCCAGCAGGTGGAACAGGTAGTCGGCGTTGAAGAGGTAGATGCCCATGCTCGCCAGCGACTGTCCTGACTTGCCCGGTATCGGGGCGGGGTCGGCGGGCTTCTCGTCGAAACGGGTGATGCGGCGCTCGGCGTCCACCGACATCACGCCGAAGGCCGACGCCTCCCGCCGGTCCACCTCGATGCAGCCCACGGTACAGGCCCGGCCGCTGGCGGCGTGGTCCTCCAGCATGATCGAGTAGTCCATCTTGTAGACATGGTCGCCGGCCAGGATCAGCACGTAGGCCGGCCGCTTGCTGCGCAGGATGTCGAGGTTCTGGTAGACGGCATCGGCCGTGCCGCGGTACCAGTGGTCTTCGTGGATGCGCTGCTGGGCGGGCAGCAGCTCCATCATCTCGTTGAGTTCGCCGCGCAGGAAGCTCCAGCCGCGTTGCAGGTGCCGCAGCAGCGAGTGCGACTTGTACTGCGTGATCACGCTGATGCGGCGCAGGCCCGAGTTCACGCAGTTCGACAGCGCGAAATCGACGATGCGGAACTTGCCACCGAAGAACACCGCCGGCTTGGCGCGGTGGTCGGTGAGCTGCTTCAGGCGCGAGCCGCGTCCGCCGGCCAGCACGAGGGCGACGGTGCGGCGGGTGAGCTGGTGGGCATGGTGGGGGCGGGTCATCGGGGGCTCCGGGCGGTGTGGCAGTCGGTTTCCAGCTCGCCCAGCAGGCCGACGAGGCTGGCGTTGTAGTCGAGCGCGAATTCGTTGGTGGCGTAGGAGCGGGTGTCGTCGATCCAGCTCAGCGGGCCGCGGCCCTTCGGGGCGATGTTCGACTGCTCCAGCGTGTTCGGGCCGCCGACGAACAGCCCCGGGATCGGTTTCTTGCTGACCTGGTACCAGAGGTGGCTGACCTCGCGCACGGCGTCGCTGCCGACGCCGCTGACGAAGGACTTGCCGAAGTGGTTGCGCCCCAGCAGGTAGTGGAGCTGGTCGCGGGCGGCGGCCAGGTACTGCGGATTGCCGCCGATCCGGTAGGCCATGCACAGCGTGATGCCCTCTTCGGCCGTCATCTTGTTCGAGCCCCAGACGAAGCGGGCATTGGCGATGCCCCAGCCGCTCTTGCGGTGCTGCTCGGCCAGGGTGCGGGCGCGGTCCAGCACGCGCTGACGCACGGGGGCGGCCAGATCCTCGCGCCCCTGCAGCACCGGATGCCACAGCAGGTAGTCCATCGCCAGCGCCGCGGGATCCTTCCACTCGAACAGGTTCAGCGGCGCATCGGGCAGCCACTGCTCCATCCGCTGCAGGAAGGGGCGTTCCCGGGTCGTCAGGTACAGCTCGGTGGCCGCCCACAGCCGGTCGTCCCGGTCGTGGGTCAGCGACTCCTCGGTGTCGGTCGCATTGGCGCGGTAGGGGCCGGAGCCGCTGTCGTCGCCCTCGACGTAGTCGAACCGCTGGGCCGGGCCGGGTTGCGCTTCCAGCCAGGTCCAGCCCTGCCGCGCTGCCGCGAGGTAGCGGGCGGCGGTCTTCGCGTCGTGCGGGGCGAAGAGCCGGGCGGCCTGGGCCCAGGTGGCGGCGGCCTTGGCGGTCTCGGGCGAACTCACCCCATAGACCAGCCGCGGCACCACGTCGTCGTGCGGAGCCTTCTGGTGCGGCCAGTTCGGGCCACCGAGCTTGCGGTAGACCGCGCCGTCCGGACGCTGCATCGTCAGCATCCAGTCCAGGCCGATCCGCATCTCGTCGAGCAGGTCCGGCACGCGGTTGCCGCTCTCCGGGATGCCGGTGTCGTCGGCGGCGTAGCGGGTGGGGGCGCGTTCGTGGACCGCCAGCATCCGGGCGATGGCCACGGCGGTGGTCGAGACGTACTTGCCGTAGTCGCCCGCGTCGTGCCAGCCGCCGGCCGCGCCCAGCGCGTGGCCCTTGGGGTGGACCTCGTCGGCGTGGGCAAGCGTGGCGTCATCGGCATGGCAGACGGGGTGCTCCAGACCCGTCTCGGCGTCCTGCAGCGCCGGGCCGCAGCGTTGCAGGTAGAACGCCCGCAGCAGCGCCCGGTGGACCGGCTGGTAGACGCCCTCGCCGACCTCGATCCTGGCCGGCTCCAGGCCCGCCACGCGCAGCTCGTATTGACCTCGCGGCAGGGCACCGCCCAGGTCGATGGTGCGGATCCAGTCCTGGCTGTCGGCATCGAGTTGACCAGGGCCGGCGCGCAGCTCCCGCACCACCGCGCCAGTGGCCAGCTCGACCAGCGTGGCCTGGAGCGGGCGGTGGTCGCGCTCGGCTTGCACGATGCGGGCCTGCACGGGCCAGCCGGGTTTGCTGCCGAGCTGGTTCACCAAGGGGCGTGCCGGAGTCGGGGCCACGCCGGCGAGGCTGCCCGCGGTGGTCTGCGCGGTGGCGAAGCTCTGCATCAGGCACAGCGCCAGACACAGGCCGAGCGTGGTGGTGCGGGGCGGGCGCAGGGGGTCAGGGAACCTGGAATTCATGCTGGTTTTCGGCGAGGGTGGGGCCTTGCGGGCGGGCAACACGGGTGTGCAGGCGGCAACTGCCCTGCGGCAATGCGGGCGATTCGATGCGGCGCAGGCGGGTGGCGGCGTCGGCGTCCACGCTGGCGCTGAACTCGCCTTCGGCCAGGAGGCGGTCGTTGCAGTGCAGGCGCCAGGCGTACTGGAGGTCGGAGTAGGTCTGCTGGGTGTCGTTGACCAGCCACAGCCCGAACCCCGCCACGCTGCCGGCCGCCGGTTTCTCCTGGTCCCACTCGATGCTGGGCAGCAGCGGCTGGTAGGCGCGGGCGAGGGCGTCGTAGCCGGGCTTGGGGATGCGCCAGTAATCGACCACACCCCAGTTCATCGACGGCCAGTCCTCGACGAACATGAACTGGAAGATGGCGCCGACCGGGCGGTACTTCTGCCGTCGCAGCGACTCCGCGGCGAGCTGGACCAGCCGCGCCTGGTAGGTCTGGCTGTTGGCGATGAACTCGTGGATGTTCTTGCCCTTGCTGATCCTGGCGTTCTTGAAGGTCTCGTCGGGCTGGAAGTTGTGGTACTGCCACGCTTCGAGCTTCTTGTCGGTGTCCGGGAAGAGGTTGTCCTCGTTGAACAGGCGCCGCAGCGAGGCGATGCCGGGCAGGGCCTGCGCGCCGAACTCGGTCACCAGGGCGTGGGTGGTGGGCTTGTTGAAGTCGGTCCAGTGGCCGGAATACCAGCCCTGCCAGTGGTGCTCGCCCGACATCGACGCCTTGTGGACGTAGCGGCTGTCGTCGAGCTGGCGCACGGTGCGTTCCAGCCGCTCGTCGAGGACGCGGTTCTGGTTCGGGTCGTAGTCGGGGTACTTGTATTTCATCCACCAGGCGTCCCAGGGTGGTTCGTTGTGCAGGCTCCAGGCGATCACCGAGGGGTGGCGGTCGAGCTGGCGCACCATGGCGGCGGCCTGGCGCTGGGCCTCGTCGTGGAACTCGGGGCTGTCGGTGTAGCCCCACTGCAGCGGAAAGTCCTGCCAGACCAGCAGCCCGGCTTCGTCGCAGGCCTGGTACCAGCGTCTGTCGCCGACATGGGCATGCACGCGCACGGCGTTGACGTGGGCCGCACGCATCAGGGCGATGTCGCGGCGGTAGGCGCTGGTGTCCATCTCGGCGAGCCACTGGGTGGGGATGTAGTTGGTGCCGCGCAGGAACAGCCGCTGGCCGTTGACGTGCCACTGCTGGGTGCGCGCATCGACACGCACCTCGCGCAGGCCGGTCACGGTGTCGCGCTGGTCGAGCACGCGGCCGCCGCTGCGCAGCGTGGCCTGCACGCGGTAGAGGTGCGACTGCCCCAGCTCCGCCGGCCACCACAGCCTGGCTTCAGGCAGCGCGATGTCGATCGACTGGCGTGTGTGCCCTGCCGCGACCGGCCAGGCGCGCCGCTCCCGGTAGGTGCGGCCCGTGAAGTTGTGGGGCGTGAAGGTCAGCTCCAGCTCGGCGGGCTGGGGCGGTCGGCGGGCATCGCTCCAGGTGCCCAGCGTCACGGTGGCGGCGGTGGTGCCGGTCGCCGTGTCCACACGGCTGCGCACCTGCGGTTCGTCGAGCACCAGTGTCTGCCCGAAGCGCACGGTGACATCGCTCCAGATGCCGCCGGTGTTGCGCTCCTGCCCGCGGGTGGACCAGGCGCCACCGGGGCGGGTGTCGTGGTGCGAGAAGATGCCCTTGAGCAGGCGCTTGCGCAGCGACCAGGCGCTGGGGTGCTCGACCGGGCTGTCCACGCGCACCACCAGCTCATTGCGCTGACCGGGGCGCAGCGCGTGCGTCGCGTCGAAGGAAAACGCCTCGAAATAGCCTTCGTGCGCACCCAGGTAGCGGCCGTTCAGCCAGACATCGGCGAAGTAGTCGATGCCGCCGAATTGCAGCACGGCGCGTGTCGGGGCGCCCGTGGCCGGGGCGTCGAATTCCCTGCGGTACCAGGCCACGCCGCTGTGGTCGATGCCGTCGAGATGCCAGTTCGCCGGGACGCGGATGTCACGCCACTGTGCATCGGGCTTGCGCTGTGGCGGATCGAACTGCAGGGCGCTGGTCAGGTTGCCGGGCAGGAAACGCCAGGTGCCGGCGAGGTCGATCTGGCAGGGTGCCGGACAGGTCGGGGGTGCCGCCGCCTGGGCGCCAGGCGCTGCAGCCCAGAGACCGCACAGGAGCGCCCACCACAGCCACCGCGACAGGCGCAGCAGGCCGAGGGCCAAGGGGTCGTGCAGGGATGCGGTCATGTGGGCGAGGGCTGGCAGCGTCGCCCATGACTGTAGGCAGCATCCGAAGATGCAAAACCCGCAACAGCCGGCGCTTTGCCGTGCTGTTGCCCCTGGCGTTCAACGGGTCAGGCAGGCAAGGGCTCGAACCGCGCCACGGTCTGTCCGTCGAGGCACACGGTTCCCATGAACATCGCATGCGGCCGCACCCACAGGCCGCTGGCGTTGTAGAGCGGCCGGTAGACCACCATCGGCTCCTGCGTCTCGCTGTGGCGGGCGACGCCGATGACCTCGTACTCACCGCCCTTGTAGTGGCGGTAGCGACCAAGCGGGGTGTCGGGCAGGGGGGTCAGGTCGGATGGGGCATCGGGCAAGGTGTGCATGGCGCGCATGGTGCCCGAATCAGGTCTCGGCGACCACGGCCCGCGCCAGCTCCACCACCGACAGCGGCGCGCAGCCCTCCGCCTTGTTGTTGACGCTGACGTAGACCGGAAACCCCGCCGCTGCCGTGCCGCGCACGATGCGGGCCAGTGCGGCGCGTGTGTCGGGGTCGGGATCGACCAGCCGGTCGAACGGCGCATAGCCCGACTTGGCCGCCTCGTAGCCCTGCGCGCCGTGCAGCCGGTTCAGGCTCCAGCGGCACACGAACGGCCCCGGCCACAGTGCCCGCAGCAGCGGAAGCTGCTCCGTGATCGGCGGCAGGCGGGGGTGCAAGCCCAGGCAGTAGCGGGCGCCGTGTTCCCGCAGCACATCCCGGAACGCCGGCACCAGCCAGTCCGCATCCCGCACCTCGACGGCGATCACCCCCTCCGGTGCCGTGGGCGCCAGCGCGGGCAGGGCGGCCAGCATCCGCGCCAGCCGTGCGAACAGCGCCGGCATGTCCCGCCGCAGCACGGACGGCAGCGGCGGAATCTCGACCACCAGCGCGCCGATCCTGTGGCCCAGCCCGTCGAGCGCAGGCTGCACGAAGGTGTCGAGGGCGGTGCGCGGATCGAGGAACGCCGGGTTCGGCTGCATCCCCCGCCCATCCGCAGCGCGCAGCACGGCGTCCGCGACCAGCGCCGGCGCCTTGACGATGAAGCGGAAATCGTCCGGCACCTGCGCCGCGTACTCGGCGAACTGCGCGGCGGTCATCGGGCGGTAGAAGCTGCGGTCGATGCTCACCGTGCGCAGCAGCGGGTGCCGGGCGTAGGCGTGCAGGCCGTCGCGGGCGAGTTCGGCGTCGCGGTGCATGCCGGCCCAGACCAGCCCCGCCCAGCCGGGAAAGCTCCACGACGACGTGCCGAGGTGGATGTGCGGGGACAGCGCCTGCGCCAGTGCGGGCAGGGCGTCGTCGGGCGGTTGGGCGAGGACATTGGACATCGCGCCAGCATAATCTCCGCCCATGTCTGAGACCACCTCCTCGCCCGCCGACGAACACGCCATGCGCCTGGCGCTCGACCAGGCGCTCAACGCCGCGCTGGTCGGCGAGGTGCCGGTGGGGGCCGTGATCCTGCGCGATGGCCAGGTCATCGCCACCGGCTACAACCGCCCGATCACCACGCACGACCCCACGGCGCATGCCGAGCTGGTGGCACTGCGCCATGCCGCCGCGCTGCTGGAAAACTACCGCCTGCCCGAGTGCGAGCTGTTCGTGACGCTGGAGCCGTGCGCGATGTGCGCGATGGCGTTGCTCCATGCGCGCTTCAAGCGGGTGGTGTTCGGCGCCTACGATCCGAAGACCGGTGCCGCTGGCTCGGTGGTGGACCTGTTCGCGCAGCCGCAGCTGAACCACCACACGGCGCTGCAGGGCGGGGTGCTGGCCGACCAGTGTGGTGACCTGCTGCGTGCGTTCTTTGTCCGGCGCCGTGCCGAACAGAAGGCGCAGCGGCTGCAGGAGCGTGCCGTGGAACGGACCGATCCCGCGCTACCATCGCCGCCCGCTGCGCCCATCCCTGCTGGAGAGGCGTGCGAGCTGGCCGCCGATGGCTTTCCCGACCTTGACCCGAGCTGCTCCCATGAACGCCCTTGCGCCTGAATCCGCCCCCGCCGAGCGCCCGACGCTGACGATCTACAGCCCCTCCGGCGTGCTGGCCAAGGTGGCCCCGATCCGGCTGGCCGCCAGGCGTCTCGGTGCCCTGGGCTTCGACGTGCAGATCGACGAAAGTGCCACTGCCAGGTTCCAGCGGTTCGCCGGCGACGACGATGTGCGATTGGCTGCGCTGCACCGCGTGGCCCGGGCCGCCCCCTCCGTCGCGATGGCCTCGCGGGGTGGCTACGGCCTGACCCGCCTGCTCGACCGCATCGACTGGCCGTTGCTCGCCGACGCCGCTGCGCGCGGCACGCGCTGGGTGGGCTACAGCGACCAGACCGCCTTGCAGATGGGTTTGCTGGCGCACACGGGTGCCGCAAGCTGGGCCGGACCGCTCGCCTGCGACGACTTCGGCCGCAGCGAAGCGGATGGCGGGCTGGACGAGATCACGCCGGACTGCTTCTGCGAGGCGATGTCCGGCGCGCTGGAGGCGGTGGGCTTCCGCACCGAGGCGGGCTTCGACGGGCTGGAAGTCCAGGGCACGCTCTGGGGCGGCAACCTCTCCGTGCTGTGCTCGCTGCTGGGCACGCCGCACTGGCCGAAGGTGACGGGCGGCGTGCTTTTCGTCGAGGACGTGAACGAACATCCCTACCGCGTCGAGCGCCAGTTGCTGCAGCTCCACCAGGCCGGCGTGCTTGCCGCGCAGAAGGCCATCGTGCTGGGTGATTTCGGGAACTGGAGGAAGTCGCCGCTGGACCGTGGCTACCACCTCAAGGCGATGGTGCAGCACCTGCGCTCGGTCTGCGCCACCCCGATCCTGACCGGGCTGCCGTTCGGGCATGTGCCCACCAAGGTGACGCTGCCGGTGGGTGCGGTCATCGACCTGGTGGTGCAGGGACGCGATGTCCTGATGCTCTGGGGCGACTGACGGCGCTGGTGGGCCGTGTTCAGCGGGAGGCGGGCAGGCTGGAGTCTGGGGTGAGCTTGCCGGCCTTGTCGGCGTACATGCGCATGTCGCTGCGCAGCAGCAGGCTGGTGCTGCTGTCGTTGTCGAGTGCCTGTGCCAGACCGACGCTCACCTGCACTGCCAGTCCTGGCTGCAGGCTGGCCCACGGAAACTGGTCGACGGCCGTGACCAGCCGGTCCACGATCTGCTGACCCTCGGGCTCGGTGGTGTCGCGCAGGATGAGCACGAACTCGTCGCCGGCCAGCCGCACCGCCAGATCCTGCGTGCGCACCACCTCGCGCAGCAGCTGGCCCATCTGGCGCAGGACATGGTCGCCCAGCAGGTGGGAGTAGCGGTCGTTGATCTGCTTGAACCCGTCGATGTCGAGCAGGACCAGGCACCAGGGCATGGCTGGCCGGTCCGATCGGGGGGACATCAGCTCCTCCAGGCACAGCTCCAGTGCACGGCGGTTGGCCAGTCCGGTCAGCGGGTCTTCGCGGGTGAGCTGTTCGAGGGCGCGGGTGCTGCTGTGCAGGACTTCGATGGCGCGTGACTGTTCGCGCCATGCCAGCCGCAGCGCCGCCACGCGCTCGCGGCTGATGACAGTGGCTGCCTGTTGCTGGATCTGGTGTGCACGGAAGGCGCGGAATTCCTGCAGCATCTGCTGCGACTGTCCCAGCGCCCCGAAGGCTTCCATGCGCTGGTAGTGGGCTTGCAGCGCGAACGGGATCTGGCCTTGTGTGGTCGCGACGGCCAGGGTGCGTTCGGAGGTGGCCAGCGCGGCGGTCCACTGGCCGGCAGTGAGCTGACAGCGGGTGCACACGACGTGGACGAGACCATGCACCCAGGGCGGCAGGGCAGCGAGGTCGATCCGGGCCATGGCGGCCAAGGCGAGGTCTCCGTGGCCCTGGTAGGCATGGACACCGGCGCGGGCCGTGTGCAGCGTGGCCGCCAGCAGCGCGTCGGGTTGGAGGAATGTCTCTCCTGCCGGCGGGTGGTGCGACGCCAGCAAGGCGGTGCAGCGTTGCAGCTGCTCCAGGATCGCCGGACGCACTTCCGTGGGCTGCGCTTGCTGGTGGCACTGCTCCAGCCGGTACAGCTCGTTGAGGAGCCGGTTGCTCATCGGGCGCACCATGGCCTGCGGAGCGAGCTGGTCCTGCGCCAGGGCGATGGCCTTGCACAGCACGGCGTCCGCATGGTCCGCATCCACGGCGATGGCGGCCACGCCGAGGTAGTTGTAGGCGTCGACGGTGTGCAGTCCGGGGGGCAGGGCGTCGGCCAGCCGCACGCTGAGCGTGGCGCTCTCCAGTGCTTCCTCGGCCAGCCCGAGCAGCGTGGTCAGGTGCGCGACATGGGACAGGGCTGCGGATTCTTCCTGCGTGGCGTTCAGGGCGTGGAAGAGGTGGGCGGCCTGACGCGCCAGCACGAGGGCCGCGGTCAGGTCGGCGTGCTGGTGCTCGATGTGCCCCAGCAATCCGATGGCCCGCGCCTGGCCGATCAGATCCCCCGCTGCCTTGGCCTGCGCCAGGACTGCAGCCACCTGCGCGCGTGCCTGGATGGTCTGCCCACGTGCGAGTGCCTGCCTGGCGGCATCGAACTCTGCGGTGGCACTACCTGCTGGCACGGGGTCGGTTTCCTGGTACGGTTTGGAACTGCGGTACGTGATGTTTTGATCCGCCGGCGATCATAGTCATGGCTTGCCACGGGTCAATGCCGGATGCGGTCATAGTCCACACTTGGTGTATTCGTGACTTCTGGACACGAATTACATCGAGTTGGTGCATTAAATTGAATATTGGTGCATGAAAAAAGCGCCTATAGGCGCTTTTGCTGTCGAGGATTGCGTTTGCGATGCCCGGGTATTCGCGCCGTCCGACCCGAATCAGAGCACTTCGGAGGCGAAATCCGCCAGCCGTGATCGCTCGCCACGCGCCAGCGTGATGTGCCCGGCGTGTGGCCAGCCCTTGAAGCGGTCCACCGCGAACGTCAGGCCGGACGAGCCTTCCGTGAGGTAGGGCGTGTCGATCTGGGCGAGATTGCCCAGGCAGACGATCTTGGTGCCGGGGCCTGCGCGGGTGATCAGTGTCTTCATCTGCTTCGGGGTCAGGTTCTGCGCCTCGTCGATGATGACGATCTTGTTCAGGAAGGTGCGCCCGCGCATGAAGTTCAGGCTCTTGATCTTGATCTTGCTGCGCACGAGGTCGTTGGTCGCGGCCCGACCCCACTCGCCTGCGGCCGTGTCCCCGCGCGCCAGCACTTCGAGGTTGTCGTCGAGCGCGCCCATCCATGGCCCCATCTTCTCCTCCTCGTTGCCGGGCAGGAAACCGATGTCCTCGCCCACCGGCACCGTCACGCGGGTGACGATGATCTCGGTGTAGCGCCGCTCGTCCAGCACCTGGCTCAGCGCCGCGGCCAGCGTCATCAGCGTCTTGCCGGTGCCGGCCGTGCCGGTCAGCGTGATGAAGTCGCAGTCCGGGTCCATCAGCAGGTTGAGCGCGAAGTTCTGCTCGCGGTTGCGCGCTGTCACGCCCCAGACCGCCTGCTTGGCGTGCGTGTAGTCCTTGAGCGTCTTCAGCACGGCCGACTTGCCCGTGATCTCGGTGACGCGGGCGTACAGCGGCGCGTTGCCGGGGCTTTCCAGGTAGACGAACTGGTTGATCATCAGCGACGGCACGAGCGGCCCGCTGATGCGGTAGAAGGTCGAGCCGCCTTGCTGCCAGCTCTCCATCGTCTTGCCGTGGCGTTCCCAGAAGTCTGCCGGCAGCGCCATCACCCCGGTATAGAGCAGGTCGCCGTCCTCCAGCGTCTTGTCGTTGGTGTAGTCCTCTGCGGGCAGGCCCAGCGCACGCGCCTTGATCCGCATGTTGATGTCCTTGGACACCAGCACGATCTCGCGCTCGGGTTGCTGCGCCCGCAGGGCCTGCACGACGCCCAGGATCTGGTTGTCCGCCTTGCCCTGGGGCAGGCCGTCGGGCAGCTTGAACTCGACGAAGGTGGTCTGGAAGAAGAGCTTGCCGCCGGCGTCCTTGTGGCCGGTGCGGGCCAGCGGGATGCCGGCGGAAGGGTCGAACTTGGCCGAATCGCCTTGGCTGGCGGCCAGCGCATCGAGTTCGCGGCTGACCTGGCGGACGTTGCGCGAGACCTCGCTCATGCCCTTCTTGTGGCCGTCGAGTTCCTCCAGCGTGATCATCGGCAGGTAGATGTCGTGTTCCTCGAAGCGGAAGAGCGACATCGGGTCGTGCATCAGCACATTGGTGTCGAGCACGAAGAGCTTGGCCGGGCCGGTGCGGGCGGTGCGGGTGCGGCTGGCCTTCGGGGTGGGGCGTGGCGTGCTTGCCTTCGCCACGACGGGCAAGGGCGCAGGTGCGGGCGACGCCACCGGGACCGGTGCGGGTTTGACGACCGGTGGTGCGGCGGCGGGCCGAGACGGCGGCTGCAATTCCAGGGTGACAGGCCCGTCAGCGGGCGCCTTCAGCGTGCGCCGGGCGGGCCTGGGGGCGGCCTGGGCGTCGAAGGAGGCGGGATCGAGGATGGTGCCGCGCTTGGCGGGAGGTTTGGGCAGAGGCATGAGCTAGGGCGTCACTGGAAAAAGAAAAAGCCGCACAGCAGGCTGTACGGCTTCTCGTTGGTCGGCGGATGCGGTTCATGTCTGGAGCGCATGAACCCATTATGCACAGGCGTGCTGTGCCGCCAAGCCTGCTCAGGCGGGGCTCTTCAGCTCCTTGACGGCCTTGAGCACTTCTTCCACATGGCCGGCCACCTTGATGCCGCGCCACTCCGCACGCAGCACGCCGGCGGGGTCGATCAGGAAGGTCGAGCGTTCGATGCCCTTGACCTTCTTGCCGTACATGATCTTGTTCTTGACCACGCCGAACATGTGGCAGAGCTTCTCTTCGGTGTCGGCGATGAGTTCGAAGGGCAGTTCGAGGTTGTGCTTGAACTTGTCGTGCGAGGCCATGTTGTCGCGCGACACACCGAACACCACGGCACCTGCGCCCACGAAGTCCTTGTGGTGGTCACGAAACTGCATGGCTTCGGTGGTGCAGCCTGGCGTGTTGTCCTTCGGGTAGAAATACAGCACCACGGTCTTGCCGAGGAACGCCTGGGGGGTGAATTTCACGCCGCCGGTTGCATTCGCTTCAAGTTCCGGAAGAGGTTTGTTGAGAGCGGGCGTCATGCAATTTCTTTGAGTCTGAGGATCCCTGACGGGGATAAGCCGTCTATTATAAGTGCATACGATCGCTTCAAGCCATCCGCTGGATGGTCCTTGATGGCAGTCGTGTGCGTTCGTCAGCCGATCAGCAGTGCGGCCACGACCCGCCGGTTCTCGCTGGCCAGCACGTTGTAGGTGCGGCAGGCCGCCAGCGTGTCCATGCACTCCACGCCGATGCGGGCGTCGATCAGCGTGCGGATCAGCGACGGATGGACGAAACGGATCTTCGTGCCGCTGCCGAAGATGACAAGTTCGGGCTGGTAGACCATCAGCGCATCGAAATCCTCGCGCCGCAGATCCTCGTGGCGCGTGCAGGCCCAGGCCACGACTTCCCCCTTGAACGGCACGACCACGCTGCTGCGCCAGTGCTGCAGGCTGGCCTGGTTGTTCACCGAGACCATGTCGGCCGTGGTGGAGAAGATGGCGTTCACGCCATCGATGCGGTCGGGCTGGAGTTTCACGGCAAGCGGCGGGTGGCACCGGGAGGGTCGGGATGCGGTAAATTCTACCTTTTGCGCCTTTCTTCTCCTTCCGCCAACCCTTTTCGAAACGGACCTCTCCCGTGCTCAAGACCGTCGCCAAGTCCAGCAAGCTCGCCAACGTGTGCTACGACATCCGTGGCCCGGTGCTGGAGAAGGCCCGCCAGATGGAGGAGGAGGGCCACAAGATCATCAAGCTCAACATCGGCAATCTGGCCGTGTTCGGGCTGGAGCCGCCGGACGAGATCGTGCAGGACATGATCCGCAACATGCCGCATTCGGCCGGCTACACGGATTCGAAGGGCCTGTTCGCGCCGCGCAAGTCGGTCGTTCACTACACGCAGGAAAAGGGCGTCAAGGGCGTCACCGTCGATGACGTGTACCTCGGCAACGGCGCCTCCGAGCTGATCGCGATGAGCATGAACGCGCTGCTCGACGACGGCGACGAGGTGCTGATTCCGTCGCCGGACTATCCGCTCTACACGGCGGTCGTCGCGCTGTCGGGGGGCAAGCCGGTGCATTACGTCTGCGACGAGCAATCCGACTGGATGCCTGACCTCGCCGACATCCGCCGCAAGATCACCCCGCGCACCAAGGCCATCGTCGTCATCAACCCGAACAACCCGACCGGGGCGCTCTACCCGGACGCCGTGCTGCGCGAGATCGTCGAGGTGGCGCGCGAGCACCAGCTCATCGTCTTCGCCGACGAGATCTACGACAAGACGCTCTACGACGGCCACACCCACACCAGCATCGCCGCGCTGTCCGACGACGTGCTGACGCTGACCTTCAACGGCCTGAGCAAGAACTACCGTTCGTGCGGCTACCGGGCGGGCTGGATGGTGGTGTCGGGCGACAAGCGCCACGCCCGCGACTACATCGAGGGGCTGAACATGCTGGCCTCGATGCGGCTGTGCGCGAACACGCCGGGGCAGCTCGCCATCCAGACCGCGCTCGGCGGCTACCAGAGCATCAAGGATCTGGTCGCACCAGGTGGGCGCCTTTGCCGCCAGCGCGACCTGGCGCACAAGCTGCTGACCGAGATTCCGGGCGTCACCTGCGTCAAGCCCAAGGCGGCGCTGTACATGTTCCCGAAGCTCGACCCCCGGATGTACCCGATCGCCGACGACCAGCAGTTCGCCTACGAGCTGCTGGCCGAGGAGAAGGTGCTGATCGTGCAGGGCACCGGCTTCAACTGGGCGACGCCGGACCATTTCCGCCTCGTGTTCCTGCCGAACTCGGACGACCTGACCGACGCGGTGGGGCGCATTGCCCGCTTCCTGGACGGCTACCGCCGCCGCCACGGCACCTGATCGCCCACGGGGCATCGGGGTGCTCGACCCGTTTTTTGACCGTAGACAGATAGATTAGATCGCCATGAAACCCATCCAAGTCGGCCTGCTGGGCATCGGTACCGTCGGCAGCGGCACGTTCAACGTGCTGCAGCGCAACCAGGAAGAGATCCGCCGCCGTGCGGGCCGTGGCATCGAGATCACGATGGTGGCGGACCTCAACGTCGAGCGCGCCCGCGAGATCGTCGGCGACGGCGTGGACGTCGTGGCCGATGCGCGCCAGGTGATCGCCAATCCTGCGATCGACATCGTCATCGAGCTGATCGGCGGCTACGGCATCGCCCGGGCGCTGGTGCTCGAAGCGATCGCCGCCGGCAAGCATGTGGTCACGGCGAACAAGGCACTGCTCGCGGTCCACGGCACGGAAATCTTCGCGGCCGCCCGCGAGAAGGGCGTGATCGTCGCGTTCGAGGCGGCGGTCGCGGGTGGTATCCCGATCATCAAGGCGCTGCGCGAAGGCCTGACCGCCAACAGCATCCAGTGGGTGGCCGGCATCATCAACGGCACGACCAACTTCATCCTGTCCGAGATGCGCGACAAGGGGCTGGACTTCGACGTGGTGCTCAAGGAAGCGCAGCGTCTGGGCTACGCCGAAGCTGATCCGACCTTTGACATCGAAGGCGTGGACGCCGCGCACAAGGCCACGCTGATGAGCGCGATCGCGTTTGGTGTGCCGGTGCAGTTCGACAAGGCGCACGTCGAGGGCATCACCAGGCTGTCGGCCGTGGACATCCGCTACGCCGAGCAACTGGGCTACCGCATCAAGCTGCTGGGCATCGCCAAGCGACAGGCCGCCGGGATCGAGCTGCGTGTCCACCCCACGCTGGTGCCGAGCAAGCGCCTGATCGCGAATGTCGAAGGGGCGATGAACGCCGTGATGGTGCAGGGCGACGCCGTGGGCACGACGCTGTATTACGGCAAGGGTGCGGGTTCCGAGCCGACCGCCTCCGCCGTGATCGCCGACCTGGTGGACATCACCCGCCTGCACACCGCCGACCCGGACCACCGCGTGCCGCACCTGGCCTTCCAGCCGGACGAGCTGCACACGACGCCGATCCTGCCGATCGAGCAGGTGCGCACCGCGTTCTACCTGCGCCTGCGCGTGGCGGACCAGAAGGGCGTGCTGTCGGCGATCACCTCGATCCTGGCGACCTCCGACATCTCGATCGACGCCGTGCTGCAGCGCGAGTCCAACGACGGCGAGCACCAGACCGACGTGATCATCCTGACGCACGAGACGCAGGAAGGCGTGATGCGCGCGGCGCTGGCGCAGATGCAGGCGCTGGAGACGGTGCTGGCGCCGATCGTGAGTCTGCGCAAGGAAGAGCTGGCGTGAGCTGGCGGCGGGGTTGGGGGCGTGGCTCTCGGCTCCGTGGTGCTTGCTGGCCTGAGTGAGCAGGCGCAGGCTTCGACGGCGTGAGGCCGTGCTTCACCTGGGGCGCCAACATGAACAAACCCGCATTATCAGCAAGCAGAAGTTCAGATGTCAGCGGACGGGGGAGCGAAAAAGATCTTCATCAGCCATGCCAGCGATGACCCGGATTGGCCGGAAACGGCGGTTCGGGCATTGGCCACCAAGCTCAGGCAGCGCGGTGCGGACGTGCTGCTGGATTACTGGCATGAGCGGGATGTGGTCGGTCACAACCTGCCGTTGGCAGAGTGGCGCGACTGGATGCGGCAGTGTCTCGACTCCGCAGACCATGTGCTGTGTCTTTGCACGCCCAGATACGCGACCTTGGCATGTCGTGACATCGACAAGGAACCTGCTGGCCGAGGTGTCGCGTTCGAGGCATTCGAAATTGAGAAGCGTCTCTACAAGCAGAAGCAGCACAACAAGAAATGGTGCTGGGTGCTCATGCTCGACGACGCTGACTCGGACCAGGTCGTTCCGTCGTTCATGCAGGAACGGTGCCCCGAGTACCACTCACCTTCCAGGGAAAACCTCCTGGTTGGCGACTTGGTCGGCAAGCAGCAGTCCATCGGCGACTTCCACAGCCCCACGGCTCCGCAGGTCAAGCCCACCGAGGTGAATCCGCTGGAAGTCGATTCGCTTGCTGATCAATGCGAGCTGGTCATCGAACGGCTGAAGGAATCGGAGGCGTTCTGGACGACCTTGTGCCTCGACAAGTGGAACAGGCGTCGCCCCGCTGCCTTGGCTGACCGTGAAGGCTTCGTGCGGTGGCTGGCGGGTGCTTCCGACAAGGAGGCAACAGGTGCCATGTTCGCGACCCGACGAGCGTTGAAGGCGTGTGCCGATGGCCGCCCGGAGATTGGACGTGCCGCCGAATTGGCGGCAGTGTCGATCTACTGCCTCGCGGTGTGCCGGCTTGTGGATGCCCAGGCGGCAGGAGAGTTCTACCGATTCCCGAAGCGCGCTGGCAACGCTGCCCACCTGTACTGTGCCGTGCTCGCTACCGTGTTGTGCGGGGGCCGTCTGGAGCTGGTGTCTTCGGAGAACTGCAGGCGCCCCCGCTCGCCGAGCGTGTACGAGATTTCGGTACCCGCTGCGGCCGACAAGGCAGTACATGTGTTTGAACGTGCGGTCTATGTCGCGTTGTTCCCAGATGACCCGGATGCGCCAGAGGTCGGACTGGACGATGAGGATCTGGCCGATACAAGGCGGGCCAGGATCGGGCGACGCATCGAGAGCATTCGGCAAGTCGATATGGTCACGCCGTGTCTGGTCGTCCATGTCGATGCCCACTGCGCGGTTGCTGACAGGTTCTCTCGGAATTTCGACGTTCCCGCGTTTGTCTGCGATCCCGACATTGCGGATGCACTGATTGGCATGACCGCCAAGGAACTGGTTGCCGACATCGAGGAGATGTGGCGCGACCTCCGCTTCTGCAATCGCCACCCCGCTGACGAGAAGCACCCAGACAACACCCGTACCCCGCAACCAGCATGACCACCTCGCCCCACGACCACCCCTTCACCCGCCTGCGCGCCGGCACCCGCCAGACCCTCGACCAGGATCTCGACCGCTTCGACCCCGCTGGCCACCTCTGGCACCAGTCCGAGATCCACGCCCTCACGGTGGCGATGGCCGCTCGGCGTCCGCTGCTGGTGCGGGGCGAGGCGGGGTGTGGGAAGAGCCAGTTGGTGCGGGCGGCGGCGGCGGTGCTGAAAGGGCGGCTGCATGTGGAGGTGATCCACCCGCGCTTCGAGGCGCTGGACCTGCTGTGGCGCTTCGACGCGGTGCAGCGGCTGGCGGATGCGCAGGTGCGGGACGACAACGGCCGCAGCCTGCTGGACCCGACCAATGTGCGCTACGTCCGCTATGGCGCACTCGGCAGCGCGATCCGGGATGCGGAAGGCGGCGATGGCGCGC
The DNA here is from genome assembly GCA_013299055.1 of Sphaerotilus sp. Lineage (GTDB taxonomy): Bacteria > Pseudomonadota > Gammaproteobacteria > Burkholderiales > Burkholderiaceae_C > Sphaerotilus. Next base: position 44,926 of record JAAFKB010000023.1, read on the forward strand.
AGCCGCTCGACGTGGTGCTGATCGACGAGATCGACAAGGCCGACGCCGATCTGCCGAACGCGCTGCTGGAGGTGCTGGGCAACCGCAGCTTCAAGGCCGATCCGCTCGACCGCGTTCACAAGGTGCCGCCCGAGCGGATGCCGCTGGTGGTCATCACGACCAACGAGGAGCGCGAACTGCCGGCGGCCTTCGTGCGCCGCTGTGTCGTGTTGAACCTGAATCCGCCGCGTGAAGAGGCGGCGCTCAAGCGGTGGCTGATGGAGCGTGCGGCGGCGCATGAACGGCTGAATGTGGTGGACAGCGCCGTGCGGGAAACGGCGGCGCGGCAGGTGCTGGCCGACCGGGTGGCGGCGGACAAGGCCGGGTATCCGAAGGTCGGGCTGGCCGAGTACATCGACCTGCTGATGGCGCTGGCTGAACTGACCGAGACACTGGAGGGTGAAGCTCGGGCTGAGACGCAGCGCGACTGGCTGGAGCAGCTCAGTGCCTACGTGCTGGTGAAGAACGCCCGGCAGGACCAGGACCGGTCACCCGTGCCGGCCACGGCAACATGACCCGTCGGGCGCAGACCGGGCGGGCCGAGCTGCTGCGGGCGCTGGCGCAAGGCGTGGAGGCGCCGCTGGCGCTGGACGCCACGGAAACCGTGTGGTTCGGGTTTCGCTCGATCCCCGTTGTGCGTCATTCCTTTGGGCCTATATCCGACCGAGTAGTCCTCGAAGTTGGATCTGACGGATGGATTCCGTCCGAAGTCGAGAATGTGTCCCAACCTCCCTTGCAGATGGACACGATCTGGGCGGTCGTCGAGCGCACCGAGATTCCG
>JAAFKB010000230.1 GCA_013299055.1 Sphaerotilus sp.
TCATCGCGGCCATCAACGGGGCTTGCATGGCCGCCGGATGCGAGTTGATGCTCGGCACGGACCTGCGCATCGCCGCCGAACACGCCACCTTCGGCCTGCCCGAGGTGCAGCGGGCGGTGCTGCCGTTTGCCGGTTCGATGGTGCGCCTGCCGCGCCAGATCCCCCAGGCGCTGGCGATGGCGCTGCTGCTGACGGGTGAGCCGATCTCGGCGGCCGAGGCCTGGCGCATCGGTCTGGTCAACCGCGTCGTGGCGGCCGATCAGGTCATGCCTGTGGCGATGGCGATGGCCGAACGCATCGCCCGCAACGGACCACTGGCCGTGCAGGCGGTCAAGCGCACCGTGCGCCTGGCCAGCGGCCAGCCACTCGAAGCGGGCTTTCAGATGGAAAACGAAGCCAAGCGGCAAGTACTGTCCACCGAGGACGCCCGCGAAGGCCCGCGCGCCTTCATGGAAAAGCGCCCACCGGTCTACCGGGGACAGTGAACAGGCCCCCAGGCAGGCCCGTGTCTCCTGCGTCTCAGTCGCCCTTGAAACCGGTGGCCTTGACGATGGCGGCCCAGCGTTGGGCTTCGGCCTTGAGCATGCGCTCGGTGTCGGCGCGCGACGTACCGGAGACGCTGAACCCGGCTTCGACAATGCGTGCCCGGTTGTCAGGGGTCTGCACGGCGGCCACGGCCTGCCGGTTCAGCAGGTCCAGGATGGCCGGCGGCGTTCCGGCCGGTGCCAGCACGGCAAACCAGGCGGAGAAATCGAGCTTGGGAAAACCGACTTCCGCGAAGGTCGGTACCTCCGGCAGCAGCGTGGAACGCACGGGGGCCGTGGTCGCCAGCGCCCGCAGCTTGCCGCCCTTGATCTGCGCCGCACCCAGCGCGGTGGACACGAAGGCCCCCGCCACATCCCCCGCCAGCAGGCCGGTCAGGGCATCGCCCGTGGCGCGGTAATGGATCGGCTCGACCGCAAAACCTGCCGCTTCGCCGAAGATCTCGGCACCGAAATGCCCCGAAGTCCCCGCGCCAAATGTCCCGAAGTTGACCTTGTCCGCCTTGCCCTTGTAGGCCCTGGCGAAGTCGGCCACGGTCTGGTGAGGCGATTTCACCGGCACCGCCAGCAGGAAATCAACCTTCCCCACCTCGCTGACCCCGACCAGCTCCCGGGCCGGGTCGTAGGGCAGTTTGCTGAAGGCGGCCGGCGCGATCGCGATGGACCCGACCTCGCCAAGCAGGAGGCTGTAGCCGTCGGCGGGACTCTTGGCCACGTTCTGCGCGGCGATCTGCCCGCCCGCGCCGGCCCGGTTGTCCACCACGACCTGCTGCTTGAGCAATTCACCGAGCCGTGTGGCCAACAGGCGGGCCAGGACATCGGGCGCGGTCCCGGGTGCGTAGCCGACCACCAGACGCACAGGCTTGTCGGGAAAGGTCTCGGCGCGGCTGACCATCGGCAGGGGCGCCAGCAGGGTGGCGGCGGTGGCGGCAAGCAGTTGTCGGCGGCGGGTGTCGGGCACGGATGTCTCCTGAAGTTCTCCCGCAGTCTGACGAACGCGCCACCCGCTGGATGTCCTCTGCGATGGGGACGTGGGTGGGCGTATTCGAGATGGCGGGTCGCGGCCGAGTGGAGGATCGCGCCGATGCAGTTGCTCGACCTGGCCTGCGCGGACATGATGCAGGGCCAGCCATTGAAGGACACCCGCCCATGACCCTGACCTACCGCCCCGCCGTGCCCGAGGACGCCGACGCCTGCGTCGATCTGCGCGGCCGGACCCGCGAGAACGCCTTTTCCATCACCGAGCTGGCCCGCATCGGCGTCACCCGCGACACCTGGCGCGACGGCATCGCCGACGGATCGCTGCCGGGCCATGTCTGTCTGGACGGTGGGCAGATGGTCGGCTACTGCTTCGGCGCACCGGAAACAGGCGAGGTCGTGGTGCTCGCGCTGCTGCCAGCGTGGGAAGACCGCGGCATCGGCCGGCGGCTGCTCGACCGGATGATGGCCGACCTGCACACGCAGCACGGGCACCGCCGGCTCTTCCTCGGCTGTTCGGCCGATCCGAAGGTGCGTTCCTATGGCTTCTACCGGTACCTCGGCTGGGTCTCGACCGGCCAGCCGGATGCGCATGGGGACGAAATGCTCGAATACGTCTTCGCCGACTGAAGCCCGCGCTCACCACCGCAACGTCGCGCCCTTACTCCCCTGGATAGCGCAGC
>JAAFKB010000231.1 GCA_013299055.1 Sphaerotilus sp.
CGCGACGTGGTGCTCGACCGCTTCGGCAACCCCGCCATCCGCGACACCAACCAGCGCGTGGCGATGGACGGGTTCAGCAAGATCCCCGGCTTCATCGCGCCGACGGTCCGCGAGCGGCTGGCGCGCGGCGAGACCATCGACAGCGTGGCGATGCTGCCGGCGCTGTTCCTGGCCTACCTGCAACGCTGGCACGCCGGGCAGATTCCGTACACCTACCAGGACCAGGCGATGGACCCGGCGGTGGCGCACGCGGTCTGTGAATCGGCGGATCCGGTGGCGGCCTTCTGCGCCGACCGGCCGCTGTGGGGCGATCTGGCCGAGGACGCGCGGTTGGTTGCTGCGGTGCGCGGGGCGGGCGAGCGGGTCGCGCGCTTCGTGGCCGAACACGCCGGACCCGCTGCCGGATAAGCTTGCGGCCATGCCCGCCAAGCCCCGCTCCACGCCGCGCCAGCTCAAGCCCGAGCTGGAGCACGACTACGCCCGCTCGCCCGACCTGGGCTACGAGGTGCCGGGCGAGGCCGGGTTCATCCGCTGTCTGGCACACGGTTTCCCGACGCCGCTGGCACGCTGGCACTACCACGACGAATATGAGCTGCACCTCATCACCAGCACCTCGGGCAAGGCGTTCGTGGGCGACTGGATCGGCCAGTTCCAGCCCGGCCACCTCGTGCTGACCGGGCCGCGCCTGCCGCACAACTGGCTGTCGATGGACCTGCCCGAAGGCGGCGTGGCCGAGCGGGATCTGGTGATCCAGTTCCACCACGAGCCGCTGACCCGTTCGGCGGCGACGATCCCCGAGCTGGCCGAGGTGCTGCCGCTGCTGGAGCGGGCACGCCACGGCATCGAGTTCTTCGGCATGGGCGAGCGCGCCCAGCAGCACTGGCACCGCGTCAAGGCGGGGCGCGGGCTGCGGCGCTTCACGGCGTTCTGCGACTTCCTGTGCGACCTTTCGGCGAGCACCGACTACCGGCTGCTGTCGAACGTGCAGATGCAGAGCGTGGACGACGATGACTCGCTCGACCAGATCGACGCCGTCGTCAGCCGCATCACCGACGATCTCTCGCAGCCCTTCTCGGCGGCCGACATCGCCGTCGAACTTGGCATGAGCGAGAGCCGCTTCAGCCGCTTCTTCCGCCGTGCCACCGGCAACACCTTCACCGACTTCGTCAACCGCGTGCGCATCAACCGCGCCTGCCAGTTGCTGATGGAGTCCGACCGGCTGATCACCCACATCTGCTACGAAGTCGGCTTCAACAACGTCGCCAACTTCAACCGCCGCTTCCTGGAAATCAAGGGCATGACGCCGAGCGAGTTCCGCAAGCAGGCGGACAACCGTTTCGGAACCACTGCATGTACCTAGGCATCGATCTCGGCACGTCCGAAGTCAAGTTCCTGCTGCTCGACGCGCAGCACCAGATCCACGCCGTCGTCGGCGAGCCGCTGACCGTGCAGCGCCCGCAGCCGCTGTGGAGCGAGCAGGCGCCCGGCGAGTGGTGGGCGGCGACGGAGCGGGCGATGCAGCGGCTGAAGGCGGAACACGGCGCGGCGCTCGCGCAGGTGCGCGCCATCGGGTTGTCCGGGCAGATGCACGGCGCGGTGCTGATGGACGCGGCGGGCGAGGTGCTGCGGCCGGCGATCCTGTGGAACGACGGGCGCAGCGGCGCCGAGTGCGCGGAGCTGGAGGCGGCGTGTCCGCGGCTGCACGCCATCGCTGGCAACCTGGCGATGCCCGGCTTCACGGCGCCGAAGCTGCTGTGGGTGCGCAAGCACGAGCCGGATCTCTTCGCCCGCACGGCGACCGTGCTGCTGCCCAAGGACTGGCTGCGCTTCATGCTCACCGGCGAGCGCGTCGGCGAGATGAGCGATGCGGCCGGGACGCTGTGGCTCGATGTCGCCGAGCGGCGCTGGTCGGCCGAGGTGCTGGCCGCGTGTGGCATGACCGAGGCGCAGATGCCGCGGCTGGTCGAGGGCAGCGAGGTGTCGGGCGTGCTCAAGGCGGAGCTGGCCGCGCGCTGGGGCTTGCCGGCGGGTGTGGTGATCGCGGGCGGTGGTGGCGACAACGCGGCGAGCGCGGTCGGCATCGGCGCGGTGCGGCCGGGCGAGGGCTTTGTCTCGCTGGGCACGTCGGGCGTGATCTTCCTGACCAGCGACCGTTTCCGCCCGAACCCGGCCAGCG
>JAAFKB010000232.1 GCA_013299055.1 Sphaerotilus sp.
GCGCGGTCCCGTGGGCCTGAACCTGGGCGGGCTGACGCCACCAGAGATCGCGCTGAGCATCCTCGCCGAGATGACCGTGCGGCGGCGTGGCGCCGCGGCACAGGCGGGAGGGCTGCTGGACTGGAGTGGCTCCAACACGGCCTGCCGTGCGGCTGTGGGCAACGGCTTTGTTGCACAACCCACCCTGCCGACGGATGGACGAGCGGTGAAGTAGGCTGACGGGATGAGCAAGCCGGCAAAGCAGAAGTACAAGACGACGAACTGGTCACCCTACACGAAGGCGCTGAGGGCCAGGGGTGGCTGACGATGTGGCTGGATCGGGCGATCTGGAAGAAGTGGAGCGGGTGATGGCGCGCACCTTCGAGCGGCAGGTGATGGAGTTGCAGGTGCGGGCCGCGCCGGCATCTGATGAAAATCCCCGCCATGTCTCGCCCCTTCCCTCCGGGGCGAGATTGTCATGCAGCGAGCAGATCAAGCCGGCTCCTGCTGCGTCGTGCAGTGAATCCCGCCCCCGCCGGCCGCGATCCCGTCGATGTTCAACTGCACCACCTCCCGCGTCGGGAACAGCTCCAGCAGGGCGCTCCTGGCATCCGCATCCGCCTTCGCGTCGCCGAACTGCGGCGCGATCACGGCGCCGTTGCAGACGTAGAAATTGACGTACCCCGCCGCAAAATCGTTCGACGCCAACCCAGGCCGAACGCTCGTCGGCGCATTCAGCACCACCACCTTCAGCAACTGCCCCCGCGCATCCCGCGCCGTCTTCAGGATCGCCAGATGGCGCTTCGTCACCGCGTTGTCGTAGGACGCCGGATCGTTGTCCATGTGCGCGATCACCACCCCCGGCGCGGCGAAGCGGGCGTAGAAATCGGTGTGCCCATCGGTGATGTCCTTGCCCGCGATGCCGGGCAGCCAGATGATGGTCTTCAGCCCGAGCAGCGTCTTGAGCTGAGCCTCGGCCTCCGCCTTGGTCAGCCCCGGATTGCGGTTGCGGTTCAGCACGCAGCTCTCGGTGATGATCGCCGTGCCCATCCCGTCCACCTCGATACCGCCGCCCTCCAGCACCAGTGAAGTCGCCGTCAGCGGCACGCCCGCCGCCTTGGTCACCGCCGCGGCGACGAGCCGGTCCTGGCGCGCGGTCTGCTTGCTGCCCCAGCCGTTGAAGTTGAAGTTCAGCCCGCGCCGCGCCCCCGAGGCGTCCTTGACGAACACCGGCCCGGTGTCGCGCATCCACAGGTCGTCCATCGTGGACACGAGCAGCGCCACGTTCGGCCCGCAGGCGCTCGCCGCCAGCGCCTGCTCGTTGCTGCGCACCAGCATCGTCACCGGCTCGAACTGCGCGATGGTGCGGGCGATGAGGCCCAGGTTCGCCCGTGCCACCGGCAGCAGCGCATTGCCCCAGATCGACGCGCTGGCGCCAAACGCCATCCAGGTGCGCTTGTGCGGCTCGCCCTCGTCCGGCATTGTCCCCGGCACGGCAGGACGCACCGCCACGGCCTGCGCCTGTGCCAACGGGGCCAGCGGGCCTTCGTCGTCCGCCGCTTCGCTGCCACCGCAGCCGAACAGTCCGCCCATGGCAACTCCAGTGCTGAGGGTCAAAAGGTGACGGCCGAACTGGCGGCGGGTCGGTGTGGTGTTGTGCATGTGGTGTTCCCCAGGTGGTTGGTGTTGGTGGCGGCGGTCATTGCCGAACCGATGAATGAATCTTCACATGAATAAAATTGCACCAAAAGCGACTTTTTTGGGTCTGACCAATGAATGAATCTCATCTTTTGAACGCCCGCCTGCCCTCCTTTCGGCTGTTGTCCGGCTTCGAGGCGGCGGCGCGGCTGGGCAGCTACGTGCTGGCTGCGGACGAGCTGTGCGTGTCGCCGTCGGCGGTGAGCCACCAGATCGCACAGCTCGAAGCCCAGCTCGACCAGCCGCTGTTCCGCCGCAAGGGCCGGGGCGTCGAGCTGACCGTTGCCGGACGGGTGCTGCATGAAAGCGTGGTGCGCTCGCTGGGCGTGATCCGCAGTGGCCTGCAGCGCATCGGCAGTTATTTCGACGAGGGATTGGTGACGGTGGTCTGCCCCGCGCCGGTCGCGCACGGCTGGCTACAACCGCGGCTCGACGCGCTGATCACCACCCTGCCCGGCCTGTGCCCGGTGGTGTCGGTGGACGAGACGGCGCG
>JAAFKB010000233.1 GCA_013299055.1 Sphaerotilus sp.
CGACATCGATGCCAATGGCGCCGATTTCGTCTTCAACATCCACGCCGCGCAGACCGCCTGCCAGCAGGTCAGCGCCGAGAGCCTCGTGCTGAGCCAGCCGGTCGTCCCGCACATCCACACCGACGCCGCCACCGGCACCCGCTACATGCGCGTGCGCGCGCTGCCCGGCCCGTTGAAGCTGTCCTACGCCGCCACGCTCGACATCACCCACCACTTCGCCGAGCCGGCCCACCTGCCCGAAGTGCCGGTCTACCGCCTGCCGCCGGAAGTCATCGGCTACATCTACCCGAGCCGCTACTGCCAGTCCGACCGCCTGCTGCGGCTCGCAGCGCACGAGTTTGGTGCGCTGTGGCAAGGACACGGGCGCGTCCAGGCGATCGTGGACTGGGTGCGCAGCCGGGTGAGCTTCACGTCGAACGTGTCGAACTCGACCACCTCGGCGCTGGACACGCTGATCGAGCGCGTCGGCGTCTGCCGCGACTTCGCGCACCTGATGATCGCGCTGTGCCGGGCGCTGAACATCCCGGCGCGTTTCGCCACCGGCACCGACTTCGGCGCCGACCCCGCGCTCGGCCCGCCGGATTTCCACGCCTACGTGGAGGTGTATCTCGGCGACCGCTGGTACATCTTCGACCCGTCCGGCACCGCGATCCCGATGGCCTTCGTGCGCTTCGGCACCGGGCGGGATGCGGCGGACGTGGCGTTCGCGACCATCTTCGGCGGCGTGCGCTCGCAGGCGCCGTTCATCAATGCACGGGCGGTCGTCGATCCGGCGCGCGGTTTCCTGCAGCCGGTGCGCTGCCGCGAGGCGCTGTCCACCGATGGCGGGCTGGCAGCGGGAACGGTGGCCGGCTGAGGCGCGGCGGCGTGCAGGGGCTCAAATCAGCCGGGCCTGCGCCAGGTGGTCGGCGGCGGGCGCGATGCGCACGGCGTCGAGCAAGTCGGCCAGCCGTGCCCGCTGGTCATGCCACTCGGCCACCATGTCCTCGCCCAGCAGCGCGTAGTGCCACGGCCGCCCGCTGCGCAACTCGGCCGGCAGCGTGTTCAGGCGCTCGCACCAGGCCACGGCGGCGCGCCGCTTGCGCTGCACGTCGGGATGGATCACCTGCTGCTGCGCCTTGGTCTCGACGAGGTAGATGGCCTCCGCCGTGCGGACCAGGAAGTCGGGCGAGTAGAACGCCGGCAGCCCGTCTTCCTTGACGTAGCGCAGCCGCAGGAAGTCGTGGCGCGTCTCGCTGATCTTGCAGAACGCCTCGACGTGGCTGTCGGCCTGTGCCCAGTGGAGGAAACGCTTTTCCAGACCGCCATTGCGCGCCGGGTAGGGCAGGCGCGGGTAGATGCACTTGCCGACCTCGACCGAACTGCTCTCGCGCACCAGCAGTTGTTTCACCTCCGACAGCCGGCGGTGGCGCACCTCGGTTTCGCCAACGGGGCGTGACTGGCCCGCCTCGCGCAGCGCGTTGCCGAAGATGCGCGTGAGGTGATCGATCACCGGCCTCAGCAGCAGCACGCGCCAGCGTTCACCCTCGTGCGGGTTGAAGGCCGTGCCGAACAGCCGGCTCCAGATGTAGTCGTCCAGCCAGCCGGTCAGCTCGGCGGTGTGGACCTGCAGATACGGCAGATCGAGGTGGTGGGCGATCTTGTTGCCCCTGGGCAGCGGCTGGCCCAGGGACTGGCCGATGCGCCGCGTCAGCCGCGACAGGTAGTCGTTGTAGCCCGTCACTGTCATCACCACACCATCGACGCGGTAGTCGCCGAACAGCGCGTTGCTCTGCAAGTCCTGTGAGATGAACTGGTCGCCCTTGCCTAGCTGGTTCGTGAGGTGTTCCAGCGACATGGACGTGAAAGCGGGCAGCGCCGACACGTCTGGCGCGGTGTGCTCGATCACCTCGTCGGCTTCCTGCAGGATGAACGGGATGGCGAAGTCGAACGCCTCAAACCCTTCGCGCAGCTTGGCGACGATCAGGTCACCGGTGCTGGAGTCCCGGTCGCCTTGCTCGGTGGAGTTGCCGACCAGCTTCTCGTCCATCAGCTCTTGGTAGAACGTGTTGAACGCCGGGTGTTCGACGATGGTCAGGACATCGAGCAGGCTGCCCGGCTCCTGGCCGTTGTTGATGCGCTGGCGGTTGTCGGCCTTGAGGCTGTCGTATTCGCCGTC
>JAAFKB010000234.1 GCA_013299055.1 Sphaerotilus sp.
CTTCATAATCAAAACCTGACCCCCGCTTGTCCCCGCTTGTTCGAGATGCCTACCTTTCCCATGGATAAATTCTGGCTGCAGCAGCAGGTGCTGCAACGGCTCTCCGAAGACCTGCTGCAAGCCGAACAGGCCGTGCGGGAGGCCCATGAGACGGCGACGCACGAAGAAAACATCGCCGAAAACAAGTACGACACCTTGGGACTCGAAGCCGCCTACCTGGCCATCGGCCAAGCCCGTCGCGCCGAAGCCATCCGCCAGGCACTGGCCCATTGGCGCCAATTCCGCCCGCTCCCCTACGACGCCAGCAAAGGCATACAGCTCGGCGCGCTGGTCTGCCTGGTCGATGCCGACGACCAGCAGCAACAGCTCTTTCTCGGCCCGGATGGCGGCAGCATGCAGTTGGTCAGCGGCGCTCAGCTCGTTCAGGTCATCAGCAGCGATGCCCCTTTGGGCAGGGCCATGCTGGGTAAATGCGAGGGTGATGAGGTGTCGATACAGGTCACCCCCAACCGACAGCAGTTTGAGGTGCTGCGGGTTCATTGAGCCGCAAGGATGACCGGCAAGATCGCCGCCCAACAAAAAGGGCCCGAAGGCCCTTTTCTCCACCAACGCAATGCGTGTCAGCTCAGTTCATTCAACCGTCACCGACTTCGCCAGATTCCGCGGCTTGTCCACATCCGTCCCCCGCGCACACGCCGTGTGATACGCCAGCAACTGCAGCGGCACGACGTGCAGGATCGGGCTCAGCGCGCCGTAGTGCTCCGGCATCCGGATGACGTGGACGCCCGGCTCGTTCTCGATGCGCGTGTCCGCGTCGGCGAAGACGAACAGCTCGCCGCCCCGCGCCCGCACTTCCTGCAGGTTGCTCTTGAGCTTCTCCAGCAACTGGTCGTTCGGCGCGATCGTGACGACCGGCATCGACGCATCCACCAGCGCCAGCGGGCCGTGCTTCAGCTCGCCGGCCGGGTAGGCTTCGGCGTGGATGTAGCTGATTTCCTTGAGCTTGAGCGCCCCTTCCAGCGCGATCGGGTAATGGCGGCCACGGCCCAGGAACAGCGCGTTCTGCTTCGGCGTGAACAGCTCCGCCCACGCGATGATCTGCGGCTCCAGCGCCAGCACCGACTGCACGGCGGCCGGCAGGTGGCGCAGGTTGCGCAGCGCCGCGGCTTCGCCCGTTTCCGGCAGGTTGCCGCGCTGCTTGGCCAGCACCAGCGTCAGCAGGAACAGCGCGACCAACTGCGTCGAGAACGCCTTGGTCGAGGCCACGCCGATCTCGACGCCCGCGTGCGTGATGAAGGCGAGCTTGCACTCGCGCACCATCGCGCTGGTCGAGACGTTGCAGATGGTCAGCGTCTGCGTCATGCCCAGCGAGCGGGCGTGCTTCAGCGCGGCCAGCGTGTCGGCGGTCTCGCCGCTCTGGCTGATGGTGACGACCAGCGTCTTCGGGTCCGGCACGCTGTCGCGGTAGCGGTACTCGCTGGCGATCTCGACCTGGGCCGGGATCTTGGCGATGCTTTCCAGCCAGTATTTGGCCGTCATGCCCGAGTACGAGCTGGTGCCGCAGGCGAGGATCAGCACCTTGTCGATCTGGCTGAACACGGTCGCGGCTTCATCCCCGAACAGGTCCGGGGTGATGCCCTCGACGCCTTCGAGCGTGTCGGCGATGGCGCGGGGCTGCTCGAAGATTTCCTTCTGCATGTAGTGGCGATACGGGCCGAGTTCGGCCGCACCGCTGTGGGCGTTGACGGTCTTGACGGGCCGGTCGATGCGCACGCGGGCACCGCCGTCCGCCTTGCCGGTGATCCAGTACTTGCCCTGCTGCAGATCAACGACATCGCCTTCTTCGAGGTAGACGATCTGGTCGGTCACGCCGGCCAGCGCCATCGCGTCCGACGCCAGGAAGTTCTCCCCCTTGCCCACGCCCAGCACCAGCGGCGAGCCTTCGCGGGCGCCGACGACGCGCAGCGGCTCTTCCTGGCAGAACACCGCGATCGCGTAGGCGCCGCGCAGGTGCGGCAGCGCGCTCTGCACCGCGTCGAACAGGTCGCCCTGGTAGAGCGAGTCGATCAGGTGGGCGATGACCTCGGTGTCGGTCTGGCTGGTGAACTCGTAGCCGCGGGCCTTGAG
>JAAFKB010000235.1 GCA_013299055.1 Sphaerotilus sp.
CAGCGCCATCGGGTTTCCTGCCACACCGCGGGTAGCGGCCGTTGTGCTGCTGACGAACGTGCAGTGGGAGCCGTTCGGCGCGGCCCGGAGCTGGCAGTGGGTGCTGGCCGGCGGGGCGCTGCAGCCCCACGAGCGGGTCTTCGACAGCGCCGGACGGCTCGTGCGCTACCGGCTCGGCCCGGTCGTGCGTGACCTCAGCTACGACGCGGGGGACCGCATCAAGGCGTTCGACCACTACGACGCCACCACCGGTGCCCCCCTGCCGGGCCTGCGCCAGGGCTTCGACCACGACGCACTCGGCCGGCTCACCCAGGTCTCCGCCAACGCCACTACCTGGAGCTTCAGCTACGACGCCAACGGCAACCGCACAGGCGTGCTGATCAACGGGGTGGCCCAGGGCTACGCGGTCGATCCCGCCAGCAACCGGCTCAAGGGCCTGAGCAACCCCGCCTCCACGCTGACCCCGGACGCGATGGGCAACACGCTGGCCGACTCCGGCAAGGGCTACACCGCCGCCTTCAACCTCGCCGGGCGCATGAGCACGCTCACCCGGGCCGGCATCACCACCAGCTACACCTACGACGGGCAGGGCCGGCGGCTGCGCAAGGCTTCCTCCGCAGGCACCGTGATCTTCGTGCATGACCCGGCCGGGCACCTGCTGGGCGAGTACGACGGCACGGGTGCGGCCCTGCGCGAGTACGTCTGGATGGGCGACACCCCGGTGGTGATGTTCACCCCCGGGGCCACGGCCACGGCGCCGCCGCTGGTGTACTACCTGCACAGCGATCATCTGGACACGCCCAGGGTCGCCGTGGACACCAGCGGGCGGCTGCGCTGGCGGTGGATCGCCGAGCCGTTCGGCAACACCGCCCCCGAGACCAACCCCTCCGGGCTGGGCGCCTTCACCCAGAACCTCAGATTCCCGGGGCAGTATGCCGACGCAGAATCCGGTCTGTTCTACAACGGCTTCCGCGACTACGATCCCGCCACCGGGCGCTATACACAGTCCGATCCCATCGGGCTTCACGGCGGCATCAATACCTATAGCTATGTGGGTGGAAACCCGCTGAGTTCGGTAGATCCCCTCGGGCAGCAGGGAACATTGAGTTGGTGTTCTGGTGGACCTGCTGCTTGTGCAGCAGGAATAGGCGCCATGATTTTGATGTCGCCACCCGGTCAAAAGGCTCTGCGAAATAGCATTGAAGCAATTGAAGATGCATGCAAAAAACCTAATCAATGCAAGACATATCCGTCACGCACAGAGGCTTTCATGCAAGCTGCCGCCTCTGCTGGCCTAGGGTCCGGTTGGAGTTCTGTTGGATGGGATCAATTTAATAAACCCGGCTCAATCAGTGGGCAAAAATCATATACAGAATTAAGGCAACGAATAGGCGTTGATCCATATGGTTATCGCAGCCCTACAGGCGGTGAATTAGTAGAGCATCCAGCAGATGACGATCACCCATGCCCACATTTCCATGCAAAAAAGAATCTTAGTGGAAAATCAACACCATTTCCGTACGATCCTGAAAAATAGGAGATAGAATGATTAATTCTGATTGGCGTAACTGTTTATTAATATGCAGAGACACACTTGGCAAAGGTGATTGGGATCCATTTCTCAGTGACTCATGGTGTGCATTTACTACATTTAGCAGTTTGCGAAATGGGGTGCATTATTGGGCTTGTGGATTCCCAGAAAAAAATGACTGCCTCTTGGATGGGACGGTCGATGGCGGACTGTGGCGACAGAAATTTACGTATCAAGATTTGGCCCACATAATTATACCAACATCATTTTACTGGGAGCGATTCCATGCCGGCACTTTTAATAACGGAACCAAGGAGCAAAATCTACACTTATTATCAGAAAGACTTAATTCTTCCGGCATTCAGCACAGAAAAACAGACCTGTTGATTGAAATCAAACTATATTAAACAAATAACTCAAATCCGAAATAAATGCCTCAGCGAAGTCATTGACTTGATGCGTGACGTGATGAGACCGAAGAACTGGATCAGTGCGGTGGTGGCGGGGAGTGTGCTGCTGCAGGCCGGACTGGCTGCGGCGCAGGGATTGCCGGCGGTGCCGAAGTCCCCGGCGGCGGCGGTGAAGCACGAGTAC
>JAAFKB010000236.1 GCA_013299055.1 Sphaerotilus sp.
ACCGAACATTTGCGAGAGTCAACGCACCATGGGTAAGGTCACTGGTTTCATGGAGTTCGAGCGCCTCGAAGAGGGCTACGAACCGGTCGAAAAGCGCCTGAAGAACTACAAGGAATTCGTCATCGGTCTGAAGGCCGATGAGTCCAAGGTTCAGGCGGCCCGCTGCATGGACTGCGGCACGCCGTTCTGCACCAACGGCTGCCCGGTCAACAACATCATCCCGGACTTCAACGACCTGGTGTTCCAGAGCGACTGGAAGAACGCGGTCACGGTCCTGCACTCGACCAACAACTTCCCCGAGTTCACCGGCCGCATCTGCCCGGCGCCGTGCGAGGCCGCCTGCGTGGTCAACGTCAACGGCGACGCGGTGGGCATCAAGTCGATCGAGCACGCGATCATCGACAAGGCGTGGGACGAAGGCTGGGTCGTGCCGCAATTGCCCAAGGTCAAGACGGGCAAGAAGGTCGCGGTCGTCGGCTCCGGCCCGGCCGGTCTGGCGGCGGCGCAGCAACTGGCCCGCGCCGGCCACGACGTGACGCTGTTCGAGAAGAACGACCGTCCGGGCGGCCTGCTGCGCTACGGCATCCCCGACTTCAAGATGGACAAGTCGCACATCGACCGCCGCGTCAAGCAGATGGAGGCCGAGGGCGTGGTCTTCCGCAACAACGTGATGGTCGGCGCCTTGCCCAAGGGGTCCAAGGTCACGAACTGGGCCAAGGAAACGGTGAGCGCCGAGCAACTGAAGGCCGAGTTCGACGCGGTGCTGCTGACCGGCGGCTCCGAGCAGTCGCGTGATCTGCCGGTGCCGGGGCGCGAGCTGGCGGGCATCCATTTCGCGATGGAACTCCTGCCGCAGCAGAACAAGGTCAACCACGGCGGCAAGGTGAAAGACCCGATCCGCGCCGACGGCAAGCACGTCATCGTCATCGGCGGTGGCGACACCGGCTCGGATTGCGTGGGCACGTCGAACCGCCACGGCGCTGCCAGCGTCACGCAGTTCGAGGTGATGCCGCAGCCGCCCGAGCAGGAGAACAAGCCGCTGGTCTGGCCGTACTGGCCGATGAAGCTGCGCACCTCGTCGAGCCACGAGGAAGGCTGCGTGCGCGAGTTCGCGATCTCGACCAAGGAATTCATCGGCAAGGACGGCAAGGTCGTCGGGCTGAAGACCGTCCACATCGAGTTCAAGGACGGCAAGATGGTCGAGATTCCCGGCACGGAGAAGGAATACAAGGCCGATCTCGTGCTGCTGGCGATGGGCTTCGTGAATCCGGTGGCGACGGTGCTGGACGCATTTGGCGTGAGCAAGGACGCGCGTGGCAATGCCAAGGCGACGACCGACGATGCGACCGGCTACAAGACCAACGTGGCCAAGGTGTTCGCGGCCGGGGACATGCGGCGCGGGCAGTCGCTGGTCGTGTGGGCGATCCGCGAAGGGCGGCAGGCGGCGCGGGAGGTGGATCAGTTTCTGATGGGGGCGACGACGCTGCCGCGTTGATTGACCGCTGTGCCCGATTGTGAAAGCCGCTTTCGAGCGGCTTTCGCTTTTGTGCTGCAGATTCTTGTCTCAAAGGGCCAGAATTGCTGGCCGCTGTTGGTGATCAGTCAGTGCAATTGACCCACCCGCCATGATCAACTCATGGTTCACCTGCACCCGCTCCGCCGACACGTCCTTGTCGAGGAACCGGAAGACTGACGCGGCGACATACTCCCGCGACAACTCGAACGACAGCCACTGCCGCCCCTCGGCCTCGGCCACCTGACCCCAGGGCGATCGCATCTAAATTGACAGAACTTGACTGAAAATGAGCGACGTTGCACGCATCTCTTCAGTCGGTTGAATGCGGCCTTGCCTCGGAACCGACTTCTGGCATAGGTTGGAAGCCATTCTGAGGTGTTTCGCAATATAGAAGCCGAATGCAGTCACTGAGAGTGTCGTCGAGTGATGGCCTCGACGACATTTAGATGCGATAGCCCTGCACCTGACCCGTCGTGTTCGACCCTGCGAAGATGTCCACCACCAGATCCTCCGGGTCGGTCAGCATCCGGATGAAAAACTCCGGCAGCTTGGCCGGAAAACGCGCCGGATGGCCGCTGACACCCACC
>JAAFKB010000237.1 GCA_013299055.1 Sphaerotilus sp.
GACAAGCTCGACAAGAGGGCCGACGCCATCATCACCGAGTGCAAGGACGGCTCGGAACCTGTGCGCGGTGCGTGCAGGAAATGAGAGCCGCCCCTGTGAACACATCGAATCCCATGCCCAGCCCAGCAGCCCCCCCGTTGTCGATCCAGGGCTACCACGCCCACGTCTACTTCAGCGCCGACACGATCGCCCAGGCCCGCGCCCTGTGCGCAGCCGCCGCCGGACGCTTCGCGCTGGCGATGGGCCGGGTGCATGAGCGGCCGGTGGGGCCACATCCGGACTGGAGCTGCCAGCTTGCCTTCGGCGCCGCCCTGTTCGGCGAGATCGTCCCCTGGCTCAACGCTGAGCGCGCGGGCCTGACCGTGTTCGTGCATCCCCTCACCGGCGACGAACTCGCCGACCACCGCGACCACGCCATCTGGCTCGGCCACAGCCGCCCGCTCGACCTGTCTGCCTTTCTCCCGACCAGACCGCCGAGCCGGCCGAGCCGGCCGGACACCAAGCCGCTGCACATCACCCTGCACCCCGTCACCCGCGACAACTTCGAGGCCATCACCGACCTGGAACTCCTCCCGCACCAGGAGGACTACCTCGCCAGCAACAGCTACTCGATCGCGCAGGCCAGCTTCAACCCCCACCTCCAGACCCGCGCCGTCTATGCGGACGAGACGCTGGTGGGCTTCATGCTGTACGCGACGCCGGGGGAGACGGGCGTGCCGGGCGGCTACAGCATCTGGCGCTTCATGGTCGATGCGCAGCACCAGGGCGGGGGCATCGGCCGGCAGGCGCTGGAGCGGCTGATCGCGGAGATCCTCGCGCATGGCGGTGTGCGCCAGATCGGCATCTCCTACGTCCCCGACAACACGGCCGCGCAGCGGTTCTATGCCAGCTTCGGCTTCGTCGAGCAGGGGATCGACGACAGCGGCGAGATGGTGGCCGTGCGCGTGTGCGGTGGCGAGGCCGGCGGCTGAACGCCGCCCCTGTTCAACCTACCACTGGATTGCTGCCCGGCAGCGCCTTCGCCGCCGGTTGCGCCACGCCCGCGAACTGCGCGCCGGAGATGTCGGCGGCGGACCAGCCGCGGTTGATGTCCAGCCCCGTGAGCCGCCAGTCGCGCACGGGCAGCAGCGGGATGGGCTTGCGCATCCGTTCGTGGAAGCGAGTCGGCCATTCGACGCCCTGGATGTTCTGGAACTCCGACACATCCACCTCGGACACGCTGCCGCGGGTGGACGACAGCCCCTCCTGCGTGTAGCGCACGCGCCGCATCAGCCGGGTGCGTCGGTCGATGCACAGCACGAGCTGCTCCACCGGCGAGAAGCCCAGCCCTGGCGCCAGCCGCACCATCAGCCGCTCGCAGGCATAGTCGCCGACCTGCTCCAGCCCGGCCAGCCGCAGCACCGCCGGGCGATCGACCAGCGCCAGCGGCCCCAGCAGGAACAGCCGCGCCGCATCGGCCACCATCGCCGAGGCGTGGCGCAGCGGGTTGTCGGTCGAGGGGCGGCCGTTGTACCAGACCTGCACGTCGCCCGGCGTCTGCTCGGTGCCCAGACGGCGCACCACCTGCTTGTGGCCGCTGGAGCCGATGTGGGTCTGCGCCATCAGGCCCTCGGCGGGCAGCAGCCGGTCCTGCACGCTGCTGCGGAACTGCGTGTCGCTCAGCTCCGGATGGATGCGCCCCACCAGCGTCCGCCACTCGCCGGCATAGCCCACGTTCAGATCCCGCACGCGGCGCCAAGCGGTCAATCCGTGCGCGGCGGCACTGTCGTTGAGCAGCGCCAGGGCGGCGGCATCGGTGGTTTCCTTGGAGTCGATCGGCGACAGCGGGGCCGATGCACAGCCGCCCAGCCCACCGAGTACCGGCAGCAGCGGGGCGATCGCGGCGGCGGACAGCAGGCGGCGGCGGGTGGGATCGGCGGGGTCTCGGCGCATTCGGGGTGTCTCCTTCGGGCAAGTGCCCGCAGTGTGCCCATCGATCGACGGACTGGCTAGGCTTCGCGACCAAAGATGCCTCTGTTACCCGGACGAAGCGACAAGCCCCGGGGTTCAGCCCGGGGTCGAGCGTTCAAGCCGGAACGGCTTGTCAA
>JAAFKB010000238.1 GCA_013299055.1 Sphaerotilus sp.
TCGCTCATCGCGTGGACCTCCTTTCATCCTTGCAACACCCCCAAGTGCTTGATTCACAAGGGGTGGAGCAATTGTTTGTATGTATCAAGTCTAGAGGCTCCCTCGCCGCCCGGATGCTGCCCCCGCCGCCACAGGCGGCGCGGCCAGATCCAGGCGCCTCGGTCACCTCGGATCGTGAGACAGACGCACCTCTGCGCCACCCACTGCCCAGGTGCGCACAGGGAAGCTGAGGCGCTCGCCGATCTGGTCCACGTAGGGGGAGTGGTCGGGTACCGTCAAGGTGAAGAGCTGAACCAGACCGCGATGGTCTGTGCCCTCAATCTGGACGATGGAGCGAAGGGCGATGACTTCGCCCGTCTTGCGGTTGGTGCCGCCGCCGAGCTGCATGGCGGCGCGAATGGTTCCGGTGAGCGTGAGCATCGATCAAGCCTCCAAGGCACCGAAATCCTCACCGGTGGCGTCCTTGTAGGCGGCCATGAAGGCAGCCTCAGCGCGACCGATGGCGTCCATCATGGCTCGCTCCAGGAACTCACGGCGGGTGGTGTCCAACAGGTTGCAGATGTTGTCCAGGCTCTCGCTGAACTCGGGGAGGGTGTCGAACTGGACGCGCTTCAGCTTGCCCTCCAGTTGGCGGGCAACGTCGGGGATGTCCAGAACGCGCGAGTTCGAGGACGTGTAGGCAGCTTGCAATCCGCGCATGCGGGCGAAGTTTTCGGGTGACATCTGTTTTCGCTCCTTAAAAGTGGAATCACGATGATGCCACGTCGAAGACAGGATGAAAAATCTCACCAGTGGGAAATTCGGGATGGTGAAGAATCCCAGACCTGACCCCCCTGTTAGACATGGGGGGGCCTCACGCCACGGTCACCGCTGGACGGACCGCCGGCTGAGACGTGGTCTTGCTCCGGAACCGTTGGGTGGGGCCGGCTCGGCGGCGCCGCCGCCGTCCAGGACAGGTGGTTTGCCTCCAAGGGTCGAAATACGGTCTTGACGGAGTCTCGACACGGAGGGCAGCGCGCCCCCCGTTGCGTCACCTCGTGGCGCGGTTGATCGGCCTGTACTGGCCGCCCAGGTGGCGGAACAGCAGCTCGACGAACGGGAGCCCTTCCAGTGGCTCGTCCGTCAGCTCTTCGGGCACCTCGACACCACGGAAGCAGCCAGCAGACGCGATCAGGCGTTTTCCCCTGAGCGTCTGGTGTGCGTGCACGGTGTCGGCCAGTTCCATGTCCGACGCCTTCACGGCGTACTTGAAGACCTCGATGAAGCCCGAAGCGGGGTCTTCCTGGCTGATCGGGCGAACGTCCACAACGTGGCTGTCACCGGTCACGGCATGCCACTCGCGGGACAGTCGTTCCTGGCTCGGCTCAACCTCTGCGAGGGCGATCATGTGAAGGTGCGGATGCCACAGGCCAGAGCCAGCGCCTCGCTTCACCTCGTAGGACCACACCGCACCGGCGACACCGTCCAGGACGCAACCACGGCCACGGTGCTTGCGCATCCAGAGCGCCCGCTGTGACTCGTGCAGATGCCTGAACCGCTCAGCCAGGTTGTCGCCGTCCTTGACCGTCAGCGTGACCAAGAAGGGCCGCAGGGCGGGGTGATCCTGCTGGATGACCTCCCACCGGTCCAAGTAGGCTTTAAGCGCCTTGGCGCCCCGCCTGATGGCGCAGAGGGGGCAAAGAAGGTGCTTCATGCAGAAGCTGGCCGCATGCAGACGAAGTAGGTCGGCGGTGTAGTAGTGGCGGAACAGCAGGTACTCGCCGCAAGCCCCCACACGACGCGCCAACGGTCCTTCACCGTCCAAGTGCTGGCCGATATACTCGGCCACGTCGACCGCGCGATTCTTCGCCTTACCGTACCGATCGAGCCTGCCGGGCAACGCATCGACACCTTCAGAAGCCCTGATCTCCTGGCCGAGATCGGGGCTTCGCTCTTTGTGGTCCTCGCTCATCGCGTGGACCTCCTTTCATCCTTGCAACACCCCCAAGTGCTTGATTCACAAGGGGTGGAGCAATTGTTTGTATGTATCAAGTCTAGAGGCTCCCTCGCCGCCCGGATGCTGCCCCCGC
>JAAFKB010000239.1 GCA_013299055.1 Sphaerotilus sp.
TCAGCAATTCAGCGCCGATGACAAGGCCGGCGCCGATCCACCACAGCAGGGTTTCACTCATGCGCCGAGTGTATGCCACTGCCCCGCGGTGAGCACCTCGCAGGGCCGGAACTGCGCCTTGTAGACCATCTTGCGGCTGTGTTCGATCCAGTAGCCGAGGTAGGCGTAGGGCAGTTGCAGGGTGCGCGCCTGCTCGATCTGCCACACCACGTTGAAGGTGCCGTAGCTGGCGGCGTCGTCCGGCTCGTAGAAGGTGTAGACCGCCGACAGCCCGTCGTTTAGCACGTCGAGGATGGACACCATCTTCAACACCCCCTGCGTCCGGAACTCCACCAGCCGCGAATTCACCCGGCTCTGCAGCAGGAACTGGGTGTACTGGTCCACCGAGTCCTGGTCCATGCCGCCGCCGCTGTGCCGCGAGGTCTGGTACTTGAGGTAGAGCGCGTAATGCTCCGGCACGAAGCGCAGCCGGGTCACGCTGATCTGCATGCCCTGGTGGTCACGCCACGCGCGGCGCTGACTGCGGTTGGGCTGGAAGTCGTTGACCGGCACGCGCAGCGGCTGGCAGGCGTGGCAGCCGTCGCAGTACGGCCGGTACGTGAACAGCCCGCTGCGCCGAAAACCGGCGGCGACCAGCTCCGAATACGTGTCCGCGTTGATCAGGTGCGAGGGCGTGGCGACCTGCGACCGCGCCATGCGCCCGTCCAGATAGCTGCACGCATAAGGCGCCGTGGCATAGAACTGGAGTTCGGCGAGCGGTAGATCCTGGGGATGTGTCACGCGGGGTCGGCGTTGGAGTGCGTTGGCGTGTGCAATGGCAACTGCTGCCACAAGGCCACATCATAGGACCAGCGCGGCGGCGGTGGCAGGGCCGTGGCGCGGGCGATGTGCGCCTCGAATGCTGTGCGATCGACGGGAGCTGCACCCATGGACGCCAGATGCCGCGTCTGCTGCTGGCAGTCGATCCATGCGATGCCGTGGCCGCGGCAGAACGCCACCAGCGCCGCCAGCGCGATCTTGGACGCATCCGTCTGCAGCGCGAACATCGACTCGCCGTAGAACATCCGCCCGATGCCCACGCCGTACAGCCCGCCGACCAGCCGCCCATCCACCCAGGTTTCGACGGAGTGGACACCACCCACCCGGTGCCAACGCTGGTACGCCTGCATCAGCTCCGGGACGATCCAGGTGCCGCGCTGCCCGTCACGCGCCACGCCAGCGCAGTGGCCGATCACCGCATCGAAAGCGGTGTCCATGCGGATCTCGCAACCCGGCGTGGCCAGGAAGCGCCGCAGGGCCTGCTTCAGCGAGCGGTGGAGCTTGAAATCGGCCGTCTGCAGCACCATGCGCGGTGCCGTGCTCCACCACAGGATCGGCTCGCCCACGCCGTACCACGGAAAGATGCCCTGCCGGTACGCCTGCTCCAGCCGCGTCTGGCTGAGCTGCCCGCCGGCACAGAGCAGACCCGGTGCGTCGCTGTCCGGCCCGAGTGCGCGGCGGGTTGGCGGAAACGGCGTGTGGCCGTCGTCGTCATCGGGCAGCCAGTCGATCATGGCGGCGGGTCAGCAGGGGGCCGCGTGCTCAGCGCAGTTGCAGGTCGTCGTTGGTGAACGCGATGTCCAGCGGCTCGATCAGCACCTGCTTCGGACCCGCCTCGACCACGCCCGCGTTCCACGCCGCGATGCCCTGGGCGCGGGCGATTTCCACCGTGCGCTCGGCGTCCTCGGCCTTGACGAAGATCGCGAAGCCGGCGCCCATGTTGAGCGTCGAGTACGCCTCGCGGTCGTCCTGCTTCGCCTGCGCCTGGATGAAGCGCAGCACCGGCGTGACCGGCGGCACCGAGTGGATGCGGTAGGTGAGTTCGCTCGGGTGGCGCAGCAGCTTGCGCCAGCCGTGGCCGGTGATGTTGGCGCAGTAGTGCGGCGTGATGCCCGCCTTCCACAGCGCCTCGGTGACGGGCGAATACAGCACGGTCGGCGCCAGCAGCGCCTCGCCGTAGG